>CAZFCK010000069.1:0-20538 GCA_964517355.1 uncultured Desulfovibrionaceae bacterium | reverse complement strand
ACAATTGGAAATTGTTTCAGGGGAGAGCCTTGTTTCAAGGCGTAAATGCGCTAGAGTGTATTGACTTGGAAACGTGTATGCCTTCGGCTGCTTAAGGGGTAAGGCCTCCGGCGGCTTGAGAACCTTTTAATCAAGGTTCTCAAGAATCTCCAAAACGTTTTATTTCGGATAGCTTATCTATATATTGATATTTTATTCATGATATTCGCAGGTCCAGGAGGGCATTCCTCCCGGCGGGGTTTGGGGCGGAGCCCCAAAATACCCCACCTTGCAGACGGTCCTGAGAATCTCCGAAATTTTGCCGAGGTAAGCGACATGCGGGAGAGAGAACATCGAGAGGGGCGGCGTGCGCCGCCGGCGGCCTGGGCCTATGCCGTCGCGGCCGTGTTCTGGCTGGGGCTTCCTCTGGCCTTTACCGCCTATGCCGTACCCCGTGTCTGGGATTACGTGAAGCTCTTGGAGGAGCAAACGCTGGACGTGGAGGCGCCCGGCAGCAGCACCTTTCATTTCGAGGCGCCGTGCGCATGCGCGCTCTATGTGCTCGCACCGGACGACGCGCCCTCAATCGCGGCGTACGGTGACGGCCTGCGCGTGGTCACGGCGCGTGGCGAGGAATGCGTTGTCGTGCTTTACGACGACCGGGGGCGCCCCTGGCCGTTGCAGACGAGCGCATCCACCGTGACGGTGAGCATAGGCGACGTGGTCTGGCGGCGTGCGGCCGTCTTCAATGTGTCGCAGCCGGGGACATACACGCTGTCGGTGCGACCCGCGGGCTATGCCGGAACGCCCCGTCTTCTGGTGGCCGACGTGGGATGGCCTTTCACCGGGTTGTGGGATCTGCTGCTGGTGCTGCTCCCCTTGGGGTTCGCGGCCCTGGGCGGCATCGTGGCGGGCGTATGCATCTCGGTGTATGTTTACGTGCGCCGTTTCGACGCCCGGCACTACGCGGATGTCAGGGGTGCGGGTTCAGCCGGGGGGTGATGGATTGGGCGACGCCTTGAAGGTTGCGCGGCGTCCTGTTGGATACGGGGCGTTCAAGGGAAAGAACCTGTTGTTGATTTTGTGGAAGATCATCGGAGGCATGCATGGAAGTTGCGAGCGGGATGCTTTTTCTGGTTTTGTTGTTGGCGGTCGCGGGACTCTTGGTCAGCGCGTTTCTGGTGCATATGGCGGCCACGTTTTCCGGGGTGCCGAATGCGACGTTCGGCAAGGCCATCAAGGCCGTCATCGCCAACGCAGTGGTTTCCCTTGTGGTGTCTATGCTTTTTTCCATCATTCCTTTGGCCGGAACGCTGTTGGGCATGATCATCAGCCTGGCCGCGACGCTTTGGGTTTTCATGAAAATATACGCCGTGGGATGGGGCCAGGCCTTGCTGCTGTGGGTCATGCAATGGGTGGTGCTGTTTCTTGTGTTCTTCGGGGTGGCGACCCTCATGGGCATGAGCATTCTGGCTCTTTAGAGCATCTCACGCTTGAAAAGCGCAAGATGCTCTTATGCATTTCCCTGGAACAAATGGAAATTGTTTCAGGGGAGAGCCTTGTTTCAAGGCGAAAATGCGCTAATGGCATATCCAGAGCACGGCTCCGGTGAGTTGATTGAACAGAATGGAGCTGGTGGTGCCCATGAAGAACCGTTGCAGCGAGGTGCCGCCTGTGCGCCCCAGGGCCACGACGGCGTAGTTTCCTTTGTCGGCCATTTCAAGGATGGTGGCGGCGACATTGGCGCTGTCTGTGGAGCAGGCCGTCACGCGATTGGGGGGTATGCCGTTTTCATAGAGAATTTCTTTACAATTGGTAACGATGTGTTCGGTATCCAGGTTCAGGTTGTCGTTGTTCACGGTGAGCAGCGTGATGTTGTGTCGCGGCTGGTGCGCGAGCATGAATCCCACGTGGTCGGTCATGCGCAGAGATGGCGCCGAGCCGTCCACGCAGAGCAGCACGTTGGCGCGTTCCGGGTCCGGACGGCGGCAGATCCAGAAGGGAAAGCCAAGGCTGGCCTCCAGCATGTCGCGGGTCACGCTTTGGCCCATGGCTTCTTCAAGCCAGGAGACGCCGCGCCTGCCGAGGACAACGGCGTCGTACAAGCCGCGGTCCGCTTCAAGAATGATATCGGATGTTTTTGACTGCGTACCGAAGTAAAGTTTACTGTTGATTTGGTGTTCAAGAAAGCCGTGGCGCATCAGGACTTCCTTGCCGTATTCAAGGGCGGCTTTGCCCCTCATTTCCCTGCCGCGGGCCTGTTGTTCCGAAAGCCGGTGGTCCGTGGTGTTGTGCAGCACAACTTCAGGAGTGGTGGCGGTATAGAAGAGGGTGATCTGGAGTTCATCGAGATTTTCGAAGAAGAACCCCGTAAAACGAACGCCGAAGAGAGCGCTATGGTCGTCGGAGATGGTCAGGAGTAAGTGTTTGTTCATTGCGCGCCTCCACTTTCGGAGTCTGAATTCATAATTTTGTTGATGTCGGAGACAATGTCTTGGGATGCGCTGTCGGCCAATATGGGTTGGAAGTTGAGCGTCACGGTGGTGCCTTGGTTTAATGTGCTGGCGAGATGGACGTTGCCGCCGAACTCATCGAGAATTTTCTTGATCATGGCCAGCCCCATGCCATATCCTTGAGGTTTTGTGGAGAAAAATGGAGAAAAAACCTTTTCCATGGTTTCGGGGCTCATGCCCGGGCCGTTATCCTGGACTTGCACGTAGGCGAAGTGGTTTTGCATGCCGGTGCGTACGACCACTTCGCCGCCCTCGGGCATGGCCTCGATGGAGTTTTTGATCAGGTTCACCAGGCACTGCTTCACGGATTCCGAATCGCCCTGCACCGAAGGAAGGGTGCGATGCAGCTCGTATTCGATGCCGAAACCTTGCGGTGCGTAGCCGATGCGCATGAGTTCCACGGTTTGTTCGACCACGGTGTTGAGATTGCATTCGCCCATGGGGGAGCGGGATGTACGGGAAAAGTCGAGCATGCTTTTGAGCATGTGATCCAGCCGTTTTGTCTCTTCCGCAATGATGGCGAGTTTTTCGAGTTGTTTTTCGGAGAGGTCCTTATCTCGCAGCAGCGAGTTGGTGAATCCGGCGATGGCGAACAGCGGGTTGCGGATTTCATGGGCCAGATAGCTCGATAGTTCGCCCATGAGCGCCAGCTTGTCCAGATGTTGCTGGTGGCGCTCCCGCAGTGTGCGCGCCGTGATGTTGCGCCGGAGGATAAGCACGTGGGTCATGTTGTCGTTGGAGTCATGCACGGGGTAGCTGTAGACTCTGTAATAGACGAGCTGCCCCTCGTCATTGACCCGCGTTATCAAGGCTTCCGCTTTTTTGCCTGTGGAGAGGGTTTCCTCGTAGGGACAGTGTTGATCCACCCCCTCCGGGCAAAAGAACACGCCGTTTTCCTGCGTCTGCACCATCCAGCATTCCTTGCCGTAGGCGTATTGCAGGATTTTATCGCCGCCGGGACTGGATGCCAGCCTTTGCCGCACGTTTTTGTTCATGTCCACCACGCGGCGTTCCTTGTCCAGCAGCAGGATGTCTTCATTGACTTCGTCCATCACAGCGCGCAGCAGGGCCTTGTGCCTGTCCAGATCCATGCGGCAATGCAATCCGGCCTGGAGCATGTTGTGCATGCCGCAGAAAAAGACCGCGGACACATGATCCACCATGGAAATCCTTTCGGGCAGTTCATTGCGCATACGCCGTATTCTCGTATGCTTGCCCACCAGCTCGATAATCAGGTCAATATTCGGGTGCGCCTCCAGCATGGCCGCGCAGCTGGGGTAGATTGGTATGCCCCTGGCGCGCACATGGGCCATTTTGCGTTCATCGGTCATTTCACATACGGAAATCAAACGCATCATGGGTAAAAAGTCGTGGTACTGCTCGTTTGAGATGATGTCCAAGATGGTCATGAAACCAGGGCCGCTGCCAACGATGCCCACCTGGAATTCCATGGATTCCATTTCCCACAAACAGTATTCCTCATGGGGAGGCTTCCCGGGGGTGAGAGGGGGATGTTGCGTAAGGTCCTGTTCATTCATGCAGTTGCTCCACTGGGGGTCGGGTGCGGCGGCTGAGCGGAACCCCCTGGTAACATGGTGAAGAATGGATGAGGCAGGCCTGCCGTTATGCATGAAGTGCTTGAAACAGGAATACCTGATTTGGCGCGGTGTGCAAAGCGTGTCCATGTGCGGGAGCCGGGTGGGGGCGTGATCTGAACTGGCGCCGGTGTATTTGGTGACATTATGGAGACTCGCCGGTTGGTAACGGTTTCAGTTTCGGCTCAGATGGCTGTTACGAGCGTCCCTCACGTGTTCGCTGTAAAATTTCGCCGATATCCTTGCGCAACGTCTGCGAGAGGCTTTGATGGCTGCCGCTTTGGGCCATGACCATGTCCAATTGTCTGGTATGGATGGTCAGAAAGCCCAGGATGACCAGGAGTTGTTCCATGTGCGCCTGGGGGAGTCCCTCGGCGCGCGCCGTGAGCGAATCCTCAAGCACGTGCGTCTGGAATCCGTAGTGCTCAAGAACCTCGGCGATAAGCTGGGCGCGTCCGATGCGGCGGTCCAGGCTGGCGGCCCCCCCTTTGAAGCGGAACGTCACGGAGTTTTCGCGGTCGCGCTCTCCCACAAGGGCCTCCACCGTGGAAAAATGGAAACCGAAACGCGATTGCAGGCTGCAATAATGTTTGGCGATCATGAAATAGTTGCGCGCCGTGTAGTGCGAGGGCATGGCCGGATCCAAGGCCGGGTTGCAGGTGGCTTCCATGAGGATGGACATGAACCCTTTGGCGTCCACAGGCGGCGGACCGGCCCAGGGCTTGGAACTGATGCCGCGCCACAGCGCGAGCATGGGCACGGAGACGATCTGCTCCAGCAGCACGAAGTTCTTATAGTTGGCTTCCGGAGTCGCCGGTGGGGCGATGCCGTCATCCAGATCCATGACCCAGAACTGCATGGGGGCGTCGGTGTAGAGCTGCCGGCTGGAGCGCTCCTGAAACTGGTGGCGCTGGCCGAACTGGAACATTTCAATGACGGCCTTTTCGTGGCAGTAGCGCGTAAGGTCATGCAGGGTGCGGCAATAGCGCGGCTTGAAATCCGGGCTGTCCGGATCGATGAGGTTCAGGGGCAGAATATGCTCGGCGGCCTGCTGCAGGATCGTATGCACGGGCGTGCCCAGCATGGGCGGTTCCGCCTGGGGGCGGGCGTCGAGCAAATCCTGCCGCCGGCCTGAAAAAATCAGGCCGTTGTCGCCGTCAACGGTCACCATGTCCTGATAATGCAAAGCGGCAACCGCGTCTTCAAGGCCGAGCACCGCGGGCACGCCGAATTCGCGCGCCACGTTGGCGAGGTGCCCGGTTACGCTGCCTTGTTCCGCCACCAACGCCGCGGCATGGGGCAGCAACGCGGCCCAACGGGGCAGGGCCTGCCTCACCACAAGCACAGCCCCTTGCGGGAAATTCAAGGCGTCCACTTCACGGAGCACAACATGCACGGGCCCGCAGACCAGCCCCGGTGAAGCGGCGGTGCCGCCGGACAGCAGCGCGTTTGCGGCATCGGGCGCAACGCACTCCGCGGGCTCGTCCCGCCGCCTTTTCCGGCCCGCACCGGATGGAGCAAGAGGGCGGCATTGCAGCAGCATCAGTTCGTTGTCCGGCGTGAGCACCCATTCCACGTCCTGGGGCGTGCCAAAGGAATGCTCCAGGGAGAGGGCCAGTTGCGCCACGCGCGCCGCCTGGGCGTCGTCCAGACTGGCCGCCTCGGCCATGTCCGGGGATATCTCCTGACGCTCCAGCCCTTCGCCGTTATGACAGACATAACGCCACGTTTTGCGGGGCACGTCGCGCTGCAGAATTTCATGCCCGGGGTCGCGGGCGAGGCGCAACGCATCCACGGGGGCGCTGCCGTCCACAACACCCTTGGGCAAGCCCCACACGGCATTGACCAGCACCGTGTCCCTCTCCATATGCAATGGGTCCCGGCTGTAGGCCACGCCACTGGCCTTGGCCGGCACCATGGGCAGCACTCCCACGCACATGGCCACGTCTTCATCCCTCAGCCCCTTGTGCAGCCGGTAGGCCATGGCTTGCAGCGTGTACTTGCCGGCCACGATTTCCTTGTACGCCTGGCAGGCGCTTTCCGGTGAGACGTTCAGCTGGGAGCGGTACTGCCCCGCGAAACTGGAACCCAGCGCGTCCTCGCCCAGAGCGCTGGAGCGCATGGCCAGCCTGAGGGGCTCATGCCCCATGTCGCGCAGCCTGTCGCAGCCCTGCGCGATGGCCTCTTCAATCTCTCGGGGCAGGGAGGCCGCTGTGATGCATTGTTGTACCGACGCGCGCAGGGAAAAAAGTTTGTCCATGCCGCCTTCGATTTCCGCGGATTGCAGCCTGCGGTCTATCTCCTGCTGCAAATCGTTGTGCGCCATGAACAGGTTGTAAGCGGCGGCGGTGAGCACGAAGCCGTTGGGCGCGGGAACGCCCAGCTTGTTTTTCGCGTGGGCCAGCGTGGCCATTTTCGCGCCGACCTGCCGGGCGTGGCTCAGCTCGACATCCTCCAGAAAAAGCGCGAGGGGGCCGCCGGCGTCCACGGGTGGAGGCGCGATGGCTTCATTGATCTGCGTCTGGATTTCATGGAAACGGGGCAGCAGGTTCCGATACCCGGCGTCCGGACTGAGTTCGTTGAGATGACGCACGATTTGGAAAACGCGGGCCGCAACGTTTGTACAGGCGTTGCGCACAAAGGTCATGGAAAAGGGCTCATGCCCCGCCAGCGCGTTTTGAATGCGGGTCATGGTGTCCAGGGCGCTGTTGTTGGAGGTCAGGAGCAGCTGGAAATGGTGGTAGCGCGTTTGGAAATCTTCGCGAAGGCGCTCGGTTCGCTGGGCCGGGGATTCGCTTTTCAGCCCCAGCAGGCCTTTGATTCGGGAAAACAATGCCATAGTCCATGCCTCGCGGCCGCCTGGACGTTCAACCGGGGTGCGGCGGGCGCGGTTCCCGTCCGAAAAGGCCCCCGCGTCCAATATGTGAGGGGTGGACGCGGGGAGCAATGAGACGTGCATTCCCCGAGGGGCAAGGGTGCGCGTCCTGGCCGTTCAAGTTGATCGTTTGCTCCGGAGACGGCTCCGGCAGGCATCATTGCCGCGCCCCATAAGGGGGGCAGCCGCGTGCGCCTTTTGCAGCGCAACGCGGCTGCCTTGGGGGCGATTCATTATCTCCGCGGTTACACTTCCTTCTTTACCTTGGACTTGGTCATGGTCAAGCCTATGCCGTTGAAGAGGTCATAGATGGCGAAGCCGTACCACAGGGTGTAGATGACGTAGAAGACCAGGAGGAACGTGACCGTGAGCGCCTTGGTTTTGACGCTTTCGGCCTCGATGCCGTAGAAGTTGTAAGCGGGTTCCACAGCCTTTTTGATCACCAGATTCACGGCGTTGGCTTCTTCGACAAGCTTCTTCTTCTGCATGGGGATAACGGAATTGGTGAGAATCTTCCACCATAAGGACATCGCCTCTTTGCCGTCGAAACCGTAAGCCTCTTCCAGGGGTTTGGAGTTGTTGTTGTACATGGCGTCGGCATCCTGCAGCACGGCGGCGAGCAGCTTGTGCAGGTCGCCGGACCAGTCCAGGGTATCGGCGGTTTCCGCCTTGGCTTGCAGGCCAATGGCGTTGAGCATGGTGATGGCCTTTTGCGCGTTGGCCGCTTCCTTGAACTTGATCGTAAGATCGATCTCTTTGCCTTTGTACTTTTCGGCTTCGGTCTGGGCGACAGGGATGAAATAGGATGATCCCTTGGACAGTTTGTTGAACAGTTCATCCGCCCAATGCAGGCTGTTTTTGCCGCCGAAGAAATCAAAGGGCACGAAGATCAGGACAAAGATGACAAGGAAGGATGACATGAGCATAAAACCCATGGTGAATTTTTTCTTGTTGGTAATGGCCATGGTCTTAGCCCTCCTCTCTGAGCTTGCCCAAGTTCGCAAAGAACTTGCTGAAGATCCATAAACCGAAAAGTCCCACAGCGACCCAGAACACGATGTTGCCGACATATTCGATGCCGCTGACAATGCCCATGGGCAGGTCGATCATTTCCATCTGCACGAGCTTTTTGGGCAGGGTGCTGGCGCGGTTCACGAAACCGGCCAGGATGGCCACGGCGTAAAACCCGCGGATCTGGATGCCTTTGACCACCTTGGTGGTCAGGGCGCCGACCTGAATGCCGAGCAGGGAGCCCACGAGCATGCCGATGGCCAGGGTGTAGAAAACGTATCCATAAATGGCGTACTGCGAGATGGACGCCAAACCGGCGGTGAAGATGATTTGCAGAATATCGGTGCCCACCGTGGTCATGGAGGACACGCCGAACACGTACACGAACATGGGGAAGGTGACGAAACCGCCGCCCACGCCCATGATGGCGGCCAAAAGCCCCACAAACACGCCGCCGGCGGCGACGACCCAGCCCGAAAGCTTGCGGCCGCCGGGAACCAGATCCTCGTCAAAGCTGATCATGGGCGGAATTTTCAGATTTTGCAGCGAAGCGGCCAGGGACGTGGTCTCGCTGGGGCCGCCGTGCGCGTCGCCGCCACTCTGGGCTTGCTTCTTTTGGGCGCGGGAAGAGCGGATGAAGTCCGTCATGGCGTAGATGCCCAGGAAGCCGAGCAGAATGGCGTAAATGGAACTGATGAACATCTCGGAAAGCAGCGGGTCTTTGTTGTAGAGGGTTTTGTTGATGTAGCCCCCGATAAACGTGCCGCCACTGGCGCCCACGAGAAAGGCGATGGCCAGCTTGACCGAGACGTTGCCCAGCTTCTTATGCACCGTGGTGCCCATAATGGCCTTGGCGAAAATGTGGAACAAGTCCGTGCCCACGGCCAGGATGCCTTTGACGCCCGCGGCCATGAGCGCGGGGGTGATGATGAAGCCGCCGCCTGCGCCGATGCAGCCCGTGATCAGACCGGCGATGAGCCCCACGAAGATGGAGGCCACAAAAATCTGCGTGGTGTAGAAGGCCGGGGCATAAGCAGTCTTGCCTCCGAGAAAATCACCGGCTTCCACAAAACTCACGCCCAGGATGGGCAGCAAGAGCACCAGCAGAAATAACAGTTTTTTTCGATTCTGCAGGATTGACATGGAAACCTCCATATCCCACTGAGCGTGGTGAATGGAGGCCGCCTTCAGAAACTCGAACACCTTGCGCGGGAAGTTCATGAAGGAAACTCCTCTTTGGGTTTTACCGTTTACCAGACGAACGAAACAACACGTTAAATATTCCGGCACCACATGGCGTCTGAATATTGCCTTTGCCATATGCTTCTGGCCGTTGCCCAAGGCCGCGGCCTGCATTGTCGATCAGTGCGCTTTTTAAAATGATTCTGTTTGTCATATTCATGCCTTGTTTATAAAACACGTTGGCTCAGCTCCGAGATCCACCGTTCTCCGCGTCGCTTTTGCGTTTTTTCAGACTCTTACGCTTAAAGGCGTCTTGAAGTTTGTAAGTGATTTCATCAATTTCCATGGGCTTCATCAGGTAGTCGAAGGCCCCCAGCTCCAGGCCTTTGATGGCCGACTGCAAATCGGCGTGCCCCGTGAGCATGATGACTTCGATGGAGGGATGCAGCCGTTTGATTTCCGCAAGGGTTATCTCTCCCCCCATGCCGGGCATGCGGACATCGAGCAGCACCACGTCCACATTGTTTTTTGCGAGAAAGGTCAGGGCCTCTTCTCCGGTACCCACGCCATCAACGTTCAAACCTCGCTTGTTCAGGCGCTTGATGAGCGGGGTGCGGAAATCCGTTTCGTCATCCACGACTAGAACACTGAACCTGTCCATTACGAGACCCTCCCACTATGAGCCGCCTTGCGTATGGCATCCAGCAGCTCGTTGAAATCACACGGCTTGATCAGGTAGGAAAAAGCGCCGTACTGCGTTCCTTCCACGGCGGCCTGTTCCGATCCGTGGCCGGTGAGGATGATAACTGGCATATCCGGATCCATTTTCTTGAAAACTTTAAGGACTTCTATTCCATCCATATCTTTCATTTTCAGGTCCAGGACAGCAACATCGAACAGACTGGCCCGCAGCAGCAAAATGGCTTCGCTCCCGGAAAAGGCTATCTGCGTTTCGAGGCCTCGCTTGTTGAGCCGTTTTTGCAGCACTTCGACAAAGCGGACTTCGTCATCCACCAGAAGTATCTTGATCGGTGCGCCGTTGCTTTCCTGTTCAGTGTTCATGGCTACCTCTTGATGGCGCCGGCTTGTAAGGTGCCGGTCCCGGTTTGGGCAGAGGGGGCGCTGGTAACCAGAGGCAGCAGAATGGTGAAGGTGGTTCCCGTGCCCACCACGCTCTCCACGAGGATGTCGCCGCCCATGTTTTTAACGATGCCGTAGCAGATGGAGAGGCCAAGGCCCGTACCTTTGCCAACGGGCTTTGTCGTAAAAAATGGTTCGAAAATGCGCGGTAAAATGGATTCAGGAATGCCGCATCCGGTATCCTGCAACACCAGCGCGACCATATTGTTCTTTCTCCGGGTGGAGACGTAGATCTCCCCGCCCTTTTCTTCCATGGCGTGCACGGCGTTATTGATGAGATTGAGAAGCACCTGCTGCATTTCCGATTCCGCAACCGAGACAAGGGGCAAGCTGTGTTCCAGGTCCACATGGACGGTAATGTTGCCGTAGCGCGCCTTTTGATCGGTGAGGGAAACCACTTCCATGACCAAGTCGTTGAGCTGGATCTCCTTGCGCCGCGAGTCCGTCTTGCGCGCAAAGCTCAGGAGCTTTTTGGTGATTTCCTTGCATCGCGCCCCCTGGATGCGGATTTGCTTGAGCGAACGCATTATCTCTTCGTTGGTTTTTTTGGTGGGGTGCGGTTCGTCACCCACCATGTCTTCCACCCACCCGGCCTCTTCCACCATCACCGCCACGGGATTGTTGATCTCATGGGCGATGCCCGCGGCCAGCTCCCCAAGGGAGGCCATTTTGCCGGCTTCGATCATCTGTTCGTTCATCAACTCCTTTTCCCGTTCGCTGCGCGAGATATGGTCCACAATGCGCTTGGCGATGAGGAGTTCGGTGGCCATGATCAGGAACGAGCCGATGAGAAGAATGCTCATGGCGAGGTCGCGGGTTTTGAACAAGTCACGGAAAGCGTCCTCTGTGTCTTGCTGGTATACGAGGGTCCAGTCGCCGTTTTTGAGCGAGGCCGTGACAAAGATGGCTTCGCCCCCGCCAATTGGCTTCGGACGTATAAATGCATGCACGGCCGGCGCTTTGCCTGTTTCCTTGCGGATTTGCCGCTGCTCGGCCATTTGTTCGTCGATGAGGTCGAGGTAGAAGGGGACCGACCCTGAAAGATCGAAGCGCGGCGTTGTCTGGAACGCGCCCTTGCGATTGATGATAAAGGCCAGCCCGGTGCTGCCCAGGCGGATGTCCTCCACCAGCCTGTTGAAGGCTTCGAAATCGATGGTGGCGCGGAGAATATAGTTGTGGTCGGCATGGGGGTACTTCACGGCCACGATAAAATGGGGCAGGCCTCGCAGTCCCAGAAAGACATCGCTCAGGGAATATCCGTTTTCCATGGTGGCGTTGAACCAGTCCGACTTGGAGTAATGGGCGTGCTCCAGTTTGAATGGTCCGGCATAGGCTATCTGATCGCCGTCGGAGTTCACAAAGCCCAGGTCCACGTAGGAGGCTCCGTAGTGCTTTTGCAGGCGCACAAGCAGCTTTTCAAGGTAGTTCGGGTCGGACAGCTGCGCCATATCGAGGCTTTCAGCCAGCACCTGGATTTCGGAGAGCTTGTCCTGAAGAAAATTGTTGATGTGCTGCCGGTGCTTGGCGACTATTTCTTCGATATGGGCCAACACCTTGGCCTTGTAGGCCGTGTGGAACTGGTACGCGGTGAGAAAGGAAAGAAGAAGAAGGGGCGCGAGGGAAACCGTGATGACCAGCACGCTTATGCGGCGCGCGAGTGAGGTATATGATACGTGGTGTTTCATTTCCCCTTCCCCTTCCCCGGTATCAACCCTGGCCCAAAGCGCGGGTTTTGAGCACGCTACGCACCGTGGTTTTTAAATCCTGGGGGTCGGCGTCCTTTGTCACGTGAGTGAAGGTTCGCGATCCCAGGATATGGGGCAGACTTTCTCCGGCAAAGCCGTACACAACCAAAGGCAGGGTTACGGTGCGCCGCAGCAGGCAATGCTGCACGTCTTCCATTCCCAGATAGGGCAGATCGGGATCAAGAAGCACCAGATCGGGATGGTTTTCCTTTTCAAGAACCGCACACAGTTCCTTGCCATCCTTGACCGTCAGCACGGCGTATCCCTCGTTGAGCAGTTCGCGTTGGATCAGCTCACGCACATTTGGGTTTCGCTCTGCGAAAAGAATGGTGGAATGTGAGTTTTTTTTCACGGCGATTGCTCTCCTCGTGGTTTCACCACTTAAAAGGCAAATCACGTGCCAAAAATCACGAATTGCGAATTTTGGTAATTATTTAAGATTATTCATTAAATTATCCAGCATTTCTTTAGAAATGACTCGGGGCGTGAAAAATGCTGTCAGCATTTTTTACGTGTTGTAAAAAACGGCGGGGAAGGGCGAGGTCAGCTGGAGATGTTGGTTTCGACTTTGAGGCCGTATTTTTCAATGCGGGCCAAAAGGGTGGGCCTGGAGAGTCCCAGCAGCTTGGCCGCGCGGGTGCGATTGCCCCCCGTCAGGACAAGGGCTTCGCTGATGACCATTTGCTCGAAATAACCGCAGAGTTCATCCAAGGGGCGTTTACGGCTGCCCGCGGCAAGTTCGTCATGCAGCCATTGGCGGAGCATGTCCTCCATACGGGATTGGCAGGGAGCGGTGGGGCCGCTTTCGGCTATGCCCATGGCTCTGGACATGTCTTCCGGTTCCAGGGGCGCCCCCCGGTTGAAGATCAGGGCCTTATGCATGGTATTGGACAGTTCGCGCACATTTCCCGGCCAGTTGTGCGCTTCGAGCACATGCAGCGCGGCCTCGGTCAGTCCCGGAGCGTCCTGCTTCGCTTCTCTGGCGTAACGTCTGAGGAAATATTCGGCGAGCAGCGGAATGTCGCCCTTGCGTTCACGCAGGGGCGGAAGCTCAAGCGTCACCACGTTGAGCCGGTAGTAGAGGTCTTCACGGAAGCGCCCCTCCTCCACGGCCTTGGCCAGATCGCGGTTGGTGGCCGCGATGATGCGCACGTCCACGGGGATCGTGCCGCGTCCGCCAAGGCGTTCGATATGGCGCTCCTGCAGCAGCCGCAGGATTTTGGCCTGAATCCCAAGGGGCATGTCTCCGATTTCGTCCAGGAAAACAGAACCTTTGTTCGCTTGTTCAATTTTTCCCACACGCCGGGTGGAGGCTCCGGTGAACGCGCCCTTTTCATAGCCGAAGAGTTCGCTTTCCAGGAGCGTTTCAGGTATGGCCACGCAGTTGATGACCAGAAAGGGAGCGGCGGCGCGCAGACTGTGCTGGTAGATGGCACGGGCCACCAGTTCCTTGCCGGTGCCGGATTCGCCCATGATCAGGACTGTCGCGTCGGTGGGGGCGACCCTGCCGATGGCTTTGTAGAGTTCGTGCATCTGGCTGCTGCGGCCGAGAAGCAGATCCGTCTGGGGTTCGTCGTTGCCCGCGGTGTCCACCTTGACTTTTTTGCGCATGAAGCGCCCCGCCTCGATGGCCTTTTCAATGACCTCGAGAATGTCGGGGATGTCGAAGGGTTTGAGCACATAGTCGAAAGCGCCCATCTTGGTGGCTTCAATGGCTGTTTCAGTGGTGCCGAAGGCGGTCATGATGATGACGGAAAGTTTGGGGTCGATCTCGCGCATGCGTGAAAAGGCCTCCAGCCCCCCCATTCCGGGCAGTCTGAGGTCCTGTATGACCAGGTCGGGCTGCTCCTGGCGCACGATCTCTATGCCCTTTTCCGCGCTTGGGGCGGTAAACAGCTCATGTCCCTCGCTTTGCAGCAGCCGTTCAAAGCTGAAGCGGAGTTGCGGATCGTCGTCCACGATCAGGATCTTAGCCACGCTTCTTTTTCCTTGCAGACCAGGCCCAGGATAAAGGTCGCGCCCACGCCTTCCTGGGAATGCAGGTGCACCCAGCCTCCGTGTTCTTCCATGATGCGTTTGACAATGGAAAGGCCCAGGCCTGTTCCGTCTTCCTTGGTGCTGAAAAAGGGTTCCATGATCTGTTCGCGGATCTTGACCGGTATGCCGGGGCCGTTGTCCTTGATGCGCACGATGGCCACGCGCCCCCAGGGTTCCACAACGCCCTTTTCCTCGGAGATGACGATCTGCCCCCCTTTGTCGCCCATGGCTTCGCAGGCGTTGAGCAGGATGTTCATAATCGCCTCTTTTATCTGATCGGGGTCGCCCATGACCTGGGGCAGGCGCTCCGTGCGGTTCACGGTCACCGTCACGTTGTAGGAATCCAGGCGGTGCCGCAGCAATTGCAGGGTCATGTCCACCACGTCGGAGGGACTCATGGGCTGCATCTGCAATTTCGGCGGCCGGGAAAATTCCAGAAAGTTGCGCAGAATGGCGTCTATATGGCGGATTTCTTCGCTGATGACGTCGAAATCCTCTTTCTGCTGGGCTTCGAGACGCAATCCGCGCTCCAGCGTGAAGAGCCGCATTTTAACCGAGGTCAAGGGATTGCGGATGGTGTGGGCCATGCCGGCGGCCATTTTGCCGACCATGGCCAGTTTCTCTGTTTGCAGCATTTGCTCCCGGCTGCGATCCAGCTTGGACTGCACCTTGTCCACGTTTTGCATGAGGGCGTGCATCTTTTCACTCAGGGCCTTGACCTCGTCGCCGTTGGCCGCCTGGTTGTTCGAAGCCTCGCCGAAAGCCAGTCTGCGGATGGGAATGATGATTTCGCTGGTAAAGACCCAGGCGAGAAACACTCCCAACAGTACGGAGCAGGGCATGGCGCCCCAGGCCAGCAATGTCACCCATTTGGCTGCGCGCTGGTAGGTTTTCGCGCTCAAGCTGATTTGGCGTTCGTGCAGTCCCTTGTATTCATCGCAAAGATTGTAGAGGGTGAAGAACTGTTCGCGAACCTGGGGATGCATGGCCGCGCCCTCGTCTTCCTTGCCGGATTTGTAGAGATCGATCACTTTGCCGCGGGAAAAGGTGTAATGGATGTAGAGGGATTCAATGCGATTGAGGATGCCGCGTCCCTCTTCCGCGGTGCAGGTGTCGCGCGCCTTCACCAGCCAGGTCTGGAAGTCCTTTTCATGTTTTTCGAGCTGTTCCAGCCAGTTCAGGTTGTGGCTGAGAAAATAATAGGTGACGAGCCCTTTTTGCTCGGCCAGCGCGTTTTCCAGCATCTGCGCTGCGGTGAGCGCGGCGAGGTCGCGGGCTATGGACTCCTGGTAGAGATTTTGCGTCTTGTAGGCGTAGAGCAGAGTGACCACGGCTCCGGCGACATTGACGGACACCAGCAGGACCAGCATGAGAAAGATGCGCTTACGGATGCTGAGGTGACGTAACAGTTGCATGATCTGGAGGCCGGAGCGGAAGTTGATCAGCGGATGACGATTTTAAGATTGTTCAATCCGTGGGACCGTTTAAGACGCTGCAAGGCGCGCCGGGCTTCGTAAACGGTATCGTAGCCGCCCACAAGAACCTGCTGCCACACGCCTGCCGTGCCGGAATCCCACGAGCGCACCATCGTGCTCCAGACCCCTGTGGATTCCAGATACGTGGCCCTTTTCCGCGCAAGGGCGGTGGTGTGCCACGTGCTGTCCAACAGAGTGAATACGGTGCCTTCCGGCGGATAATAGAGATCATCGGCCGTGGGCGGACTCGGGTAGGGAGCGTAGCCGTACACATAGCCTTTGGCTTTCATGCAATGCTCCACGCCTTCCGCGAAGCTCCCCTCTTGTAGTCTGTCTGATTTCTGGAGCGCGCTGACGCTGTATCGACAATGATCGAGATCTATCTCCCATTGGTTGAACGGCTTGTGGGGGTGATAGTAGTTCATGTCCTGCCGCTTGGGCTGACAACCGCATACCACAAGCAGACACAAGGCCGTGAAAATGAAAAAGCAGCGTGTCATCCTCCTCCTCGCAGGGAAACAGATTGCCGGATGGACCCGCAGAATATGCGGGCAATAGTTCCAAATGCTAAAATAACGGAAAGAATCCGTAAGAGCAACCCGGTAATGCAGAACGGGTGTCATAAGTTCGGGTGCTGTTGGTTTGATTGTTGCATCAATAGTCGGCGATATGCCGGCAATGTGCCGCCATAGTCAAGATTTCGACGCTATCTTACCCTTTTCCTGTGGAAAAGGCGCTGCGACGGAGCAAAAGATGGGTGTGCCTGCGCGGGGTGACATGGTGCTGATAAAGGGCTGCGATCAGATCGGCGAAGTCTTGCAAACCGTGCCCTCGGGGCATTGCCTGGTGCTGCTGCCGGCGGTGGACGCCGTGGTCGTGGTGCGGCCTGAACAGGTCGCCCTCATGAACAACGAGCCGCATGAAAACCTGAGCGGCCGCCTGCGGGAACTCCAGCGGGACGCGGACAGTTATTTGCATATGTTGATGCAACGCCCCCTGTTCGCGTGATTGTTGTGATTCCCGCCGGGGTTGAACGTTTTTACCCGCCAATGGTCCTGGCGTTATTATTTATCTCACCGATTTACTGATACTCGTAGGGGTGCGCCAGGCGGTAACGCCCCGCGAGTTCCGGAGAGGCACGCCCCAAAAGGGGCATGTTCTGCGTTTGGTACCCCCTGTCCCAAACTGTGAAGACCGTGGGTAGACCATGGGAGCGTTGCATGCTCAACAGGCCGATATGGTCGAAAGGGGTGCCGTTGGGTACGCCGGTGTCGAAGAACACGATGTCGCCCGGCTGGAAACTGTCCAGGGCCTCCACCAGATCCAGGGGCAGCGGATAGGTATGGCGGCGGAACCATGTCTCCAGATTGCGCACGCGGCGGTGGTCGATGTTCGGGTTCGGCGTGTTGCACCACTCCCCGTACGCATCCGGGGCGGTGATGATGTCTTCGTGCACCAGGGCTTGAAGATCAAGCCCCACCTTGCGCAGGGAGCGGATCACGACATCGGCGCACAAGGCCTTGCTTTGCGGGATATCCCCCATGGGGTAGGGCATGGGGATAATGGAAACCGCGTCCGGGGAATAGTGGGCGGGGTGCTCCAGTTGTCCGTACATGGAAGCCACCAGTTGCGATGAAATGTATTGCGGCGTGCTCATGGCCGCCCGTTGCGAAGCGGAAAGATACACGTCGAGACGGGCATGGCCGGGAAGACGCTCGCGCAAGGACTCCAGGTCCGCCGTGTCCAGGAGAATCGCCCCGCCCGGGTAGCGCTTGCGGCACTCCTCCGTTCCGGAAACGCAGGCGATGCGGGGCGCCTGCCCCAGAGGGGTGTTTTGCGGCGGCAACTGCCCCTGATGCAGCGCGTGGATGATGCGCGCGTAAGAGGCGTAGCCCAGGCGCTGTTCCTGGAGCCCCGTGCGTGCGGCCTTGGCTGTGGGGAATCCCAGCACCAGCGTGTCGTCTTGGCCTTGGAAGAGCGTGTAGCGCCCAGGCGTGGGGAAGGATGACGCCGCCGGCGCAGCCGGAAGCCGGGTCTGGCTCTCCGCGTCGCCGCGCTCCTCAGACGGGAGTTCCTGCGCGCCGTTATCAGGGGCTTGTTGCGGCACGCTCGCCGCTTCGAGTCCTGGGGCTCCGGCCGGGAGGCATAGCTCCGCCTTGAACCGCGCAAGTTCCAGCGTTCCTTGGCAAAGCACGAGGAGCTTCTCCCGTAGCAGGAGTTCAAGCCGCACGCGCCCCACATCGGTTTGGGGCAGATATCCCTGCACGCCGTCGATGGTTTCCGCGAGCAGCCAGCGGTTGCGGTTGCGGCCGCCGCCATCCTCCAGGCTCCCATTCTCGTCTTCTTGTGGCGCGTCCGAAGGCTGCTCTCCTTCGGCCTGGGCAACAACGGACTCTTCGCCGCGCAACGCTTCCTGCAGACGCCGGTTCCGGATGAAAATGGTTTGATTCAAGCGGAGCGCGGCCAGCGGCGCGCCGCCCGCGTCAGGCGCGGCACGCAACACGGCAGCGGGGGCGGCAACATACGCGGGCTCCCCCACGGGAGGAGCGGCATGCACAACTCGCTGCACAACAGGGGGGGCGGCAAAGGGCTGCGGCGTGCCGGAAAGCGCGGCCATATCTTCCCGGAGATAGCCTTGGCGTCCGTCGGGCAGGGCCACACGCAGCCATCCCGGTTGTCCGGGGAGGGCGGGGGTGCGCTGGAGCACCGTCACGGGGTGCCCCAAAGGCAATCTGCCCAGAGACGGCGTGTCCGTGGAAGGGCCCTGCCTGAGATTGACGTTGTCCTTCGCTGCCACGGCCTGATCGAGTTCCTGCTCCATTTCGGATAAGGCGGCCTGCTCCTCCATCTCCATTTCGGATAAGGCGGCCTGCTCCTCCATGATCTCCGGTTCATTTGGAGAAGGTGGAGCGGATGCGGGAGAGGGGACGTCCTGAATCTCAGGCGCGTCCGAGAGCAGGGGCGCGTCCACGACCATGGCCTCGTCGTAATTGTTGGGTTCGCCCTCTCCGATAATGTCCTGCTCCGGGGCAGGGGCCTCATGAACCGGGGAAAGCATGTCTTCGCGCACATAGCCTTTGCGGCCTTCGGATGTCTGCACGTATAGCCAGTCCATTTCCTCGCCTTGCGGCTGCAGGCGCTCAAGCATGATCAGGGGTTGCCCCTTGAGCAAAATGCCCAATGAAGGCGAGTCGGCCGTGGCGCGGGAGCGCAGGTGAACGGAATCCTTTATGGTCTGCACCACGGGCACGGCCAGGAGCCGGGCGGAGCCGCACACGCAGAGCAAGAGGCACAGCAGCGCCACGAGCAGTGCCTGCGGTGGGGACCAAGGGCGCGCGGCGAAAGCGGTAAAGAAGCCGCGCGCGAACGCGCCCCATGGCGCTTGTCCGTCAGTCTGGAATACTTTGTGCGAAGTGCTATGCAACATAAGCGACTGCTTGAAATGTCATGTTGTGATGACGCGCGCCGCCCGGGCGATCCGCCCCGGACCCGTGAATGGCATGCGTAACATTTTCAATATGCTCATGAGTTGAGCCAGTCAAAAAATCGTGTGGGGTTCGGAAGACCCTTTTCCAAAGCAAATATGGGCTAAAAGCAGTGCTTTGCCGTAACGGCCCTGGCTTCGAGCTCTCGCAGTTTGAGCACGATCCCCGCGCCGCGCTGCGCGCTTTGCTGCATGAAATGCTCGGCTTCGGCGCGGGTGGGAAATTCCACGATTTCCACAAGATGCCATGTCTGGTGCTGGGCGTCGACAATGGTGGCCACGCAGGGCACGAATCCTTGGCCGAGCAGGGCCTGCGCCGCGTCGCGCGCGGCCTGCACGTTGCTGTACGCGCCGGCGTAAACCATGAACAGCGGTTGTCTGGAACCGGTGGCTTCGCTCTGCCCCCCGCGTCCCTGTCCGTTGGTCAGCGGCACGGGCACGGCGTTGATGCTTTCGCGTTGGCGGAACGCGGCGGCCGCCGACATGGCTTCTTCCCGGTTTTGATAGCGACCCACGCGAACAAAGTGCCATAATCTGCCTTCAGCGTCCTTTTCCGCCGCCACCCAGGCTTCATAACCGCGGCTGATAAGCGTGGCGGCCAGCTCAGCGGCATTGCCCTCAATGAGGAACGCGCCGACCTGAAACGTGAACGGCCCCGGCGTGTCGGGCGT
Organism: uncultured Desulfovibrionaceae bacterium; assembly: GCA_964517355.1. Classification (GTDB taxonomy): domain Bacteria; phylum Desulfobacterota; class Desulfovibrionia; order Desulfovibrionales; family Desulfovibrionaceae; genus CAZFCK01. Next base: position 831 of record CAZFCK010000069.1, on the reverse strand, counting down.
TTCGGGCTGCGACGCGGGCGTTTCGGGCTGTGACGCGGGCGTTTCCCGCTCTGACTCCAGGGGCGTTTCCCGGGATTCGATGGGGGCTTCGGTCTCCTGCCCCGCACGTAGTTCCGCAAGCGCGCGCTCCCGGGCGGTGCTGTCCGTTTCGGGTTCCTCGGCCGGGGATTCCGGGGGGAGAGGCTGGCCGTCGCCCTGCGCGGCGGTTTGTTCTTCCAGACTGCCGGTGGTTTGGGCCAGGGATTCCGCCTCGTCCTGTTTCTCCTGCCCGCCTTGCTGCCGCAGGCTTTCCAGTGTGGAGGATTTGGCCTGATCCTGACGGATTACGGTTTCCGTAGGCGTGCTGCGCTCCGTATAAAAGGAACCGGAAAGAAATCCCGCACCGAACATGAAAAGACCGAAAAAGAACACGGCCGGGATGAGTAACGCAAGGGCGGTTTTACCCAGATGGATTCCACTCATGCAAACAACCTCAAAGGTGATGGGGCGCGCAAGGAAAGGGTTGCGCACCGTTGTTGTGGTGGTTGTACGCAAGTGGCGGGCAGACTGGCAAGCCCGTACAAGGAAAAATGCGTGGAGTCCGCAACGGTATTTCAGCGGGGAGAATTTCTCTTCAGAAAAGCTCTCCACTGGAAAATAATATGCAAAGCTTCCAGAGCGTGTTTCTGAAATAAACCGAGTCGGGAGGACCGTTCCACAAAAAACATCAAAAATCAAAGTGATAGATTGTAATACCGTTTCCTGTTCATAGTGTCGGCGAAAGGCAGTCCTTTCTACATCGCAGAAGGAATTACCCTGCTTGGGACAATCTCAAAAATAATACAATATCTA
>CAZFCK010000068.1:0-20644 GCA_964517355.1 uncultured Desulfovibrionaceae bacterium | reverse complement strand
TGATCTTCATTGCCGCATGTTTAATTTGGTTGAAATAATTTAGAAACAGGCCCTAGTGCATCATTCCTGTAACGCGAAATTGCCAATGTCCGGAAGGAATATCCAGGCAGATTTGCTTATCGCCAAGCTCCGAGCAAATGAAAAGTTTGCCGCTGGTTTCTCCCCAAAAAACGCGCTGTGTGAAAAGCGCCAAGCTGTCGGCAATGGTCATTTGCCGTAATGCCGCGGAAGGCACGTATTGCGGCAGTATTTGGCGGGCGGCCCCTTTTATGGCTTCAAGAGCGCCGGGAGTCACGGCAATATCTTCCATATCAATGGCATGCCATTGCTCAACCGTGCCGTGGTCGCTACGGTCGTACCTGGTGCCGGATGTGTGACGATTCTCATGTTGTCCCATGGCTGCCTCCTTTATTGATCTTGAAAAAATCAATGCAAGGATCAGACCAGACAACATCTAGTTGGACAAAGCCACTTTCCCGGCATCATTGAGGAAATTAAGAGCGTTGTGAGAAAAATTGTTTCTGGTCAAAAGCATGACCTGTTGTACCGCGCTCATCTCCTTGTCTTTCCTGGGCAATCCGTTATCCGTCAGCAAAAGAGGCGTGAGACTGCCTTTGCGAAAAGCGCCGGTTTCCGGATCCAGACTCAGGCGTAAAATTACGCTTTGTCCACACAATCCTCTGGTATTGAAGAGTTTGTAGGTTAAGAAATTTCCCAAGCTATAGGCGATCAGTTTGCCCTTGTAGAGTTCCATGGCGCGCAACACGTGAGGACCGTGCCCCAAGACCAGATCAGCTCCGGCATCAATGACGGCGTGAGCGAACTGAACAACGTTGCCGCGGTTTTCTCCACAGAAATATTCCGTCCGGTTGAAGACCTGTGCCGCCTGTGGTCCTTCAGCTCCCCCGTGAAAAGAGACAATGACCAGATCATGCTCCTGTTTGAGGCGTTGCACAATGCGTCTGGCTCCGGCGATATCCTGAAGAGGGTAGGCGTACCTTCGTCCAGTATGTGCGAAACCTGCGATGGCTATCCGTTTGTTTTTGATGTTAAATTTTGCAATTGCCTCACCACCCGCCGGTGATATGCCGTGTTGGCGCAACGTATCGATGGTGCTCTCTTGCCCTTGTGGTCCGAAATCGTGCGCATGATTATTGGCAATGGAGAGAGTTGTAAAACCAGCTCGTTGTAAATGTTGCGCATAACGTGTGGGCATACGGAATTCATAGCAGTTGGAAGCGCCCGGGCGGCATTTCCGACCGCTTCCGTCGTCAATCAACGGCCCCTCCAGATTGCCGAAAACGACATCAGCCCCCTGAAAGAGCGGGGCCACGTCCCTAAAAAGGTCGCGGCCGTCGTTTTCAGGCAGATGGTTCCCCTGCCAGGTGGACCCCATCATGATATCTCCCACCGCTGCGATTTCAATAGTGGAATCGCGCGCCGGTGCTGCCGAGAACGTGTCTTCGGTTTTCTCTTGTACGTGATAGCGTCCTGTTAGCCGTTGGGAAGAAGGAGGGGGGGACTGCGTTTTTGAGTTCTCCGGCAGAGGCGTATAGTGCACCGATGCAGCCGGCGCATTGACGGAGTGGACCCTATTTTGCGAAACGGCATTCATTGCGGCGGGCTGTTTTTGTTGCATTTTTCCGGACAATGGAACGTCCGCCGCTTCGTTGGGATCAGGAGAAGAGGTTTGAGAGGGCGTCGTGAGTGATTCACCTTTTTGGGGAATATCATGCGTCACAACCGGAACCGCCCGCGGTGCCGGCGTTGTGGGAAAGTCGATGCGGATCGCCACACGTCTGTTTTTCGCGCGCCCCATGCCGGTATCGTTGCTCATTAAAGGGGCGCTTTCGCCAAGACCCAAAGCCTGTATTCGCGAAAGGGAAATGCCGTGTTCACGTGCGAGGAGGGTGCGTACATATTCGGCCCTGCGTATGGAAAGGCTCAAATTCCGCATGGCATCGCCCCTGCTGTCCGTGTGTCCTTCAATTATAACTGCGGCTGCGGGGTTGTTGCGCAGCAACGCACTGATACGCAAGAGATCTTTATTGCTCTCTGCCGCGAATTCCGTTCCGCCGGTGGCAAAATACAAATTAAACCGTTGTTCCCGCGTTGAACATCCGGGACCGGGAACCGAATTCAGATCGGAATAGAGGGCGCCTTTGCTTTTCAAAGAGGTAAGCGGTGCATGTTTTTGCGGCAACGCGGCAGGCAGCGCCAACACCGTGGAGGAGTAGCCGCTTGTACGTTGTGGAGTAACAGAATCCAGGCGCGCTTTTGATTGAGGAACGGCGCCTGTTACGCCTTTCCCACCATCCTTGAGAAAAGAAGGCTGTTGCAGCAAGGCGTAGTCATACTTTTGTCCTGTACTGCACGTTGCACAACACAATACCACGGCCGCGAGCACAACCATACTCCGGTACATGAATCGTCACCCCACATGACATTCCGAGGGCATTGCCAGACGGTAAAGTCTTTATGCGACGAAGACGAGAAAAGTCTTTACTATGCCCTCAACCACAATTTTGTTATTGCAGCGATTAATATGCATTCCCCGCATCGCCGCAACACGCCATCCCAGTTCAATGGACATAATAATCAAATTATAAGGCAAAAAACAACAGTTATTAAAAGTAAATCAAAAGTCTAAAAAAAATACAAACAATGTCTATACTATAATAAACAGAATTATTACTTCATGAAAAAGTCAATAAAAAGTCGGGAAAAAAATATCCCACAAAAAATAACATCAGAGTAGGCCGACACTGCGTCGCAACGCAGTCAGTTCGCTCGCGTTCAGTATTCTCCACCGTCCCTGGGGCAGATCGCCAAGACAAAGCGGCCCCTGCGCCACTCGACGCAAGAAATTGATTTTATATTTGAAATCCGCGCACATTCTTCTGATCTGGCGGTTCACGCCTTGCACCAACCTCAGTTCCAACAGAGTGTTCTTCCGTGATTGCTCAAGCACGCGGACCTGTACCGGAGCCAGGCTTGTACCGTCGGCCAGCAGCATCCCCTTGCGCATGATGTCCAGACTGCGATCATGCACCCTGCCGTAAATCGATACGTGATAGATCTTCGGCAAATGATAGCGGGGGTGGGTAAGGCGGTGGGTCAATTCCCCGTCCGTGCTCATGAGCAACAACCCTTCGGACATGAAATCCAGCCTGCCCACGGGAACGGGACGCTGCGCCCTGACTTCCGGAGGCAGGAGGGACAGCACGGTGGGGCGCCCCTGCGGATCGTCAAACGTCGTCATGACCTTGGGCGGCTTATGGAGCAGCAACGTCAGCTGCTCCTCACGCAGCAGCGATATTGGAGTGCCGTCAATTTCAAGATGATCGGACAAGGGATTGACACGCAGGCCGGGTGTATCCGCAACACATCCGTTGACGCGGACCCGCCCGGATTGGATTAGTTCATCGGCCTTGCGGCGCGAGCATAGCCCGGATTGCGCTATTGCGCGGTTCAAACGCAGCAGGGTAGTCTCTGACATGTTGTCGCGTAAGGGTTTCACGGCGGGAAACAAGGCATATGCCGCCCGCCGCGCTTCTTCCTTACGGACGTATTACTTTCGTGGCAAGCTGCAGACTCGTGACTACGTCCAGCATGTTCGTGGTTTCTCCAATCTGTTTTTTCTCAAGAAGATGAAAAAAGTCCAGACAAGTGCCGCAAACGAGTATGGAAATTCCGTCTTTTTCCATTTTTTTCAACGACTCCAACGCAGGACCGTCCTCGGTGGCCAGGACAACTGCGCCATTGACCAAAATGATACGCCACAATTCATCACCAAGTTCGGGCAATGTTGCGATAAAATTGCCCATGAGCTTTTCACCCAGTTCGTCGTCGCCGCTGCCCAAAAATCGTGAAGAAATGAATACGCATATTTTTTCTTGAGCGGCAGCGGTATCAGCCGGGTTCTCCTGCGGCGCGGCTTGCGGCGCGGCTGTGGCGTTTCGTGATGTTGCCGTCAACCGCCACAGACCGTCGCCGGATTTTTCCGCACTTGCCTCGTAGCCTTTGGTACCCAGAAATCGGCTCACGTTTTCCTTGGCGGCATCATTATCCAACAATACGGTAAAAACTTGAGCCCCGGATTCTTCAATACACTGCTTGCAGCGCAACACAGGCTGGGGGCATGGCAGTCCTTTACAGTCGAGTTCCATTTGCGTCATGTCGTTTCCTCCATAAAAGATATGCATACCATTCCAGCTGAGTAGTCAAATGATTGTTTTCTATCAAAATAATCCTTACTCATAGATTTAATTGATAGGCGTATGCAATCTTATGAGGGGCTTGGCAACGTGCATTTGCATACCACCATCCCACCCATTGCGGCCTAGTCGGCGTACGGGTATAGTTTAATTTCTCGGCACTCTAGGGAAAGTGCCCATTATAACATTGTGCATTTGTTGAAAAAATATGTAAAAATCCGTTTTCCCGGCGTGCGGGCGCGAAATCCCGCGACGTTATTCTTCTTTTCTTTTCGTCCAACAGTCCCATTATTGTAATAATGCACATTTCCGAATTGTTATTGGCCTGGCATTGTTATACTATTTTAACATGTCGCATGTTATCAACGCCTTTTGACAACAACCAACCCACATTGCTTTATTTTTGTTATGTGCCTATAGGCAAGAAAAACATCCGCATATTCAACTGTAATTAATGAAATTTTTTAAAGGGAGAAACCGATGGGCAACTGATTGTGGGCGGCTGGCGTTTGTGCCAGTCGTATCGCCCCATATGGTGGGGTTCAGTTTTCCCTTCGAACTGCCTTCTCCGAACATCGAAATTCAATAAAGAAAATCCATGAAACGTTTTCTCGATTCTGAAAATGCCGCACAAAGTTGGCCATTGTTAAAGCGTTGCTTGAGCTATTTCCGCCCCTATACGTTGCGCGTTGTCTGGGGTTCCATTTCAATGTGCATCGTTGCAGCCTGCACGGGGGCGGCGGCCTTCCTCGTGCAACCAGCTCTGGACGATATCTTCATCCGTAAGGACGCAGATGCATTGATGGTGATCCCTTTCGCCTATGTGCTCTTGATCGTGGTAAAAGGCGCTTTTCAGTACATGCAAAATTTTTTCATGAAATCGAGTGCGTTGCGCGTATTGGAAGATCTGCGCAATGATCTTTACAACAAAATAGTCTTTCTCCCTGTTTCATTTTTCGAAGAGAACCAGGTGGGTATGCTCATGAGCCGCGTCATCAATGATGTCTTGCAGATTCGCATGAGCATGCCGGCAATAGTCATGATGTTGCGCCAGCTGTTGACAATGGTGGGCCTGATTGCCGTGGTTTTCTATCGCGATTGGCAATTGGCCATCTGGGCCATGCTTGTGCTGCCGCTGGCCATTTACCCATTTTTTTATTTCGCTCGTAAACTTCGAAAATACGGACGCCGCAACCAAATCAAACTGGCGGACATTTCCACGGTGTTGCAGGAAATTTTCAGCGGTATCCGCGTGGTCAAAGCCTTTGCCTCGGAACATGTGGAGGCTGAACGCTTTAGTGGGGAAAATAACAGGCTGGTGCGCATTGCGGAAAAGGAGATCATCTATTCCGAACTCTCTTCACGAGTCATGGAGCTCATCGGCGCTGTGGGCGTCGGCCTGGTTATTGGATACGGGGGGTATAAAGTTATCAGCGGGGAATCCACGCCAGGCACTTTTTTCTCCTTTATCACCGCGTTGATTATGCTTTATGAACCCATTAAAAAATTATCCAACGCGAATTCCGACATCCAGGCGGCACTTGCGGGCGCAGAACGTGTGTTCCATGTTCTGGATTCTCCGCAACTCACTGTGGAGCAAAGCGGCAACATTCATTTTTCAGGTGAATTCAATGAATTGCATTTTGACAACGTGACGTTCAATTATGACGATGACGAAACGCCGGCCCTCAACGCCGTCAGCTTCACCCTTCGCGCAGGTGAACGTCTGGCCATCGTGGGGCCCAGCGGTTCGGGCAAAACCACGCTGGTAAACCTGATCCCTCGTTTTTATGAACCCAGACAAGGTGTTGTCAGACTCAATAAGCGCCTATTGCAAGAATATACGCTTTCCTCTTTACGCAGACAGCTTGGAATTGTTTCTCAAGAAAGTTTTCTTTTTAATGCCAGTGTCAGCGAAAACGTGGCCTATGGCCAAAATGTCGTTGACCAGAGAGTGGTGGAGCAGGCCTGCCGCGCCGCATATGCGCATGAATTCGTCACCGCACTCCCGGAGGGATACGCAACGGTCATCGGGGAACGCGGCGTCAAACTTTCCGGGGGGCAAAAGCAGCGTTTGACCATTGCCCGGGCTTTGGTCAAAAATCCGCCGCTGTTGATCCTGGACGAAGCCACCAGCGCTCTGGACACCGAATCCGAGCGTATCGTACAATTGGCTCTTGAAAATCTCATGCAAGGGCGAACAAGCATCGTCATAGCTCACAGGCTTTCCACAGTGCTTTCGTCCGACCGGATCTTGGTAATGGAAAACGGGCGCATAGTGGATCAGGGACCGCACGACAAATTGCTCGAGACATGCCCCCTGTATGCAAAACTTTACGCTATGCAATTCGATACAAATCAATAAGCCGCAACAACGGATCAACAAGGTTGAATATGAATAATCTTATCCCGGTATCGTTGTATTCCGCCCCCATGGTCGCCCTGTACAAACTATGGGAGGCCTCTATGCGTTACGAAGTGCGCGGCTGGAAAGGGGTGGAGCAGGCCAGGGCTCAGGGCAAAAAACTCGTTTTCGCTCATTTTCATGATGAAACGTTTTGTCTGCCGTATCTGCGACATATGGGAGACTGTCGTTTCGTCGCCATTGTGAGCCAAAGCAGTGATGGAGAAGTAATGGCCAGACTGCTCCAAGGTCTTGGGCTTGTTACGGCTCGTGGTTCCAAGTCGCGGGGTGGAGTCAAAGCGCTCATCACCACGCGAAAAATGATGCTCAAGGAAAACATGATAGGAGTCGTGACGGTGGACGGTCCTCGCGGACCCAGGCACAAAGTTAAAGAAGGGGCCGTATATCTGGCACACAAGTGCGATGCCCTGCTGGTGCCCATTCGGATTTATATTGCCCGCAAAAAAATATTTAAAAAAGCCTGGGATCAGTTCCAACTGCCTTTTCCCGGGACGCATTGCCGAATAATTGTCGGCAAGCCTTACGGCCTGGAGCCCGGCGATCTGGATGACGCAAGGCTGGAAGAGGAGCAGCAGAAGCTCGAATATCAGATGCTTCACTTAACGTAAGCAGCCCTCATGCGCGAATTTCTTTTCCAGGCAGCGGCTCTTGCAGGAGAGCGATTCGGGTTCGGCGGAGTTTCCATTCTCGGACGCTTCGTGGGTCGTCTTTTATGGTGGTGTTTGCCTTTTCGACGAAAAATGGCCACGGAAATGGTGGCCAACCATTTGGAACTGCCTCTCTCTTCGGCCCAACAGATTGCAAAGCAAAGTTTTATGCACACCGGGCGGTCATTCTGCGAAGCGTTTCTCACCAGGCTCGTGGATTGGCGTTTCGTTCGGGACCAGTTGGAAATCCGCACGCCGGATCGATTACGGGATCTGCAGGAGAGCAAAGGCCCCGTCGTATTGGCTTGCGCGCACCTGGGCGCCTGGGAATTGTTGGCCGGCATCCTGCAACTCTTCATGCCGCGCCCCGCTAAGGCTATTGTGGTCCGCGAGGGACGCGATGCCGCGTTGAACCAACTCATGCGGCGGCAACGGGGGCGTCCCGGCGTTTCCATCATCGGGCACCGCGGCGCTGCCTCCAAGGTATTGCGAATACTAAAACAAGGTGGAGCCTGCGCATTTTTGGTGGACCACAATGCCCAAACCAAGGAAGCGATTTTCCTCCCTTTTCTTAAGGATGTCGCTGCGGTGAATGCCGGCCCCGCCCTGCTTGCCCTGCGCGCCAAAGCTGTTGTCTGGCCTGTTTTTCTTGTACGCACGCCAACAGGGCGCTATGCACTGTATCTTGAAGCCCCTTTGCATACGGAACACCTAACGGGCTCTCAGGCGCAACGTTTAGAACAGGTTGCCGTTTTTTACACCCAGGCCGTGGAGCGATATATCCACCGTTTCCCCGACCAGTGGTTTTGGATGCACAAACGCTGGAAAACCCGCCCTCCCACACAACAATAAAGTTGCGCTAACCACTTGTGCTTCAATCAATAATGACGCAAAGTAATAATACCGGAACGACATCTTGCGTAATCTTGGAAAGGGGGGCTGAGGAATAATCTCTTGCAGCGGAGGCTAGAGCATTTAACCTTTGAAAAAGTTAAACGGCTCTGCAATGATTGCAGGCGGGCTTTGCCCGCCGTTAAGCGATCATTTCAAGCGTAAAATGCTCTAGTAGGCGCTGATGCGGTACGTCTTGCGGATGGAAACAGCAGCGTTACGGGTTCTCCCGGAATGTTTTCTCCACACAGAGAGATACCGGCAGTAGTTGTATCCCCTTCATGGACATAATGCTCCAACACCATACACCCGAGAACGGTTATGAACATTCTGAAGGCTTTCATTTCATTCTGGCGGCGCCTGGAGCGGGGAAGGGCGGTGTTGCTCCTTTCGGGCATTGGTCTCTCTCTGATTATGGCCGTGGTGTATGCCATCCGTCCGATTTTTTTCGTGTACCTGGACACCAAGCTCTATGACTCCTTTTTTCGGTGGGAACACAGCCAAACAACCAGCGGTGTGCCCGTCATTGTGGACATCGATGACGCCAGCCTGCAGCAATTGGGGCAATGGCCCTGGCCACGATACCGTATCGCCAAGCTGTTAAACGGCATTAAGGAACTGGGCGCTGAAAGCATAGGCCTGGATATGGTTTTTTCCGAACAGGACCGCACCTCGCTCAATGTCTTACAAGAGGAGCTGTTGGAAGACTACAACATGCGCATTAACTTTCAGGGACTCCCGGAAAGCATGAGGGACAACGATTTCACCCTCGCGCAAACCTTAAAGTCCGGTCCTTTTGTTCTTGGGTATCACTTTGATTTCGGCGATAATAAAATGTTTGTGCCCAAGGAGTGCGCCTTGCACAAACTCAATTTGTCGATAATGCGCGGGCCTGACTCTTCCCAGCCTCAAGATGTCGTGTTTAACGCTCCGCATGTGATTTGCAATTTGAAGTCCTTGGGCGAATCCGTAAGCCATTCGGGTTTTTTCAACGCTTTGCCCGATCCGGACGGCACAATTCGTCACGCACCGTTGCTCATCGAATATAAAGGAAATTACTATCCATGCCTGGCCCTGGCTACCTATCTCCAGGCATACCCCACAAAACAAATCATACTTTGGCTCAAGCGAAATGAAAAAGCGGACCAGGAACCGCCTTCCCTCCAAGTGGGAGAAACCATTATCCCTCTCAGTAACAGTGGGCAGCTTCTCATCAATTTTCGCGGCCCAAGGGAATCATTTCCCTATTATTCCGCTGCGGACATCTTAATGGGGCGTTTACCGCCAAACACACTCGAAAACAAAATCGTTTTCATAGGCACCTCCGCGGCGGGACTGAAAGATATCCGGGCCACGCCACTGGATCAAATCTATCCTGGAGTGGAAGTTCACGCCACCGTGCTGGATAATATTTTACGGGAAGATTTCCGGCGCCAGCCCGATGTGCTCAAAGATGTCGAGGTCCTTCTTGTTTTTGGGTTGGGGCTGCTTTCAACGGTGCTTATGACATGGAGTGGCGCTCTGTGGAGCCTATTGCCGCTTTGCGGGTGCGCCGGCGGTTTATGGTACGGCTCACTATGGGCTTTCGGCAACAAAGGAGTCTTTATTTCGCCCCTTATCCCGAGCATCACGCTGGCTGTGAATTTTGCCTTGCTCACCTTGATGAAGTTTTGGCGGGAGGAAAGTGAAAAACGCTTTTACCACGCGGCGTTTTCACAATACGTTTCCAAAGCCGTGGTGGAGCAGATTGTCAAGTCACCGGAAAAGCTTTCCTTAAGCGGTGAAGAGCGAATCGTGAGCATCCTTTTTTCCGATATCCGCAGCTTTACCAGCATGAGTGAAAAACTGACTCCACATCAGGTCAGCGAATTGCTCCAAGCCTATTTCACTCCAATGACCGCAATCATCACCGAACAGGACGGTACATTGGACAAGTTCATCGGCGATGCCATCATGGCCTTTTGGAACGCGCCGCTAGATACTTCCCACCATCAACAAAAAGCCGTGTTTGCCGCCATGAACATGCATACCGCATTGGAAAAGCTTAACCCCATGTTTATGGAGCGTTTTGGCCTGGAACTGCATATTGGAGTTGGGTTGCATTGCGGCATGGTGCGCGTGGGAAACATGGGGTCCAAAGATTTGTTCGATTATACAATCATTGGCGACAGTGTAAACTTGGCATCTCGGCTGGAAGGGCTGACCAAATTTTATGGACAGGGTGTTGTTGTGAGCGAAACCATACGCAATGCCTGCCAGGACGCATCATTATACTTTCAGGAACTCGATACCGTAAGGGTAAAGGGCAAGGCTTTGCCAATAATGATTTACACCCCGCATCATGAAGAAACCCACATTATGAATCTTGAGGAATTCAATGTGTTCGAGCAAGCCTTAGCAGCCTATAAAAAGCAAGATTTTCGTTTTGCTCAAGAATGCCTCACTTCCTTGCGTACCCAATTCCATGACCGGAAATTGTATGCCTTGTATCAGGAGCGATGCGCGAGGCTTGCCAAGAATCCTCCCGGAGAGGGATGGGATCATGTTTTCACTCATGAAAGTAAATAGGCACGCGCCCCAAACGCCGATGCATGACCAGATGGGCCCCCCGCTTTCATAGAAAAAGAAAGGCTCTTCATGAAAATAATGCTTATCCTTCTCGCCGTCGTCGCGGGAATATGCATGCCTGTGCAAGCAGGTATTAACAATACTCTCCGGCATTGGACAAATCATACGGTAGTGGCGGCATGCATTTCTTTTGCAGTGGGGACATTGGCCTTACTTGTTTACATTCTCCTCATGCGTATTCCCTGGCCGCACATGAACACCATTGGCCAAACCCGCGTCTGGGAGTGGAGCGGAGGCTTGCTGGGCGCGTTTTTCGTTTCCGTAACCATTTTTCTGGCGCCTAGACTTGGGGCGACCACCATGTTGGCCCTTGTTTTGGCAGGACAAATGGTGGCCTCATTGTTGCTGGACCACTTCGGTTTGCTTGGCTTTCCCGTGCGGCCCATCACTTTGACGCGCATCGTCGGGGTGGCTCTGCTGGTGGCGGGAGTCATGCTTGTCCGCAAGGTTTAGCATGTGTCGCAAGATGCCACATCGCCATTGAGAAAAAGAAAAAAAGAATAAAGTCGCGGGCTTTCGCGCCCGCACGACGACCAGGGGAGGCCCCTGGACGCCGGGAAAACGACCGTTTTTACCCTTATTTTTTGAACAAATACAGAATGTTATAGTACTCCGCTTGCTCAGAAATTCGAATATCAAATAGATACCATATGACTTCATTACTTCTGGCATTGTTCCAAGACTGGTAATTCCTCCAATAATGTAGAAAGGGGGTGCCTTGCGCCGACACTCTGGACAGGAAACGGTATTATTCAAAATAAAACGTCTCGGACATTCTTACGAACCTTCAACAAAAGGTTCGTAAGCTGATGGCATTCCTGTTTCAAAGCCAGTATGCTCTCATTTGTTTTTCACCGTAATGACGTGCAGTTCATAGGCAAAGATATAGCACCCCGCGAAGCCCCGATCCAAAATCTCGAGGGCGCAGCACGGTTCGGTCAGGCAATAGAACGCCGGTATTGCCAGGAAAAACTATTCCCTCCTCTGTGCCGTTTCTGTCGCTGACCAATGCCGGAATTGCGGGAGCATAACGCTGTACATAACTAAAGATGGACGATTCGCCTATCCAGTTGGTTGCTATCAGTAAGGCGTCGGCGTCCTTGAACGAGAGATAGGAGTCAGGGTAAACCACGTCGTGACAAATGAGGACGCCAACGTTCCCACAAGGAAGCGTGAGAAGAGGGTGCCCTTGTCCTGCTTTGGCCCACGTATGGTCGCTCCCATAAAGACGATTCTTCGCATATCGATAGATGAGCGTTCCGGAAGGATCGAAAACAAGGTATCCGTTGTACCATGCGCCATTGTCTGCAAACGGCATTCCCACCGCCACGTAACTTGAAGTTTCGGCAGCCAGCAACCTTAAGGAACGAGATACCACGGGACTTTTCAGTTCCGGATTGTTGCGCAGAAGTGTTGGCAAATCCTTATGGACAAAGCCGGTAAGCGCCATTTCCGGAAACACATGAAAGTTAACGTTTCGCGTCGCCATATGTTTCACAATGTCCTGAATGCGCTTCAGATTGGCTGTTATGTCGTCTTCAAGCGGTTCAAACGCATACATCCCGAAGCGCACAGCTCGTTGATGCAAGACTTCAAGCACGATCGTCAGGACGCGCATCAAGCCGTTCGCTCCATAAAGGGGCATCTGCGGAGTACGAAGAATGATACCGGCATGCAGATCGGGATAGCGCTTCATGGCCTGCTGCAGGAGGCTTTCGGTTACGCTCGAGCCTGATTCCCCGTTATCAGCGATAACAACAGGGAAATTCGCAGCGAGGAGGGCGGATCGTAATGCCGAAAGGGGAACTGCCTCTGAATAATCATGATTATTGTTCCATGAACGCTCCATGGTCCAATTGCCGGCATTCTTATGCGCTATGCGCACCAAACGCAGAGATTTTGCTTCGGCTGAGTCGATGGCCAAAACCACATCAGGCTGAAAAAACTGGAGGACTTTTTGCAGGGCAGTCCTGGCGCTATCTGCCCGCACCGGTACAACAACACCGCGTAGCGTCAAATCCCGGCGAATGTGTTGCGGAAGAAAGGAATTGTCTTTTAAGAGCGTTTCGCAGTTATCCGCGAGCAATTGCGAGGTGTTCATCTCATTGGAACCGTTGGCTTCAACCCCAATAACGAGAACGTTGAGATGCGTGCCGGCCTCAGCCCCAACAGACATCAGAAAAAGGAATAGTAGGCACCAAGACAGGAATACAAAAGAATGCCCGCGCATTATTATCGTCGTCCTTTAGAGCATCTTCACTTTGAAAAAGTATGGATGCTCTTATGCATTTGAAACCATATGCATTGTTTCAGAAGGTGAGCCTTATCCAAAGTCGTAAGTGCGCTAGTATGAAGATTATGAAAGGAACAAATAAAAGTTAACATAATTTACATTATGAGACTTTTATCAACACATACTGAAACCATTGGTGTTCATCCTTCATTCATAACAGCGCGATGATCATAACTATTCGGCCGATGGTAAAAAGCCCCGGCACAAAACCGCCATGTGTCACAGCCGATCACCGATCGACGTCGAATCCACCACTGGGTTGCGTTCAATATGATAAGCTGAAAAATTCTTGAGTATCACTCGGTTCAGCACACAACCACCTATGCAACATAAAGTAACGCTCCAATCCAATATATCGAAAAACACCACAGTCCAAATTTGCCATAAAAAAAGGTTACTATCCTAATAATCGAACGTTGGCACCGGTATTCGATTCGGACGAGTTAATTTGATTGAATCTATCGACTCAAATAAATGATCTCCCGTATGATCTGTCAAGAGAGATCGATCCCCCCTTACGCAAAACCTGTGACGACTTCCTACCTTGTTATCGCACCAAGAGAAGAAATCCACGACCAGTTACAAATTCTGAACAGATTTGACACCTGCAAGAATTTGAACATTGCGAATATGCATCTCAAATACCGCAATATCCGAAGCGTCGCCCAATTCAATCAATTGGGGGTGCGTCGTCATGAGGAGTGTCAACACCTGCCCCCTTTGCTGTCCTTCAAGCTCGGTTGCATGACACCCCAGGGTCACGGCCTGAAGATCCATTGGAAATTCCGAATCCACACATGTGGTCCTTGTATCAACAAGTATGCTCACAGAGGGATTTTTGCGTATATTCACGTATTTTCTTGTATTTTTCAGGGTCGCCATGTAGAGAGAAGTACACTCTTCATTGATGCAGTATAGCATCAGTGAGCAATGAGGTGATTCCTCTGCGCAGGTAGCCAGGACACATAATGTATTTTTACGTATAATACGCTTATACATCTCCATGATAAACCCCTTTTTTTTGCCGTTAGACCGCAATGCGGTGTCGTAACGTATGTGGCGCTGGTTCTATTTTTACGTACGAACAATCCAAAATATTACTCAATGTCACGCAGTACTGCGTTGCCAAGTCAAGTTTTTAAGAACTCATAGAAATAATGTGTGGATTGTGTCATGTCTTCTTTTCCGCGGCAATAATGGAGCTAAAAAAGGACCGGAAAAAACACTCCGTTTCCATTGCGGCTCTCTCCGCTGTGTCCCATAAGAAGCACAAGAAGAAACCCCCTCACCTTCTCAGGCAAGGGGGCGGGAAATCGTGGCTTGATACAAATACGCCCATGTGAAAAGGCCCATGCTGCAGCGTTTTATTTTGCAGATCCCTTTTCTTCAAGCTGTTTCAGAAAGGTATCACGGCATTCATAACTGCAAAAGCGATGGACAGTCTCACCTTCCCGAACACGAATATCACTATTCACGCTGACATACGTGCCGCAGACAGGATCCCGGACAAGCTCACCCGTTGCCTTAAGGCGTTCGGTTTCCTTTTTGCTGTTTTTTGCCTTACGCTTGCTGTCGTTGGTGAACAACTTATAAAGGATAAAACCCGCCACAATGAGAATGATAAATTTCAACATAGTTGCCTGCCTGTTTCCTGCCTCACTTTTGGCAGATTTCGTCCTTGCGGACGTGGAATGAAAGAGCTTCCAAAGCTTGTTTCAGGCTTTGCCCGTCCGGAAAAACGAAATCCGGCGCGACATCATGAAGCGGTACCAAAACAAAAGCACGGTCCCGCATGCGCGGGTGTGGCACCGTCAATTCCGCCCCTTGCTGAATGTCAGCGCCAAAAAGCAATAAATCCAAATCAAGCGGACGTGGCCCGAACTTAACTTTTCCTTCGCGAGTTCGGCCGAAAGTGGTTTCAATTTCCAACAAGCTGTGCAGCAGTGCTCTTGCCGTCCAATTGGCGCAACATTCAAGCGAAACCACTTGATTAAAGAACCACGGTTGCTCCTTGAGCCCTTGAGGTTCGGTTCGATAAATCGGGGAGATGTCCTGCAAGGTGATTCCGGGCAATGCGGCGAGCGCCTTTCTGGCGTTTTGCAACAAAGCCAGGCTATCACCCTGATTGGACCCCAGCCCCACATATGCGGTTATAAACTGGCGATACGTGAGACCGCCTCCTCGATTCTTTCATTGCTCGTGGTCAGCGAGATACGGAAAAATCCTTCACCTGCTGTACCAAAGCCGTTGCCCGGGGTCAGCACCACGCCGGTCTCCTGCAGCACTTTGGTCACAAATGCGGCTGACGAGGTATGCCCCTGGGGGATATGAGCCCAAATATAAAATGAAGCCTTGGGCACCCTGCACTTCACGCCTATTTTATCCAAAGCGCGGATGACCACGTCTCTGCGTTGTTTGTACATTTGGCGAAGCTCTTCGGTAAAGGCGTCGCCCTGGTCCAGGGCCGCGATTCCCGCCTCTTGCACGGCTTGGAAGATACCGGAGTCCACATTTTCCTTTATTTTGCCAAGGGCTTTCACCAACTGCGCGTTGCCCGAGGCCATGCCGATACGCCAGCCTGTCATGTTGTAGGTTTTGGACAACGAGTGAAATTCGATAGCAATTTCTTTGGCGCCATCAATTTCCAGAATGCTCATCGGTTTGTCGTCCGGATCATAGTAGATCTCAGAATATGCTGCATCGTGTACAAGAATGACTTTGTGCTTTTTGGCCAGGGCCACGCATTTTTCGAAAAAGGCCCGGGGCGCCATGGCGGAGGTGGGATTACCGGGGTAATTCAAAAAGAGCATTTTTGCCCGCTGCCACTGCTCGGGGGTTATGCTGTCCAGGTCCGGAAGGAAATCGTTTTCATCCAACAGGGGCAGATAATGCACTTCGCCCCCCGCAAATGCCGTGGCGATTGGGTATACGGGATAACATGGGGAGCAACACAGCACCAGATCGCCGGGATTGACAAAAGCAAGAGGAAAATGGGCAATGCCCTCTTTTGAGCCAAGCAGGGAGACAACCTCGTGTTCAGGGTCCAGGGAGACTCCGAAACGGCGCTGGTACCACTGCGCCACGCTTTTACGGAAAGCGAGCAGGCCGATATAGGAAGGGTATTGATGATTTACGGGTTTTCGCGCGGCCGCGTCCAAGGCTTGGATGATAAAGTCAGGTGTCGGCGTATCCGGATCACCAATGCCAAGACTAATGATGTCAACACCCCGCTCCTTGACTTCGTTTTTTACGCGGTCAATCTCGGCAAACAGGTATGGGGGTACCGCGGCCAGTCTGTCGGCTAGTTGAAACTGGGGCATAAGCTGCGTATCCTCTCGCTAGATCTTTTCAAATTGTGTTACCAGAGAGCCAGATATCGTCGGCTTCGAGCTCCTGCGAATACGCCGCAGGGCCTGCACTGGCTCGGCCATTGTGCTACTGGGGCCATGAGAATGAAAAAAGCAGTCCCGCTGATAACGATTGTGCTTCAAAGCCTCTTTGTCTAAATGTGCTGAGGCATGCTGTCAATTCTTTCACCGCGCCCCAATGCGGGTTGCGCGTCAGCCGGTCCCGGTATGCAAAACATGCACACCAAGCCTCTGAACCTTTTATCCGGCTTGATTAAAAGGTGAAGCGCCGCTTGCTGTAGTTATAAACGTTAACTGAATAAACTAATTGTATTCATTTACAATATTTTTTGCAACTCATCATAGCCAAGGCAAGGGGAGCATAAATGAAAGGCCAAACGATTGCCAGCGAGCTCGCCCCGCAACATGAAACAATAATTGACCGCTATGCAACATATCTTATCGTCGAGAAGGGACTCTCCGAAAATACGCTCCAGGCCTACACCGCTGATTTGCGTTCCTTTTTTACCTACCTGCAGGAAACCGGAAAGGCTCTCACGTCCGTGATGGAAGAGGATATTCTTTTTTATCAGGCACAATTGCGGGGCAGCGGACTCACGAGCCGCAGTCTTGCCCGCCACCTGTCCACCCTACGCGGTTTTTGCGTTTGGTGTGTGGAAAACGGCATACTCAACCGAGATCCTTCGGCATTTCTCCAAGGGCCGAAACTCACACGGGGGCTGCCCCATGTTCTTTCACGCCAAGAGATGCTTTCCCTGCTTGCGCAACCCAATCTGGGCAACAAATTGGGCTTTCGGGACCGAACCATGCTTGAGCTGCTGTACGCGGCCGGCCTGCGCGTTTCTGAATGCATCAAGCTTCAGGCCCTGCATTACGACGCCCAGAGCGGCCTGTTGCAAGTCTTTGGCAAAGGAAGCAAAGAACGCATCGTGCCCATCCATGAGACGGCCCAACAACTGCTGACGACGTATATCGCACACTGGCGCCCCGCTTTCAAACCGGTGGAACCCTATCTTTTTCTCAATCGTTCGGGCAAAGGTCTTTCACGGCAAGCCGTGTGGAAATGCATCAAACGTTACGCAACCAAGGCCCATGTGCATAAGGAAATTTCTCCCCATACCTTTCGCCACAGTTTCGCCACCCACTTGCTTGAAGGCGGCGCTGATTTACGCAGCGTGCAATTACTGCTGGGGCACGCAGATGTCACCGCCACGGAAATATACACCCACGTCCAGACCGCCCGACTCCTGGCCGTGCATCACGACTATCACCCACGCGGATAAAAAAACGCATTTCAAAGCCGGAGAACATGTTGCGTCATGACCCAACAACGTCAGGTTAAAACGGTTATCACCGCTCACAACAACGCGGATTTCGACGCCTTGGCCGCCATTATCGCAGCCAGCAAACTCTATTCCGATGCAGCCCTGGTTTTTCCCGGCAGTCAGGAAAAAACCCTGCGCAATTTTTTCATTGAAAGCGCCACCTATTTATTCGACTTTCAAAACGCCAAAGACATTGATTTGGAAGGCGTGGAGACCCTGGTCATTGTCGATACGCGGCAACGTGGACGCCTGGCGCACGTACTTCCCTTGCTTGAAAAGCCCGATATTGAAATCCACGCCTATGATCATCACCCCGACTCGGACGACGATGTGCCTTATGTCAAAGGCATTGTGAAACCATGGGGCGCCACGACCTCGATCTTGGCACTTGAAATGCAAAAAAGAAACTTAACGCTCCAAGAAGATGAAGCGACCATACTCGGATGCGGCATTTTCGAGGATACCGGTTCCTTTACCTTTTCCTCAACAACGGAGCATGACTTCCTGGCCGCGGCCTGGCTGCGTTCTCAAGGAATGGACCTCAACGTCATCGCGGACGTGTTGCACAGAGATCTTACCGCTGAACAAATATCCATCCTCAATGATTTGCTTGAATCCGCAACAACCCACGAAATCAACGGCGTGACGATCACTATCGCCGAAGTGTCTCTGGAACAATATGTTGGAGATTTCGCCCTCCTCGTTCACAAAATGCTCGACATCCAGAACGTACGAACGTTATTCGCTCTCGGTCGCATGCAGGATCGGATTGTCCTGGTGGCGAGAAGTCGCACCCCGGATGTCAACGTGGGACAGATCTGCTCCTCATTGGGGGGCGGCGGGCATCAGTTCGCAGCTTCCGCCACAATAAAAGACCGCACTCTTTCGCAAGTCAAAGATGAAATCTTCGCCTTGCTCTATACGCACATCAATCCGCAAATCCTGGTTAAAGACCTCATGTCCTTCCCTGCCATCGTTGTGGAAACTGATACACCTATCAATGTGGCCTTGGAAAAAATGAACAACTTCAACCTGAAAGCCTTGCCGGTTGTGGATAAGGAAACAAAACGCTGCGCCGGCGTGCTGGATCAGAATATCGCTACCCGCGCTCTTGCTCACGAATTGGGACACATAGCCGTGGAAGAATATATGTTGCGTGAATGCTCCATGGTGAGTTCCCATTCCGATCTTTACCCCGTGATAGAAATCATAATCGGCCAACATCAACGCCTGGCGCCTGTGGTTGATGATGGCGAGCTTGTTGGCGTGATTACACGTACCGACCTTATCAACAAGCTCATCGAAGAACCGGCGCGCATACCTGAAACCTTGCAGCCGGAAAAAAACAGGGAGCGTAACGTTCGAAGCCTGCTTCGCGAAAGACTTCCTAAAAAAATCATTGAGTTGTTACAAAAAGCGGGTGAGTTGGGGCAGGAAATAGGGGCCTCGGTTTTTGTTGTCGGCGGCTTTGTGCGCGATTTACTCTTACGATACCCGAATCATGATTTAGACTTGGTGGTCGAAGGCGATGGCATAGCCTTTGCCAACCTTCTGGCAAAAACACTGCACGGACGGGTGCGCGCCCATCAAAAATTTAAGACCGCAGTGGTGATCTATACTCCCGAGGGGAGCCATGAAGAACGGCACATTGATGTCGCCACTGCGCGACTTGAGTATTATGAATACCCTGCCGCACTCCCCACTGTGGAACTTTCCTCCATCAAAATGGACTTGTTCCGGCGGGATTTTACAATCAATGCTTTGGCCGTACAGCTTAATCCAAACAATTTTGGCCGACTCGTGGATTTTTTTGGGGCACAACGCGATATAAAGGAAAAATCATTGCGTGTGCTCCACTCGTTAAGTTTTGTGGAAGACCCTACGCGCATGTTGCGCGCCGTCCGCTTTGAACAACGATTTGATTTTCAAATTGGCAAGCAGACTATGCGGTTGATCAAAAACGCCCTCAACCTCAAACTTCTGCACAAACTATCTGGGGCCAGGCTTTTCCACGAACTTAAACTTATACTTGAAGAAGCTCATCCCTTGCCCTGCCTGCGTTCCATGTCCAAGCTTGAACTGCTGCCCGCCATTCACCCGAAGTTGAAACTGACACCCCGGCGAGAAGCCCTGATTGCAGAAATTGACCGCGTACTTACGTGGCACAGGTTACTCTATGTGGAGGCGAATCCCGAAGTCTGGCGTGTTTACTTGCTCGGGCTCATGTTTGATTGGTCGTTCGGGGATGCCGCCGAATTGGCCGAGCGCCTGAACTTTTCTCAATCTCTCAGCAAAGAGATTCTCTCACTACGCACACAACTATTTGAAGTTAATGAACTCCTCCTGCAATGGAATATCCGGCAAAGCTCCAAAAGCGAATTACATCGTTTGCTCGAACCTGTGAGCCTTGAAGGCGTGCTCTTTCTCATGGCCCGGTGTAACAGGGAAAACATCAAGCGCAGCATTTCCCATTATCTCACAACACTACGCCACATGAGCCCGGATATTGGCGGTAAAGATCTCATTGCCATGGGACTGCCTCCCGGCCCCGTTGTTGGAGAAATTCTCTACCAGGTTCTTGCCGCGAAAATAGACGGACACGCACCCAGTGCTCTCAATCAAATGGCTTTGGCCGAACGTTTGATTAAAGAACGCGGACTGCATCGCTCTTCTTGATGTATTTTGCAGGTCATTACACCGGTTCTAAGGAAACGCCGATTTATTCACTGGATATGCGAGAGGGAAACCGTTAGCGTTGCTGTCGCCATCCGTAAGGCGCGAAACGACCGCGCCTTACGGCTGCCGCTAAAAAGGGTTCTCCCCCTCGCGCTCCCCCTTCCTAAACTTTGT
>CAZFCK010000067.1:0-20768 GCA_964517355.1 uncultured Desulfovibrionaceae bacterium | reverse complement strand
TTATGCATTTCCCTGGAACAATTGGAAATTGTTACAGGGGGGAGCCTTGTTTCAAGGCGAAAATGCGCTAAATACGCCCGTCATGCCTTTGCGGATATTCTTTGCTTGCCACATGCGTTATAAGCTGATTTTTTTTTTTCGGAAACAAGGCAAATGGTATTGACAAGCCGTCGGAAGGATGAAATAGAAGCAGCCATGTGATAATGATTTTCAAAATCATGGATCTGCCGGTACTTGATCAGTAAACAGCCAAGAGCGGGAGAAAGAGTATGAGATGGAGAAACAGGATGAGAAGGGGGCAATCCTCCACCGTCCCGCAACAGCCAGGATACATGAGCGGCAATGATGGTATCGCACTCACAACCATCAGGCCGGGAGTGAAAGCCGAAGTCTGTTGCCTGCATGCGGGGTCCAAGGCTCGATGTCGGCTGGCGTCTCTAGGGCTTTTGCCGGGGTCCGTGCTGCATGTGGTCGCTAATTCCGGCATTGGCCCCTTGTTGCTTTCAGTGGGCGAAAGCCGGTTGATCGTGGAGCGCGGGGTTGCGGAACGGGTTTTGGTGCAGCAAGTCTAATGTTTTAGGGCGCCAAACGGATTGGCGCCTTTTATCGGCGCGGTAAGTGATAATAATTTTCAATTTCAATAAAAATTCTGGATACGCCATGCCAACACAGCTTCTCGTGGCCCTCGCGGGCCAGCCGAACGCCGGAAAATCAACTATTTTCAACATGCTTACGGGGGCAAGGCAGCATGTGGCCAACTATCCCGGCGTCACAGTGGAAAAAAAGGTCGGCTTTTACCGTCAAGAGGGGAATACCTTCGAAGTGGTGGACCTGCCAGGGACCTACAGTCTGACTTCCTATTCCCTGGAAGAACGGGTTGCCCGGGATTTTATCCTGCGTGAACGGCCGGCCGTCGTGGTGAACGTCGCCGACGCTTCAAACCTGAAACGGCATTTACTGCTTTCTTTTCAGATCCTGGAATTCGGCATTCCAGTCGTCGTCGCCATGAACATGATGGACGTGGCGGAAGCAAGGAACCAGACCCTGGATGCCGAATTGCTCGCCAAAAAACTCAACGTTCCCGTGATTCCAACCATAGGGCGCAAGGGGGTGGGCAAGAAGCCGCTCAAGGAGGCGCTGGCTCAGTACACCAATGGCGCGCCGCGCCCCATTCCTTTGCGCATCGATTATCAAGGCCTTGAAGGAGCCATTGCGGAGCTTGAGGAGAATCTCGCCGGGCTGACGGATAATAGCGCCCCGGAACGCTGGCTTGCGATCAAGTTGTTGGAAGACGACAAGGGCGTGCGGGAGTTTCTGTTGGAGCTCAACAAGGACACGGCGCCGGTTCTGCAAAAGGCCGAGGCCTTGCGCGTCAAGTTCCTGGAGTCCGAAGGAGTCACGCCCGAGCAGTTTATTGAGAAACGGCGTTTCGATTATGCATCTGAAATAGCGCAGGATTGTTTGAAGGCCCCGCAAGAGGGCAGCGTTACCCGCTCGGACAAGACCGACAGCATTATTTGTCACAGAATTTGGGGTTATCCCATTTTGTTCGTGGTCATGTACTTGATGTATTATTTTTCCATCGAGTGGGGCTACAAGCTGACGAATTATACCTGGCCAGTGCTGGCGGGCATGAGGGAATTGATTGCGGGGGTCTTGCCCCAGGAAGGATTCATCACGGACCCGCTCTTGCGTTCCCTGGTGCTCTGGGTTGTGGATAGCGTCAACGCCTTGCTGAACTACATTCCCATCTTTGCGATTTTATTCTCGTATATCGCCTTTCTTGAAGGCCTGGGCTACATGCCGCGCATGGCCTTTTTGCTGGACGCCTTTTTCAGGCGCTACGGTCTCCACGGGCAGTCTACGTTGCCGTTGGTCCTGGGTGGGGTCTACGTGGGGGGGTGCGCCGTACCCGGCGTCATGGCCTGCCGCGCCGTACCGGATGAGAGGGCGCGTCTGGCCACGATCCTGGTTGTGCCCATGATGAATTGTCTGGCCAAGGTGCCCCTCTATGTGTTGCTTATCGGTGTGTATTTCGCAGGCTGCAAGGGGCAGGCCATGTTCTTCATCGCCACCATCACGGTTCTTATGGCCTTGACCACCGCAAAACTCTTGAATTTGACGGTGCTTAAGCAAAAGGAAGCCGCCCCATTCATCATGGAAATGCCCCCTTATCATATGCCGACGCTGGGAGGGGTGATTAGGCGGGCGATAGAGCGCATCTGGCTGTACATGAAAAAGATCATCACCGTAGTGGCGGCTGTTGCCGTGGTGCTTTTCGTCCTGATGCAATTTCCCGGCGTTTCCGATGTGCAAATGGCGTCCATGGAGGCCAGGGCCACGGCCGCGCAGGCCAAATTTTTCAAGGCCGCGGCGAAAACGCAATATGCCGCCGAGCTGGACACTTCCGGGGAAATCGACGCGCTCTTCACGTATGCGGAGCGGTATAAGAACGCGCGGATGGGCGTTTCCAGCCCTGAGGAGTCCGAGGCTGTGAATGCCTCTTTTGAAGAGCGAAACCCGGCTTTTTTCAGTGTCGTCAAGCCTCCTAGCGGTGATAAGGCTCTGAAAAGGCTTGGAAAGGAGTTCAAAAACCTGCGCCGCGAGCGATTGACGTTGCGCAAGGAAGCCAGAGACTCGGTCATCAATTCAAGTTTTCTCGGAAGCATAGGCCATTGGCTGGAACCCATATCGCAGTATGCCGGCTTCAGCTGGCGCGTGAACGTCGCGCTGCTTTCGGCCCTTGCGGCGAAGGAAAACACGGTCGCCACATTGGGCGCGTTGTATCAACCTTCCGAAGACGTTTCGGAGGATGCCGTGCTCGGGGATGAACCGGAAACCGGGCTGAACGCTGCGGCGGACGGCGCTGCAAAGGAAATGAAGGCCCCCGAACAAGGTGGCGCGGCATCCTTGGGCGAGAGAATGACTGCGCAGGAGGAGGGATTCACCCCCTTGCATGCTCTGGCGCTGATGTTGTTCATGGCGCTGTACCCCCCGTGCATGGCCACGACCATGGTCGTCAAGGTGCAATCCGGTTCATGGAAATGGATGTTCTTTTCCCTGTTCTACATGATGACTCTGGGAGCGGGCGTGGCGGCGCTGGTGTTCAGCGGCGGTTCGGCGCTCGGGCTCAGCGGCGCCGAGGCCATGGCCTGGTTTTACGGATTGGCGTTGGCTTCTGTCATTGCGACAGGGCTTATAAAACCTAAACCCACTTATCTGTAAGGA
Source organism: uncultured Desulfovibrionaceae bacterium (assembly GCA_964517355.1). Taxonomy (GTDB): domain Bacteria; phylum Desulfobacterota; class Desulfovibrionia; order Desulfovibrionales; family Desulfovibrionaceae; genus CAZFCK01. Next base: position 17,540 of record CAZFCK010000067.1, on the reverse strand, counting down.
GGTATTCGTACCATGCGGTTATTGACAGTTGGATTGCTTATGTTGGCGCTTATTGTGGGGAGTAGTCTTGCCCATGCGCATACCCCTCTCTTTTCCTGCTACGACAACGGAGACGGCAGCGTGACCTGCGAGGGCGGTTTTTCCGACGGCTCTTCGGCCTCGGGGGTGAAGGTGCATATCCTGGACGCATCCGGCAACGTATTACAAGAGACCGGTCTGGATGAATTCAGCGAGATCACCTTTAAAAAGCCGGATCAGGAATACATGGTGGAGTTCGACGCAGGCGAAGGGCACAAGATAGGTGTTCCCGGCAGCGAGATAGTGGAATAATTTTTTTGGATCAGTATTGATAATGATTGTTGGAATCATTTTCTGCCGCAACGCAGGGCCCAATACATAAAGCAAGGAGAAATCAATGATGCGTTTCCTACTGACGGCAATTTTGGTCTTGACCATGAGCGCTCCCGCCTTTGCCCATTTTCAGCTGATTTACACGCCCGAAGCGGCCTTGGAAAAAGGCGGCGAGCTGGATCTGAAACTCGTGTTCACGCACCCCTTCGAGGCGGGGCACACCATGGATATGGGGGCTCCCCTGGAATTTTACATGATCCACAAGGGAGAAAAAACGGACCTTAAAGACAAACTCAAAGACATCACCTGGACCAGCCTCACCAACTCCGGCAAGGCCTATGAGGCTCAGGTCAAGGCCCGCAAAATGGGCGACTACGTGTTTTGCCTGGTGCCGGAGCCCTATCTTGAGACCGAGGAAGACATCTACATTCAGCAGCTCACAAAGGTAATGATCAACAATGCCGGCTTGCCCACGGATTGGGACGCTCCAACCGGGTTGGCCACAGAAATCATTCCCTTGGACAAGCCCTACGCCCTGTGGACGGGCAACGTGTTTCGCGGCGTGGTCACTTCCGAAGGCAAGCCCGTGCCTTATGCCGAGATCGAGGTGGAATACCTGAACCATCCGCCGGTACCCGGTGAAAACAAGTTTCAGAAAGAAGCCTTGGCCGTGGCGCCGCAAGACGCCTATGTGACCATGGGGATCAAGGCCGACGCCAACGGTGAGTTCGTCTACGGCATTCCCAAAGCCGGTTGGTGGGGTTTTGCGGCGCTGGGTGCGGGGCCGCAGAAAGAATACAAGGGCAAAGAGCTTTCCCAGGATGCGGTTATTTGGGTGCATGCCGTTGATATGAAATAACTCTATACCTTTTGCTTTCTCTATCCTCACACGCGTCGTCGAGGGCCCCGTGTATGCGGACGCTCCCCCCCTCCCGATACCGGGGCCCTCCGACGACTGCAACCGACGACATGAAAAGGAAAAGATCATGTGCGCAGCAAATCGACTCAAAATGCTGAACAGTCTGGGCATGCGTCTGGCCGGTATGGGTCAGTACAAGGCGGCGATAACTCTTCTGGCGTTGGCTTTGCGTCAATCGCTACGGATGGGTGTCGCCATGCAGGAAGCGAAAATCCGAAACAACATGGCGTTGGTGTTTTGCATGGCCGGTAAAAAATATCTTGCCCGGCGGCAGATTGTCCGGGCCATGGGCCTCGTGGCCACTCGTGTGGGGACAGACAACCGTTTTTACAGGGTGTTGCAGGCCAACCTGGTGAACACCTTGCGCGAACCGGAAGATCTCGCGGAACTCGCCGCTTGAAGTGTGGAGGAAAATAATCATGCGTCGCAAAATTTGGGAAGATACCGACATTCAGTGTTCAATCATAGGCACGTGTCTGAGCCTGAGGGAGCTTCGCAAGATCGCGCGTCAAGCCAAGGTCTGTTTGGGGGGCGATGCCGATGAGTTTGAGGTGCATGTGACGTTCGTGCGCTTGTGTTGCGAGCCCGGTCCCGCGGCCAAGGCGGTGAACAAGGCCTTGGACAAGAAATATGCTGGCGCGATTCGCAAGTATGCAAAAGCCGCCAACGACGCCGCGTTGCTGACGTTGTGGCGTGAATCGCAGGCAAAGGGAGATATTCCGGGACCATATTGGGCGCTGATGACGCATCCTGTCGCGACTCCCGATTTGCGGCGCAGGGTGTTCGGCGACGTGCACATGCTTTCCCATCTGGTGGGCTCTTCCAACAGGGCCGATATCCGCCGGCTCAGCGAAATAGAGGACACATTGCAAACGGTGCAGGAGCGCCATGCCAAGGCCAAGAGCATCTATAAGGATCGGCTGAAGCATCTGGTGGGGGAAAACAGGAATTTGTCCCGCAAGCTCGCGGCGTTGGCCAAGGAGGCGGAAACCTTGCGCCAGAGGACAAGGTATCACTGTGATGAAGTTATTCAGTGTGAAAACATGGGATTGCAGCGCTCATTGTCCACCCAGGCCGTGCAGCTCGCGGAGGAGCGGGCCAGGAACGCGAACCTGCGCCGCAGGCTCGCGGCTCAAGACACACGGCTCGAATACCTTGAGGAAGAGTTGCGCGAGAAACGGGGCGAGGTCGAATTTTTGGAAGCCGAACTGGGAAGGATTGCGGCGCAGGGCGATGCCGCGACGGTGCGCACCTGCGCATGGGGATGCGAAAAGGCTGGCACGCCGGAATGCCCCGGCCCGGATTTGTGCGGGAAACGCATCCTTTATGTCGGGGGGCGCGCCAATCTGGTGCAGCACTACCGCGACGTGGTGGAACGTCGGGGGGGGCAGTTTGTCCATCATGACGGAGGGGTTGAGCATCCCCGCCAGGCGTTGCCCAAGCTGCTTAACGGCGTGGACGCGGTCCTGTGCCCAGTGGATTGCGTCAGCCATGACGCCTGCCAATGCGTGAAGGAGGTCTGCAAGCACGTCATGAAGCCGTGCATGTTGCTGCGCAGTTCCGGACTTTCCAGTCTGGTCCGCAGCCTGGAGGAACTCACGGCGCAACCGCCAACGCAAAGGAGGTCCTGATGGTATCGCAATCAAGTATCGGCACGTTGTCCCGGCCAAGAGAATTTTTACGAAAAATGATGGAAGCCTGCGGCAAAAAGGGAAGCGATGCGCCTGAACGTCTCCAGGTAGCCTCGAACGGTGCGCCGGCCGGCAAGGAGTCCTTGACCTCAGTGGATTGATCATGTGCGCCGGTCGCTTTCGTGAGGAGCCTTTCAAAATAAAATTAAACCGGTTGAGATTAATTGCATATGAGTAATACATCTTTTTCCATTCGTCACGACATCCCGGGCCGTTTGCGTCTGCGCATACCGGAATTGGGCGTAAACGGCCATACATCCCCGCCGCTCGACGACATCCGGCAGTTGGACGGCGTGATATTGGCTCGGGTCAATCCCAAATGCGCTTCTCTCGTCGTGCGTTACGACGCAAGTGTTGTTTCTAGGGAACCGTTGCTGGAGCGGATGGGAGCGTGCTTCCCATCCGCGCGGCGATATCTGCAAAAAGCCAATGACGCCTGCGCATGCCGGGGGGGCGACGCCAGATCTGTGGCTCGCGAAGGCAGGCGGTTCGCCTGCATTTCGGCACTGGTCGGCACGGTGTTCGTGCGGACCACATTGCTCGGCGCCACGGTTTCCCAGGCCTTGTTCAGTCCCTTGGGGATATTGACCTTGGCGTGCAGCCTGCCTTTGGCGCGCCGGGGACTCAAGGATATCTCAAAGGGGCGCCCCGGTCTGGACAGTTTCCTCGCGGGCGGCGTCATGGCTTCGATTTTTGGAGGGCAGGCGCTCACCGCGCTGGAGATACTTTGGATCAATTCCGGCGCGGATCTTCTCTCGGCTTGGATAGCAGAGCGCTCCCGCAAACATATCTCGGAAATTCTTGAATTGACTTCGCACCATACGTTCGTGCTCGTGGACGGCGTGGAAGTGGAGCGCGAGGTGTCTCAAGTGCGCCCCGGCGACGAAGTCGTCCTGCATACGGGTGAAAAGGTTTCCGTGGACGGTGTGATCGTGCATGGCCAGGCTCTGCTCAATGAGGCGCCGATCTCCGGACGTCAGGAATTGTCGCACAAGAAGTACGGCGACGCGGTGTTTGCCGGCACGTTTGTCCAGGAAGGGGTGATTCGCGTCCGCGCAGAGCGCGTTGGCGACTCCACCTATCTCGCCCGTGTGATGCACAAGGTCCAGGACGCCCTGGAAACCCGGGCTCCCATCGAGGGCGTGGCCGACAAACTGGCGTCCAGGCTCGTCGTCTTGGGTTTCGGCACCACAGCGGCGACATATCTTCTCACCGGCAGTTTGTGGCGCGCCTACACCGTGCTTCTGGTCATGGCCTGCCCCTGCGCCACGGTGCTCGCGGCGTCCACCGCAGTCAGCGCGGCGATGAACGCCGCGGCGAGAAAGCAGATTCTTATCAAAGGGGGGCGCTATCTGGAAGAGATAGGCAAGACGAAGACGGTTTTGTTCGACAAGACCGGCACGCTGACCACGACGCACCCCCGACTTGAAGAATCCGCATGCAGTCCCGGTGTGGATGAAAACACATTGCTGCAATTGGCCGCGTCCGCGGAAATGCACAATCATCATCCCCTGGCCCAGGCCATTGTGGCCGAAGCCAAGGTGCGCGGACTGGAGCCGATGGCCCATGAAGAGTGCGACTACCACATGGGTATGGGCATGCGGGCGGTTTTTGATCAGGACGAAGTGCTTGTGGGGAATGTCAAACTGGCCAAGCTGTATGAAGCGCCCCTCGCCTCCTTTGCGGATAAGGCGCAAGCGCTTCAGGATCGCGGCCTCACTGTTTTGTACGTCTATAAGAATAAGGAGTTGTTGGGACTTTTGGGATTTGCCGCGCAAGAGCGGCCGGAGGCTTACGCAGCCATCCAGGCCATGCGCCGTCTGGGAGTGGAGCGGGTCTTGTTGGTCACCGGAGATGAAGAGGCCTCGGCCAGGCAGCTCGCTTCCCGTCTTGGGCTGGAGGCTTATCACGCGTCGGTCATGCCGGAAGAAAAGGCGGACATCGTGCTGGAAACAGCCGAGAAGTACGGCCGCGTGCTTATGGTGGGCGACGGCATCAACGACGCCTTGGCCATGACCAAAGCGGACGTGGGCGTGGCCTTCGGCACCGGAGGGTCCGAAGTCGCCGTGGAGGCGGCGGATATTGCCCTGGTGCGGGACGACCTGCACGGCCTGGTTGCCGTCTATGCCTTGAGTAAAAAAACCGTAAACGTGGCTTACCAGAATTTTTGGATCGCCACAGGCTCCAATATCCTCGGGGTGGTGCTCGGCGCTCTCGGCTGGTTGAGCCCCGTTACGGCCGGGCTCGTTCATATCGGCCATTCGTTGGGCGTGGTGGCGAATTCTTCGCGGCTGTTGCGGCTGCCTGAAGCCGCATCCTTGAATACAACTGCAACCGGAGCAGTACATGAACTTCAACACGTTGGCGAAATTACGGAACTACCTGTCAATTAAACACCATGTGCCGGGAAGGATCAGGGTCAAGTTCGACCAGGCCATAGTCGCTGACCCGGACGCCATGGGCTACATAAACCAAAACACCGCCTTGCCCCCCGGGGTGTACAGTATGCGGTTGAACAAACTGGCCCGCTCAGTGGTTGTCGAATACGATAACCGACTGATTTCTCCGGAATTGATTGAAGAACTCGTGCGGACAAGGCAGGAGGCGCGGGCCGTGGAAATACTTCGCGAACTCGATAACGTTTTGTCGAATACCAGTGCAAAGGAGGTTAATTGATGCAACGCGAACAACAGCCTGTGGGGGCTCAACCTCTCAGCGGTCACGGTTCAGGTTCTGCGACAGGTTCATGCGAGGACGCCACCGCGCATGCGCCTGATGCGACGCCACGCCAGGGCGCTGTCGAGCAGCCTGGGGGAGCGGGCGGACAAGGTCCCGAACAGGCGCAGGGTTCTCTCCATGCAACGGCGCCGGGCGGCAACGGGAGCGCTGCCGCGGCAGGTGGCGCCCAGGCCGGCGCTCAAGGCCAACAGTCCGGACCGGAAATGGGGCAGCCGCATTTCTCCAGTCAATTCCCCGGAGCCGCTCCGTATCAGGGCGCACCCCTGAGTTATGGGGGCGCTGTCGATCCCATGGGGCCGCAGCCACAGATGATGGGCGGCTATGCGGGAACACAGCAGCCGCAAATGATGGGCGGTTACGGCGGGGCGCAGCAGCCGCAGCCACAGATGATGGGCGGCTACGCTGGAACACAGCAGCCGCAAATGATGGGCGGTTACGGCGGGGCGCAGCAGCCGCAGCCACAGATGATGGGCGGCTACGCTGGAACACAGCAGCCGCAAATGATGGGTGGCTACGGCGGGGCGCAGCAGCCGCAGCAACAACCGGGGACGGCTCCAATGGGAGCGCCGTATGGATTCGCCGGGGCAGAAGGCTATGCCCAGACCGTGCAGGGACCGCAATACCAGGCGCAAGGGGGGGCCTACATGCCTCAGGGCGCGTCCCAGGGATACTACTCCCCGCAAGGAGCGACATACACGCCTCAAGGCGCCCCCGCGGGGGCGTTTCAGGGATACCAAACCGTCCCCGGCGCCGCCCCTTCCGCATTCATGGGAACCGGCCAGGAGAACCGTTATGGGGAGCTCTACGGGCTTATTCAGGAAGCCGCCAACGGCAATGCGGACGTTTCACGGTTCATGCAGTTTTTTCAGAATACCAGCACGGATTTTTGGAAAGGCGCTTTGATCGGTACGGGGTTGACCCTTCTGTTCACCAATGATGCCGTGAAGTCGGCAATTGCCAGAGGATTCGCCGGAATATGGGGCGCAGTGGGAAAAAAGGCTGAAGAGGCGGAAGCCGAAGAAGATCGCAAGGCCGAAGAACGCGCGGCCAGGGAGGCATAAGAATGACGAAGACAGGTGCACACATTAACGCGCCCCGGGCCACCGTAGCCATGGGAGCAGCCGGAGCCATCGTCGGTGGAGCCATTGCCGCCGCCAGGGATTATGAAAAGGTGCGTAATAATGAAATGACCCGGGAGGCCGCGGTCAAAGACGTGCTCAAGGAGAGCGGCACCACGGGATTGGCCACCGCCACCGCCACCGCGGTGGTGGGCGCCATGGGTTTTACCGGGATATTGTCCCTGGCCGGCATTGTCTGCCTGACGGCGGGCACCAAGCATCTGGTTGACAAGATGCTGGACGCGAAATGCGGCAAACCCGCGTTGCCCGCGGGTGAGGCCAAGGAAGAAACGCCCCCGGCTGAAGACAAGACTGCCGGCAAAAAGGCAAAAGACGTATCGTCCAAATAGCTTTTGTGCTTATCGCCAACACTACAAAATGTCAGGAGTGGATGTCATATGAGTTACGATGAGAATATCCCCACGCAATATCCCGCAGGGTACCCCGCCAACGCCCCCCAATATGGAGGCGGACAGCTGATGGAGCAGCAACAGCAGTATTATCAGCAATATACTGCGCCTGTTTATCAACAGCAGCAGCCCACGACCCTGCAAAGTTGGTTTAACTTCCAAAATTCCGGATACTTGAAGGGGTTCGCCGTGGGGGCGGGCGTGGCCCTGGTTTTGGCCAATCCAACGGTGCAGCGCGCCATTGTTTCAGGCGCGGTGAAGCTGTGGACAACGGTGCAGGGCGGCGTGGAGGAAATCAAAGAGCACGTCAAAGACATCACGGCGGAGATAAGCACCAAGGAGTAGTCCGGCGGTTCGTGTTGCGGGCGGGCGGAAGATGATGCGGCGCACTGCGCAGAACGTCTTTTCTCGGTTTATGACTGCGCTCGCACTGAGGGCGCATGGCGCGCAATTCCGTTTGCTCGAAGAATGAGGATGGTCCCGTTCGCGCACAGTGCGATCGGGGCCACGCGGAGAATCCCGCATGGGCGGAAAACTCACGCTCCGCCCGAAGCAATAACTGGTTACTGCGCGATGGTAACGGCCCGCGCTTGTCCGTTTCTCCTTGCAAAACCCGAAAAGGCCCCAAGCGCGGGCCACACCAGAAGAATTGGAGCCGGAACTCGATGACCGAGCATAAGAAAACAACAAAAAACGAAGTGAAAACCAAGGAAAACGCCAAGGTCCCTGCTGTCCGGTCGAAACGGCAAACTGACAGGGAACTTGCCAAAATAGGGCTTATGGTGACCATGGGGGCGCTCGTGATTACGGGGATGTCGCGGACCCGCTCCGCACGGAAGGCGCATGTGGTGGCCGGAGGCATCTTCATAGGTTTGAGCGTCTGGCATCATATGCTGTATGCCCCCGCAAACAATAACAATGCCGAACGTCGCAACGGAGGCGGCGGCTTATGACGCGGGTGCCAAGTCAGAGCGCGCCGCGTTTCCGTGTGGTGCATGAGCTGTCCAACAGAATCCGGCTCAAGAGCTTCAGGCTCAAAGACCCGTCATTGGATGTCAACTATGTGGCGGCACTCGTGGAGGCGCAACCCGGTGTGTACGAGGTGCGGGTCAACCAGAAAGCCTGTAGCATTGTGCTTGAATACAATGGGGAAGGCGCCGTCAAAAAGCAGGTTCTATCGCTGCTGAACAATTTGCCGGTGGACTCCTATTCTCCCGACGTGGATGACGCGGGCGGCCCTGATCTGGTGGAAGTGGTCTCCAACGGGCTTATCGCAGCACTGACGCCTTTCATGCCTCCGGTTGTCAAGGCCGCCGTGAGCTGGGGGCTGGCTGTTCCGACCATATTCAAAGGTGCGCAGGCGCTGTTGTACGACGGGTTCACGGTGGACGTGCTTGACGGCAGCGTGAAACTCTTTTCCCTGTTGCGCGGCGATTATTTTACCGCCAACACCGTGGGCGCCATGCTGACCTTGGCGGAATACGTGGAACACTCCACGCAGCGCAAATCCACCGAGTTGTTGAAGGGCCTCCTGCGTCCGCAAGTGGAATGCGTCCGCGTGCGGCAAAACGGTTTGGACGTGCAGATTCCGTTTGATGAAGCGCGGGTGGGCGATCTGGTTCTCTGCGGCCCCGGAGAGCTGGTGGCTGTGGATGGCCGCGTCGTGGAAGGCGAGGCCTATGTGAATACGAGTTCCATTACCGGCGAGGCAGTGCCCGTGCATGTGGAACCAGGCATGGACGTGCTTTCCGGCGGCGTGGTCGAAGAGGGCAGTCTGGTCATAGAAGCCGCCAGCGTCGGCGCGGATACGAGCACGGCGCGGATAGCGGGCTACATTGAACGCTCCCTACGCAACAAGTCTTCCAATCAGGAGCGCAACGAGAAACTGGCCGACAAACTGGTGCCGCTGACGTTCGCCACGGGGCTGGGCATCTTCGCGCTCACGGGGAGTCTGGCCAGGGCGGCTTCAGTGCTTACCGTGGATTATTCCTGCGCGGTGAAGCTGTCCACGCCGGTCGCGGTACGGGCGGCCATGTACGCGGCAGGGCGCGAGGGCGTTCTGCTCAAGGGCGCCCAGGTGCTGGAGTCCCTGGCAAAGGTGGATACGTTTGTCTTCGACAAAACAGGCACTCTGACCCAAGGCGCGCTGCAAGTTACGGACATCGTGCCCCTGGAGGGCGTATCAGACGGAGTGGCCGCCGATACGCTGCTCGCCTTGGCCGCGGGCGCGGAAGAACATTATACTCATCCCGTGGCCACGGCGGTCGTGGAGGCGGCGGACCAGCGCGGATTGCGGACACCGGAAATGAGCCAGGTGGACTTTATCGTGGCGCACGGCGTCTCGGCCTATGTAGAAGGCGAACGGGTTCTCGTGGGCAGCAGGCATTTCATCCACGATGACGAGGCGATAGACTGTAATGGCGCCAATGATCAGGCGCACAGGCTCATGGCCGAGGGCAAGAACCTGCTGTACGTGGCCAAGGAAGGGCGCCTGCTCGGACTCATCGCCATGCGCGACATTCTACGCGCGGAAACAGTGGCGACGCTGCAGAACCTCAGGGCTCTGGGCGTCTCCAGGCTTGTGATGCTCACCGGCGATCAGGAACGGGCCGCTCATGCCTTGTGGAAGCAATTGCCTGAACTGGACGAGGTGCATGCGGAATGCAAGCCCGAGGATAAGGCCCGGATATTGGAAGGGCTATTGGCCGAGGGGCGCACCGTGGCCTTTGTGGGCGACGGAGTGAACGACGCTCCCGCGCTCATTGCCGCTGACGTCAGCATAAGCATGCCGTCTGGCGCCGATCTGGCGCGGGATGTCGCGCAGGTGTTGCTGCTCAAGGACGACCTGGGCGGCATTGTCCGGGCCAAGGCGCTGGCCTTGCGCACGGAAAAGGTACTGCGGGATTGCGTCTGGTCCTCGGTTGGCATCAACAGCGCCTTGCTGGGATTCGCCAGCGCGGGCGTCATTCCGGCCGTGTTGTCCGCGGCTGTGCATAACGGCAGCACCATCGGCATCCTTGGCTACGCGGCCCTGCGCACAAGTGCGGACATTTCTTGCAACCCCATTACAGAACAAGGAAATGAGCATGTATCTGCCGCTCTCCCAGGCGCCCTATGATATTCCATTGGTGTATGCGCACGTTACAGAGCCGCAATTGGCGCAGCGGTTGAAACATCTGGGCATCGCCAAGGGAGACATCATCACGAGAATGAGTGAGGATGCAGTCATCTGCCCGGTTCGCGTGCGCACCCCGAAGGGCGAGGTCGTGCTTGCCTCCGGCATGGCCATGAAAATCATCGCCCACCACGACGACGGCCATAAGACTCCTGTCGCGGAGATGCAGCCCGGAGAAGAAGGACATGTTGAAGGCGTGGTCTGCGGCACTGCGCTGGAACAGGGGCTCGGCATTTTGGGCATACGGGAAAACGACCGCATCACCATGCTGCACCGCGTGCCCCCTATGGATTATCTCGCCATCAAGCAAGGCGTCCGAGTGTGCCTTACGGAAGGCGCGGCCGCGAAAATATGGGGCATGTCTCAGGGGCGGGAAATGCAGTTCGCCGTGGCCCGGAGGAACGTGCCTTTCACCATAATCACCTTGCTCGGCGGCATGCGCGCCACGGCGATGCTGGAACGCAGAGGTTTCAGCCCCGGAGTCGAGCTGCTGCTTGAATCCGTGCGCCCTGCCTCGAGTTCCGGGTATTATGCCCAAAACCAGACGGTGTTGGCCACCCATTCCGGTTTGCGGCTGTACCTGCGGCGCGATCAGGAGCAGAATGTGATGGTCGGTATGAAATAGCCGTACACGGCGATGCTGGAGTGAAAGAGAGTATTTTTTGCATATAGTTGTCCAACTCCCCTCCGTGCCGCCCCGGACAGAAGACGAAGCCTGTCCGGGGCGGCAAAAGAAAGCTGCGACGACAAGATTTCGACTGTCGAGGTGTGTTTTTTTGAAACAGGATGCCTTTGCAAGATATTTTCCCTGAGGTGAGCCTCCGGTGAGCGCATCTTCACCTTGAAACAAGGCTTGCGCCTGAAACAATGTCTTATTGTTTCAGATAAATGCGATAGAACATCTCCCCCTTGTCGAGGTTGACGCGCTCCATCCTTATATATAGCGGCCAACGGCGTTGACGCTTGAACAATTCGCGGACCATGGAGCGGTGGAATGATCGGAACAATAATCGCTGTCGGAATAATAATCGTTGCGGTCGGTTATCTGGTATGGGTGTATCTGAGAAAAGGCAAAGCGCCATGCGAGCAGGGATGCGGCGCTTGCGAGGCCAATAAAAAGGGCGGCGGTCAAAAGGGGTGTCCCTCGTTGTCCAAGGAGCGGGATAATGACGCAAAGACACGAGACGAAGGCGCATGACCGTCCTTCGGGACTCGGCGCTTGTCCATGAATTGCGATGTGTCGAGTAACTGGTCGGGATGCCGCATGGTTAAGGGTTTCCTTTGAAGTCGTTATTGAAAAGAAATAAATACCGTTTTTTGAGAGAAAGCGCTTGCAGTCGGGGTTGTGTTTTGGTAAATAACAACCTCGTGCTGTTGCGGATATTGAGAATGTGCAGCACGTTTTTGTGTGTAACGGGTTCGATTGTAACGCCATGTTGGATCGGCTGGAAAGCTGTGGCATGAACCCTGTGTTGTTAACTTGTGCGAGCGTTATGCCTGCTGCTGCTATTGGACGGTAAAGCGTATCATCTTTCTTCTTCGCCTTTTTCGCCAGGCACTCTGTTCCCTCTATAGATTGTCGTTGAGCGCTTCGAATCTCGTGAACTCACGTGCGCCTTTCCGGGGATGCAAAACGATTTCCCTGGTTCCCTCAAGTTACCTTGCGTGCATATCCGCTGCTGCCGGGGCCTTTGCGTTTCCGGTTTCAACGGCGGGATGCCTTGTCTGGTTGACGCCGACGCATATATCTTTGGCTGATGAGAAAGGCCGTGGTTGCCTGGATGCGTATCCTGCTTCGAACTTGGTGGAGGCTGCCGAGTGGTTGCGTGATGCGGGGCAGCACAACGAACAAAACGAGGAGCAGTGGTAGAATGGCCAAAGCGATACAAGGTTCTGAGGTGAAAGTGCATTATGCCGGAACGTTTGATGACGGCACGGTGTTCGACAGTTCAGAAGGTAAAGATCCTTTGTCCTTTGTTATCGGCGAAGGCACGGTAATTCCAGGTTTCGAAGCCGCGGTTCTGGGCATGGAAGTCGGAGACAAGAAATCCGTGACCATTCCGCCGGAAGAGGCCTATGGCCCACATATCGCAGATATGGTTATTCAATCTCCCAAGTCGGAACTGCCTGTTGAAGCGGAAGAAGGCATGGTCTTCCAGGCTTCCGTACAAGGCGAGGTCATGTATTTTGTGGTTACCGGCGTTGAAGGCGACGTAGTGACGCTGGACGGCAACCACCCCATGGCCGGCAAGCAGCTTAATTTTGAGCTCGAGCTGGTCGCAATTGCGTAACCTGCATCGTGGCATGGTTGTGCCGAGATGGCAGAACATACACCTTAACTCCCAACTGAGAGGACGTTGATTATGACTTACCAAGGCAAAGTAAAATGGTTTAACGAAAGCAAGGGCTTCGGTTTCATTCAGCATGACGGCGGCGACGACGTGTTCGTTCATTTCTCCGCTATTCAGGGATCCGGATTCCGTACCTTGCAGGAAGGCGCCTCCGTCCAGTTCGAAATCGAACAGGGCGAGAAGGGTGCTCGTGCCGCCAACGTGGTGGTGCTCTAATTTCGTCTTTATGGCTTGCCTGCCGGTTTTTTGCCGGCAGGCGGCCTTTTTGCGCGGGTCCGGTTGTGCCGGCTCGCGTCTCCCGCCGCCCCAGCCTCGCATTGCCAAGCGATATCGCCTCCCTTATTTGCAGAGAGACCTTAAGGCGTTATCCGGTTTCCCACATCTTTTGCCGTCTTTGATTCGAAAACGGTAGTGGTCATCGCACATTGGACGCTCTGAAGTTTTCCAGGGGTGTTTATGCGCGGGGCGCTGGCGCAGCAAGGCGTAATGGTGTAAGATTTCCGACCATGCGTTGCCGCGCGGACTGCTGTGGTCAGCGGTCACGAGTGCCTTTTTTATCGAACACCTTCACAATCCGGAAAGACAATGAGCGAAGAACCGCGTGATACTCCCGACGCTTCAGCGCACGGCCAAGTGCAAGATCAAATGAAGAACCAGGCGGAAGAAAGGACAAACGAGTTCGAAAGCGCGAGCATGGAGTCCCTGACTCCAGAGCTGCGCCGCGCATGCGAACGCGCCGGATGGAGCGCGTTGATGCCTGTGCAGGAAAAAGCCATTCCCTATCTCCTTAAGGGGCGCGACGCCACGGTGCAGGCCAGGACCGGCAGCGGCAAGACGGGGGCCTTTGTCCTGCCGCTTATGGAAAAGCTCGACCCAGGGCTCCCTTTTTGTCAGGCTTTGGTTCTCGTGCCCACTCGCGAGCTGGCTTCGCAGGTATGCGCTGAAGCCGCGCGTCTGTTTGGAGAGCAAAGCGGCCTGCGGGTGGTCGCGGTCTACGGCGGCGTGGGCTACAAGGCCCAACTCGACGCCTTCAAACAAGGAGCGCAGCTGGTCGTGGGCACGCCCGGGCGCGTCCTCGACCATCTCCTGAAACGCGCCTTTACGCTGGAGCATCTCGATACGCTGATTTTTGACGAGGCCGACCGGATGCTCTCGGTGGGCTTTTATCCGGACATGAAAGAGTTGCAGCGATATTTGCCGCGCAAGCGATTCGGCGCGTTCATGTTTTCGGCAACCTACCCCCAAAGCGTGCTGCGGCTGGCCAAAGAGTTTTTGCACAATCCGGAAATGATCAGCCTTTCCGGACAACAGCTTCATGTGGCCGAGAGCCTGCATTATTTTTGCGAAGTGCCGCCCATGGGCAAGGAGCGGATGCTGATCCGCATTCTGGAAATCGAAAATCCTTCCTCGGCCATAGTGTTTTGCAATACCAAGAACGACGTGCATTACGTATCCGAAGTTTTGAAGCAGCACGGCTTTGATGCGGAGGAACTTTCCTCGGATCTTTCGCAGAGCAAACGTGAGCGCGTGTTGTCCCGCATTCGCGAGGGGAAGCTGCGTTTACTTGTGGCTACTGATGTGGCGGCCCGGGGCATAGATATCCACGATCTTTCGCACGTCTTTTTGTATGAGCCTCCCGAAGATCCCGAATCCTATATCCACAGGGCGGGACGCACTGGACGCGCGGGAGCTTCCGGCACCGTGGTCACCCTTGTGGATTTCGTGCAAAAGCGCGAGTTCAAGCGGCTTATGGAGCGTTTTTCCATTCCTGTTCAGGAAATGCCCCTGCCTGAAGAGGAGGATGTGGTCAAAGTTATTGATACGCGGCTGATGGCCCTGCTCGAAGCAAAGCATAGGGGCTTTTCCCACGTGCAAAAGGAGCGCGTGGCGCGCTTTCTGTCTTCCGCCGGGAAACTCGCCGCTGATGACGACTCGCATACCCTGATCGCCATGCTGCTCGACGAATTGTACCAGAATGCCATTACGCTGCCGCCCCAGGAGCCGGAGGAACGGCAATCGGTTGTTGAAAACCGCGTCAAGCGTAAGCGCAGGCCGAGAAAACGCCGCAAGGGCAAAACGCCTGGCAAGGAGTCTGGCGGCGAATAAGGCGCGAGAGGAAACGTAGGCCCGTGTGCCCCTTCGTTTATTCCTGCTGTTTTTTTTGGGCGAGCCGGTTGTAAAGCTCCACGGCTTGAGGAAAGTGCGGTTGGAGCCGTAAGGCATTTTCCAGGCTCGCGCGCGCGGCCTTGAATTTGCGCAAGTGCGCCTGTGTCCTTGCGAGGTTGTAGTAAATGCCGGCGGAACGGGGAGCGAGGTGCAAGGCCTGCGTGAACGCATTCAAAGCGCCCCTGTAGTCGTTTTTGCGCCGCAGTTCCACTCCCAGGTCGTTCAGGGTGCTTTTCGCGTTGTCGTCCTGGCGCATCAGGGCGGCGAACGCCATCCGGCGCTCCAGCATGCGAATGTGGCGCTCGGCTTGTTTGGCGGCCAAGGTGGCCGCTTCGAGATAGAGTTCCATGTTGCCCATTTTACGGTGCGCATCGGCGAGGCTGCTCTGCGCTTCGGCCAGCAGGCGGAGCATGGCCGCGGCCTTGTGGAAACATTCAAGGGCCGGAACATACTCGCCGCTGGCGATATGACGCATGCCGCGCCAGCTCAGGGCCGTGAAATCGGGCTCGCCCAGACTGTGGGCCTCCTCCTCTATCGAAAGCACGTCGGCGTAAAACTGCATTGCTCTGGCGAGGCGCCCTTGCGCGATCAAGCGCGATGCTTCCGTCAGCAGCGATTCCTCCACGGCGTAGGTTTGCTGCAACTGCGCTAGTTGCCGCAATGCGCGTTGGAGATCCTCCTCAACATAGGGGCGCTGGATAAAGGCCGCGGCTCCCAGCAGTATGCCTTCGGCGAGCAGTTGGGCATCCGCGTGTTTTTCGTGCAGCACAATGACAGGCGGTCTGTTCCAGAGCAGCTTGCGGGACGATTCCCCAAGAAAATCCATAAGCGGCATATCCGCCAGGGCGCTGTCGCAAAAAATGATATCAAAGGATTGGCGCTGCATGGCGGCGATGGCGTCCACCCCGCGCGCGAGACAGGTGACGCGCAGGGAGAGCAGCGTTTGCAGGAGCACGCTGTCCACGCGGATGTGTTCCGGATCTTTGCCCGCAAGCAGAGCCTTGTTGAAGGCGCTGTACGACGCTCCGGTGAAAAGACGCATCTCTTGGGCGAGGTTGGACGGTGCGGCATCTTTCTGGGGCGCCGTTGTTTCAGAATAGAACAGGGCGCGCCAGGCGTTCACTGATTGGGGGCGTTGCCCGGCGTCCACGCGCAGGCCCAAGTCGATGGCCTGGAGCAGCTCCCGGCTGTACCGCCCCTGTCCGGCAATAGCCGCACGCGGCAAAGGGTCCGGTTTGTTTAGCAGCAACGCGGCCTTGCGCAGAATGGATTCGACAGGCTTAACGCCGCTTACGGCGCGGTAGGTCACGGCCGCAAGGCCGTAGATGTCGGTCCAGGGGCCGAGACTCGCCTTGCCGTCGTATTGCTCCGGGGGCGCGTAACCGGGAGTGAGCAACGTGCGCCCCAGTTCCGAGAGCGTGTCTTCAGGGCGCATGGCTGCGCCGAAATCCAGCAGCACGGGGGTTCCGTCCTCACGAACGTATATGTTTCCGGGTTTCACGTCGCGGTGGATGAAGCCCTTGGCGTGCAGCAGTTCCAGCCCTTCCATGAGAGGCAGCAGCACCTCATAGATTTGCTCCTCTTCCAAGGATTCCCTGCTTTGCAAGATCCGTTTGAGATTCTGGCCTTTTTCGAAATCCATTGCGAAGTAGGCGCTGTTGTTGGCTTCGAAAAAGGAGAGCACGCGCACGATGTTGGGATGCTTGAATTGCGCCAGGGTGCGCGCTTCGTTCAAGAAACAGCCTTTGCCCCATGCGAATGCGTCGCGAAGCATGGGGGACCTGGCCTCGACCATTACCCCTTTCTTGCGCACGGCGAATTCCACAGGCAGGTATTCCTTGAGCGCCACCATGGAGTTGAGATTGAGATCCAGGGCGCGGTACGTGATGCCGAACCCGCCAATGCCGAGCAGGCCGCGGATTTTATACGAACCAAGCACATGGCCTTTGGGAAGGGGCACAATGCCGACATCCAGGTCGTGCAGCCGTGACGAGCTTTCCGGTTCGCTGACGGAGAGGGTTTTCGTGTAATTGTCTGGCATGGCGTTGTAGGACGTTACGAGGCTCCATGCCGGAAAGGCCGTTGGCGCCGTTGTCGTCGGTCTGGCGTGAAAGATGCTCTGATAATCGAAACATATTCCAGCCATTAGACTCTGTTTGTCAAGCGGCGGGTACGCGATGGGGGCGGAGAGGCCGCACGTTGCCGGCCTGACGCGAGACCATGTACGCGCGAGATGAAAAAAACATACGAGGCCACGATTCTTTTCTGTCTGAAATAAATGACTTTTTGTGAGGTTGGAATCGAGATTGGAAAAAAATGAAGAATAATGCTTGACAGGTACGGGGTCGGAGTATAGAACCAAATTCTTCTGTGCGCTCGTAGCTCAGTTGGACAGAGCGCCGGACTACGAATCCGTAGGTCGGGTGTTCGAATCGCCCCGGGCGCACCATTGGAATCAAGCCTTTACAGACCAGTTCTGTGAAGGCTTTTTCCTTTTGCAGTGATTCTCTCTCCCATTTTATACCGTTTCCCGTTCATAGCGCCGGCGCAAGGCACCCCTTTCTCCTCTAGAGCATCTCACGCTTGAAAAGCGCTAGATGCTCTTATGCATTTCCTTGGA
>CAZFCK010000066.1:0-20776 GCA_964517355.1 uncultured Desulfovibrionaceae bacterium | reverse complement strand
ATTGTTCCAGGGAAATGCATAAGAGCATCTAGCGCTTTTCAAGCGTGAGATGCTTTAATGTGCCAGATTTATGGAGAAATATAAGTCAGATTGTCCGTTTTCCGGCGTCCAGGGGCCTCCCCTGGCCGTCCTGCGGGCGCGAAAGCAACCGACTTTTTTCCTTTTTTCATGTCATCCGAAAGTCGTAATCTGAAAATTATAAATGCGCTGACGGGGAAAAAGCGAGAGTTACGCAGCAGATTCCTCAGCCGGAAGTCCCAAAAGAAGAATCAAAGCTTTGGCCGTTTCCCGAGCGGCTTCGTCGAAAAAGCCGGAATCGATCAGCGACGGTTGAAATATTTCGTCGAAAGTCTCCCTGGTCATAAGATAAAAAATCATTTGTGAATGCATCAAGTTCGCCCAGATGAGCATCTGGGATAAACTGGCCTTCGGATGAATGCTGCGGAAGAATTTGAAATCGCCTTCAAGGCTCTGCTTGAAGATTTCCTGTATAAGAATGTGTCTGGCGGAAGATGGGTCGGTGATTTCCCGCAACAGCAATCGCTGCTGCCATTCCGGCTTGTCGGCGGCGAAAAAGACCTTGAATATTTTTCGCATGGTGATGCGTATTACTTCAGCCTGCCCTTCGGGCGTTTTCATAAGGTGGGGGTGCTCGTCAGCCACGGAGCCCAGACTGGTTCGGTCGCCGCTCTTTGTGGAAAGGAGAAAAGCCTCGACATAGAGTTTTTCCTTGCTTCCGAAATGATAGTGGATGCCGCCGAGATTGACCTTGGCCGCTTCCGCGATCACTCGCGTGCTGACGGCGTCGTAACCGAATTTAGCGAATAGTTCTCCAGCGGCCAGCATAAGCGCCATGCGCGTGTCCTTGGAATCAGCAGGATTGTGCCCGGCCGCAAGAGGGGCTTTCTTTTTTTGGGGAGCAATGTTTTGCGTCATAACACACTCATATGACGGTGCAACCCGTCAGGAGAGGACTTGATATTAGATTCGTATACTAGTGTAACGAGGCATGGGCCGTAATGAAATGATAAGTTTTTAAATCAGTAATACATAGTAATTATGTTTGTAAATGGTTAGCTCATTCTATAATCTTCAAAGGTGCTGTTGCTGGATGCGGAATACAGTGTGCGACGGGGTACTCTGCTGAAATATTATCCTTATGCAATACAATAGGCGCATCAGATCCCCCATCTTTTTATAGCAGTTCGGGAAAATCTTTGTCCACGCTGACCCCTCCGCCTTGAAACAATGCTTACGCCAAAAATAATCGCCCCTTGATTCAGCTAGCTGCATTGACATTCTATATCCTTTTCTCTCGGCGTCCTGGGGCCTCCCCTGGTCGTCGTGCGTGCGCGAAAGCCCGCGACTTTATACTTTATTCTTTTAGCCCAAAAATCGTAGTCGATATGCTCCAACGTTGCTCCCGCCGGAAACTGTGCATTCGGACGTAACTCCTTATTTTGCGTAACATAAAAAAAATGTGCGAAGGTTTTAGCCTTGTGGCGCGTTTATAAAGTGAGAAAGTGGTAAAAAGAGGAACGGGCCAAGGAGGGAGAAATGGATTGCGCTACAGTGCGAACGCTGCTCGACAGCTACATGGACGAAGCGTTGCCCGACGACGTCGCGCGCCGGATACGCTTGCATCTCGGTTCCTGTCCGGCCTGTGCCGGAGAGGCCGAAAAGATGGCTCTTTTCTTTACGGCGCTTGGAGATCTGGAACAGCCCAAAGTCCCCAAAGGATTGCGGGGGGCGATACGCAAAGCGTACCGCAAGGAAACCGAGATCCAAGGCTTCGGCGAATGGTGGCGCAACGCCGGTTCACGCCTGCGGGGCGCAACACTGGGCCTGGCCGCCGCGGGGCTGGTTTGCGGTCTGCTCCTTGGAGGTGTTTTTTATATGCTTCAGGAGAATTCCGCTGGATCTATGCTGGCTGAATCATACGCCGCGTATTTTGAAACAGGCGGAGGATATCTGTGAACCCGTTGACAAAAAGATTTGTTCTCGTCTTTTCGCTCTGTCTGAATGCCGGTTTCATACTTATGGCGGGCTATTTGCTGTTCACCAAACCCGATCATGTGGAGATCATGCATAAAAAAGGGCGCGAGAGCATAATGCGCGCCCTGGATAGAACAGCCCCCACACCGGAGATACGGGCGGAACTGGGCAAGAAAATAGACGCATTTGGAAATGACATGCATGAAATCAACAGGGATATATGGGCCACCCGCGCTGCCATCATGCGTTTTTTCTCACAGGCGGATGTCGCGGATCAAGAAAAGCTGGATGCCCTGTTGGCGCGTTTGGGACAACTGCAATCCCGGCGAACGCAAAGGGGGGTGGAGCATTTCAAGGAACTCCGGGCACTGCTGGGAAACGAAAAGGGTGCGGTGTTTTTCGGCGCATTGGCTGATGAGCTGGATCATCGTTGAGTAATCCAAAATATGTGGTTATTTCCTTTACTCCGAAAGTGCCTTCGGCGGGAAACCTTCTGTAGAAAGGTTCTCCCCCCGAACCCCCCTTCCAAAGATTTAGTTTATAATAACAATAGTGTTATATAAAAGTTCTGGAAAGGGAGCCCGAGGGAAGAACCTCTTTCAAGAGGTTTTCCCCTCGGAAAAACAAGTCATTCCCACATTGCGGAGTTAAGGACATAGCCACACCAAAATAAGTGAAGGCGATTATGTTTTTTCGCGCCTCCTTCAAGGATGCGTCAGATGCTGCGCTTGTGCGCCTTGCCGCCAAGGGGGATGAAGCCGCTTTCTCTTGTCTTTTGGCACGATACCAGGACAGCGTGTATAAATTCGTGGTGTATTTCTTGGGAGACGCGGAAGAGGCCAAGGACATTACGCAAGAGACGTTTTTACGCTTGTACCGTACGGCGGCCACGTATCGGCCGGAAGCGTCACTGAAAGCCTTTTTGCTGCGTATTGCGCGCAACCTGTGTGTGGACGCCATGCGCAAACAACGCGCCAGTTCCTCGCCGCATCCGCCTGAAGGCGAGGACCACGATATCCCTGAACGGGTATTGGCGCGGTCGGATTCCATGGAGGCGCTGGTCCGCGCGCTGCGCGGCTTGCCGGAAAAACAACGGGCCGCGGTGCTCTTGCGGCATCTGGACGGGATGAAATATGATGAAATCGCCCAGGCTCTGAATACCACCGTGCCCGCGGTGGAGTCTTTGCTCGCCAGAGGCCGCAAGCGGCTGCGCGAGGAGCTTGGAGAACATATGTCATGAAACTGCTGTTCGCCATAAAGAGGAACTCATGCGTTGGCATAGATTGATATTGAGTTGCGCCGTGATCGTGAGCCTGGCGGCCTGCCAGCCTTTTGCGCCTGATCCGCGCAAAGGCACGCCGTTGCCCTTGCCCGGCGCATATTCCATAGACACGGAACAGGAAGAGGTGCTGCCGGATGCCTGGTGGAAGACGTTTGGCAGCGAGGAACTCGATCATCTGGTGAGCGGGGCCTTGACGCATAACTTCAGCGTGCGCAAAGCCTGGGCCAGAATGCGCCAGGCCCAGGCCGCCGTCAGCATTGCGGGCGCCTCCCTCTATCCGCAGGTGAACGCCCAAGGCTCGACGACCGGCAATCGCTCCTATTCGCAGACGAGCACGGACGCCGACTATGTATATGCGGATTCGGAAGCCTGGAAACTGGGCGTTGCGGCGAGCTATGAGCTGGATTTGTGGGGAAGGATCGCCGCGGAGCGGTCAGCCGCGGTCAAGGACGCCTTTGCCTCGCGTCAGGATCTGGAAAGCGCGGCCATGACCGTGGCTGCGGAAGTGGCCACGGCGTGGGTGAATATCCTGGCGACGCGCGCGGAAAGAAGGATTATGGAAGAGCAGGTGTCTCTGAACGAGAAGCAGCTCGATTTGCAGAAATTGCGCTTCGCCAATGGACTCGCCTCGGCCCTGGACGTTTCCCAGCAGCAGGAAGTTGTGGCCGGAAGCAAGGCGGAATTGCCGCTGCTGGACTCCACTGAGCAGGTCTACATGAATTCGCTTGCCTATCTTGTGGGGCGTTCGAGCGCTTCCGGATTGGAAATTGCCGATCATGCGCTTCCGGAACCCATTCCGCTCCCGCGAACCGGCATCCCGTCGCAGCTCCTGACCAAGCGTCCCGACGTACGCGCCGAACTGCTGCGCCTGGAATCCTCCGATTGGGATGTCGCCGCCGCCAGAGCCGACAGGCTGCCCTCTTTTTCCCTTTCCGCGGAAGCGGCGTACAGCAGCGTGACCGTGGGTATCCTGTTCGACAACTGGATACAAAAGCTCGCGGCCAGTTTTGTGGCGCCTTTGATCGACGGAGGAACACGGAGGGCGGAGGTGGAGCGCCAACGCGCCATAGTTGAGGAACAGCTCGTGGCGTATCAGGACACCCTGGCCGGGGCGGTGCAGGAGGTTGAAAACGCGCTGGTGCAGGAAAAACAGCAGCGCGCCTACATCATGTCCCTGGAGGAAGAACTTGAGGCGGCAAGGCAGGCGCGCATGCAGGCCCGTCTGCGTTACTTGCAGGGGCAGTCGGATTACCTCACCCTGATTACGGAAATTCTCAGTGTACAGAAAATAGAACGGTCTCTGGTGGTGCAGCGGGCCAAGCTGCTGAATTACCGCATTACACTGCACAGGGCCTTGGGCGGCAACTGGACCCAGGATTTGCAAGAATCCGCGAGCAATGATGCGCTGAGCCGGGGAAACGGCCCCAAGGCGCAATCTGGAGAGAACAATGAGTGATGCAGATAAACTTGTGGAACCGAAGTCCGGAAAGCTCGGTATCGTCCTCAATATAGTTGTGTGTTTGTGCCTGCTGGCCGCGGGGGCCGGCGTGGCCATGTATTTTTTGCAGAACAGGGTGGCGGCGCAGAAAGTGCGGCGACCCGTGGTGGCGCCCATGGTGGATACGCTTGTTCCCAAGCGCATCGATACGAGGATGCATCTTCAGGCCATGGGCAGCGTTGTCCCGGCGCAAGAAGTGGAACTGCGGCCGGAAGTGTCGGGCACGGTGGTCATGATCGCGCCCCAATTGACCCCAGGCGGACTGCTTAAGGCCGGAGAGTTGATGGTCAGATTGGACCAGCGTGAATATGCGCTTGAGGTCAAAAAGAGCGAGATAGCGGTGCAAAGCGCGGAAGCCGATTTGGCCATGGAGCAAGGGCAACAGGTTGTGGCGCGGGAAGAATTGCAGATGTTGCTGCGGGAAGAAAACAACATCCAGCTGAAAACGGATCTGGCCTTGCGCAAACCGCAGCTGCTCCAGGCTCTGGCCGCATTGGAGAGCGCCAGGGCCAATCTGGAGCAGGCCAAACTGGATTTGGAGCGCACGGAACTCCGGGCGCCTTTCAACGCCCTGGTGACGGAACTTTCGGTCAACGTGGGGTCGCAGGTCAGCTCCAGCACCGCCGTGGCGACCATTGTGGGTACGGATGCCTATTGGGTGGAGGTGGCTTTGCCCCTGGATTGGGTGGACCGTTTGGATTGGAACCAGGACGGCGGCGTGCCCGTGAAAGTCCGCCCGCAATCCGGTGGAGGGGCATGGGAAGGGCGTCTGATGCGCCTCTCCGGCACGCTCAAGGATGAAACCATGATGGCCAAGGGCATAGTTGTGGTGGAAGATCCGCTGCATCCCAGGGAAAAGGGTCTCAAGCCCTTGATTCTTGGGGAATACGTGAGCCTGGAGATGGAAACGGCGCCGTTGAACAATGTTTTTTCCCTGCCGCGGGAGGCCCTGCGGGAAGGCTCCACAATCTGGGTGGTGGAAAACGGTGAACTTCGGGTGCGCCAGGTAACTCCCGTGGGCAAAGATGAAGAAGTTGTTTATCTGGATGCGGGGTTGCGGGAGGGCGAACAGGTCGTTGTCGCGGGTCTTTCCACGGCTGTTGACGGCATGCGCGTGCAGGTCGAAGGCCAGGGCGCGGCGCTCCCGTCAGAGGCGCCGGGGGAGGCCGGTAACGCGAGCAAGGACGCGCCGGAGGCCGGAAAATGAGCGCCAAGACAAGCCAAAAACCACCCAAGCAGCCATCCACGCATGGAAGCATCGCCTGGATGGCGTCCAATAACGTGGCCGCGAATCTGCTTATGCTCGTGCTCCTTGTGGGCGGCCTTATCGTGGGCGCGCACATCAAGCAGGAAGTCTTTCCGGAATTTGATTCCGACATCGTCTCCGTGAGCATCGCCTATCCGGGGGCGAGTCCCGAGGAAGTGGAACGGGGCGTGGTCATTGCCGTGGAACAGGCCATACAGGGTCTTGAAGGCATAGACGAAATCACGTCCACCGCCTCCGAGGGCCATGCCTCCATCCGGGTCGAGGCCCTGGAAGGCGCAGACGTGCAGCGGCTCTGGCAGGAAATCAAGAGCGAGGTGGACAATATCACCACCCTGCCGGATGAAACGGAAGACCCCAACGTCAGTATTGAATCCAGACGCCACGAAGTGGTGCGTTTTGCTCTGTACGGCGGCGTGGGCGAGATGTCCCTGCGGGAAGTGGCGGATAATTTGCGCGACGCCCTGCTGGCGAACCCCGGCATCACACAGGTGGAGTTCGAAGGCGCGCGCGATATGGAAATCCATGTCGAGATTTCTCAGGAAAACCTCAGACGTTACGGTTTGACCTTGAGCGACGTGGCCAAGCGCATCTCCAGCGGCTCCGTGGAGCTTGGCGGCGGCAGCATGCGCACGCGGCAGGGAGAAATCCTTGTGCGCGTCACCGACCGCCGGGATTGGGCCTCCGAATTCGCGAATATTCCGGTGATAGCCGGAGAAGGGGGCGCAAAGGTCTACCTTGGCGATATCGCCACAATCAGCGAAGGATTCGAGGATACGAACGCCTGGGCGAGTTGGGACGGGCAGCAGGCCGTGTTGGTGGAGGTGTACCGCGTGGGCGATCAGACGCCCATCGAAGTCAGCGCCGCGGCCCAGGAGGTGGCGGCCGAGTTCAGTCTTACCTTGCCATCCACCGTGCATCTCGCAATGCTTCGGGATAGTTCAGATATTTTTATGGAAAGGGCCGAATTGCTGCTCGGCAACGCCTACCTGGGCTTGTCGCTTGTCTTTATCTTTCTGGCCCTGTTTCTGGAAATCCGGCTGGCCTTTTGGGTAAGCCTGGGCATTCCCATATCCTTTTTGGGCTCGTTCATTTTTCTCTCCTTTACCGATTTCAGCATCAACATGATCACCATGTTCGCCTTTATCATCACGCTGGGCATAGTGGTGGACGACGCCATTGTCGTTGGCGAAAACGTCTACTACCACAGGCAGCGGGGCAGCTCGTTCCTGCGCGCGGCAATCGAGGGCGCGCGTGAGGTCGCGGGCCCTGTCATCTTCAGCGTGCTCACCAACGTGGTGGCTTTTTTGCCCATGTATTTCGTGCCGGGGATGATGGGCAAGGTCTTCAAGTCCATTCCCCTTGTGGTGGCCTCGGTTTTTACGGTCTCCCTTATTGAAAGTCTGTTCGTGCTCCCTGCGCATTTGGGACACGGCAAAGCGCAAAGCCGCCTGCCGTTGCTCAATCCGATCATCCGGGTGCAATCGCGTTTCAGCGCGTGGTTCGAGCATATGATCTACAAAAATTACGGCAAGCTTATCAGCAAGTCGCTTAGACGGCGTTATATCGTGCTGGCCGGTGGCCTGGCCTTGCTGATTGGAACTTTGGGCTATGCCCTTTCCGGCCGCATGGGCATAGAATTATTTCCCAAAGTGGAATCGGACTATGCCTTTGTCAACGCGGTGCTGCCTTACGGAGCTTCCCGGGGAAGCGTTGAAAGGGTGCAGCAGCGCCTGATCGACGCGGCGGACAAGGTCGTTGCGGAGCATGGAGGCGCTGACTTGAGCAAAGGCGTCTGGTCCAAGGTTGAAGAAAATGAGATAGAAGTGCGGATTTTTCTGACGAGTCCGGAGATCCGCCCCTTGGGTACGGCGGAGGTCATCACCTTGTGGCGTGATACCGTGGGGCCGCTGCACGGGCTTGAATCCATAACCTACGAGTCGGACCGCGGCGGACCGGGCGGCGGCAAGGGACTCACCGTACGCCTCAGTCACAGCAATACGGAGGTCCTTGATACCGCGAGCGAACATCTAGCCGAATCGTTGAACAATTTCGCAGTGCTTTCCGATATCGACGACGGCTCGGCAAAAGGCAAGCGCCAGTTCGATATCAAATTGACCCCGATGGGCGAAGCCGTGGGCATAACCTCCAGCGAAGTGGCGAATCAGGTCCGCTACGCATTTTTGGGGGCGGAAGCCCTGAAACAGCAAAGAGGCCGCAATGAGGTGACGATACGTGTGCGCCTGCCGGAAAGGGAGCGCGCCACCGAAGAAACCCTGGATGCGCTGGTTATCCGCCTGCCCGACGGCAAGGAGATGTTTCTCAGGGATCTGGCCACAGTCACGCAGGGACGCGCCTATACCAGCATCACGCGCAGCAACAGCCGCCGCGTCAACGAGGTCACGGCCAACGTGACGCCGCGCAGCGCGGCCGAGGGCGTGATCAATGAACTGAAACAGAGCGTGTTGCCCAACCTTGTCAACCAGTACCAGGGCCTGACCTTCAGCTTTGAAGGACGCCAGGCAGATCTGCGCGAAAGCATGGCCAGCCTCTACGAGGGGCTGCTGCTGGCGCTGATCGCCATCTACGCGCTGCTTGCCATTCCATTCCGGAGTTATTTCCAGCCGTTGATCATTATGTTCTGCATTCCGTTCGGCATCATCGGCGCCGTGTACGGACATATGATAATGGGCTATTCCCTCAGTCTTATGAGCATGTTCGGCGTGGTGGCTTTGTCCGGCGTTGTGGTCAACGATTCCTTGGTGCTCATCGATTTCGCCAACAGGCGCGTGCGCGCGGGAGAAAAGCCCGTGAACGCCATCAAGACGGCGGGCATTCAACGCTTCCGCCCCATCATGCTGACGACGGTCACCACGTGCGGCGGACTTGCGCCCATGATTCTGGAAACTTCACGTCAGGCGAAGTTCCTGATCCCCATGGCCATTTCCCTCGGCTTCGGCATTCTTTTCGCCACAAGCATCACGCTGTTGCTGGTCCCCGCGCTGTATATGGTGCTTGAAGACGTGCATAACCTTCTGGGACATCGCAGTGTGCAGCCCGTCCCGTCACCTTCGCGGTCCGCACCGGTGCAGGAGCATTGACCGTCTTTTGCGGAGGGATGAACATGCGCCCATACCTGGCTGAGCTGGCCTTTTATGGGGCAAACTATTAAGTTAATAAAAGCATATTGCTTTGGCGATGAAAAATTCCTAGAAAGGATTCTGGGAAAAAATGTAATAGCTCGGCTTTCTTCGGCTTACTGAGCGAGGCGGCAAAGAGCCCTTGGCAAAGGACATTGCGCCATGAATCTTACCGACTGGTTTTTTCTTTGCTGCTTCGCCTTGACGGCCGTATTTGTGTATTTGAAGAAAACAGGCCGCATAGGGTGGCGGTGGTCTCTGGTGCTGCTTCCCTTGTACGGGCCGCCGTTGCTCGCCATTGTGGCGGCCATGGCCATACCTGTGATTCTCAAGGCCAGAGGGTAGATACAGCGCTGTGGCTGGCGACGCATCATTGAGGGGGGCCGTTGCGACGCAATGTACTGGCGATAGTCGGAATTGCCCCCTTTGAAAGCCACTCCAAGTGTTTATTTCCCATCAAAGAGTCGAGCCGTCTTTTTTTCCAGCCGCAGGGCGTGGTGTGATGTACTGCGGGAACTGGGGCGCATGCGCCTCGGGAAGACGATGTTTCCGAATGAATGGTTCATTATTTGGGGAAATACATAAGGGTAGGTAGATCTTTTCCAGATTGCCATGCTCACAAGGAGCGAGTGTTTTGTCTGATGCGGCGGCTGTTGTACTGGCCGCGGGGTTTTCCTCGCGGATGCGCAAGGGGATGGGGGAAGCGGGTTTCAAGCCCTTGATGACCTTGGGGGAGCGCACTTTTCTAGGGCATGTGCTGGAGGCGCTGGCTGCTGTGGGTGTCTCGCAACGCATCGTGGTCACGGGATTCAATGCCGCACAGGTCGCGGCCGCAGCCCGGGATGCGGGAGCGCGTTGCGTTCACAACCCCGGTTTTGCCGACGGCATGTTCGGCTCCGTGGTGCGCGGAGTGGCCGCCTTGCCGGACTCCTGCGCGCGCTTTTTTGTCTGGCCCGTGGATATCCCTCTTGTCAGGCCTGAAACCCTCGCTCTTGAGTTGCAGGATTTTGCGGAGACACGGCCCGACATCCTGTTGCCCACCTTTTTGGGGGAGCGCGGACACCCCCCGCTCTGCGCGGCGCGCATGCGCGAACATATTCTCTCCTGGAACGGTTTCATGGGGCTGCGCGGAGCCCTGGAAGCCTGGGAAAGCGAGCGCCCCGACACGGTGCGGGATTTTCCCACGGCAGACGCCGGCACCATGCTGGACGCCGATACCCCGGACGATTTCGCGTTGTTGCAAAGCAAGCGCCCCCATATACCGGTAGAAGACGAATGCAGCGCGGCATTCGCGTTGGCGGGCACGCCCCAGCGGGCCGTGCGGCACTGCAAGGCCGTGGCCAGGGTGGCGCTGGCCTTTGCGCGGTGCCTGGAAACGGCGCAGGGAGTGACCTTTGATCATCAGTGCATTGCCGCGGCGGCGACGCTCCATGATGTGGCCAAAGGCAAGCCCCAACATGAACGGGAAGGGGGGCGTTTTCTCGCCCGGCTCGGCTTCCACGGCGTTGCGGATATTGTGGCGGATCACCGCGACATGGCTTGCGATCCTGCAAAACCGGTGACGGAAAAAGAGCTGGTCTTCATGGCGGACAAGCTGGTGGCCGGCACACATGTGGTGAGCGTGCGGCAACGTTACGGCGTTGTGCTGGAGCGCCACGGCCATGATCCGCGGGCACGGACCGCGATCAATGGCCGCCTTGGACGCGCCCTGGCCTGGCAGGACCGGTTGCAACGCCTCACCGGCTGCGACCTGGAGCAGGTGGCGCGGGATACGCTGGAGCATTCTGAAATTGAAAAAGGAATGACTCCGGCGGCTTAAGAGCTGTTTGAAAAAAGTTC
This sequence comes from uncultured Desulfovibrionaceae bacterium, assembly GCA_964517355.1. Taxonomy (GTDB): domain Bacteria; phylum Desulfobacterota; class Desulfovibrionia; order Desulfovibrionales; family Desulfovibrionaceae; genus CAZFCK01. The sequence goes on along the minus strand of CAZFCK010000066.1, from coordinate 9,758 downwards.
TTAAGAATCAGCAAAACTTCTTATCTTGTATAACTTTTTGGCATGATTACTTTTTTTACCGTTTTCACATGGCCGGCTCAAACGGACCTGAACGCGTAGAGTTCCAGCACGCTCTTGGCGTTTTCAGGCAGCATGGGGCGCACCGCGTCCAACGAGGCGCGATACCAGGCGTCGTCCGCCTCGGTCACTTTGCGGTGCACCGTATCGAGTTCTCCGGCTGACCATTTCGCTTCCATCTTGCGATGATTCGCAAGCACATTGCCCCATGCCGCCGCGGAAAGGGGCGATTGCTTTCCCGCGTCCTGCCGGTGCACCACGCGCACGCGCCCGTCATACAACACCTGGCCTCCCGCTTTCCAGATCTGCATGTCGTGCTCCAGGTCGTCCACCTGGGACGGTGAAAAGCGGATGTCGAAATCGGGGATAGCGAGGCCGTTCACCCGGCGCATGTCGAAAAGGTGGCAACAGCCCATGACCGAGAGGCAGACGCGCCGCGAGGAATATTGCCCGATATCCATGAACTGGGGGCAGTTGTTGCTGAATCTGATGTGATGGTCGCCCACTTCCTCGAAAAAACGCCAGATGTATTGGATGGTGCGCAGCTGGCCGGGGTTGAGGCACAAAGGGCCGGCGACCACCGCTTTGGGGGCGGATTTGAGGTCCTGAAGATAGTGCTCCAGCCAGTTTGGGGGGAGAAACACGTCGTCGTCCAGGTAGGCCAGATAATCGGCCGCCGAGGTCTCGGGCAACCGGCGCAGCCAGTTGCGCGCGGCCGGAGCGCCGATATTGGTGGGCAGGTGGATGAGGTTCACGGGGCGCCCCTGACGTATGGCGTCCACGCCCGCCTCGAGTTCCTGCGGTGAAAAAGCGGTGGAGCCGTTGTTCAGCAGGCTGACCGTGGCTTCGCCGATGTTCGATCGCAACAGGCTTTTCAAGGTGTCCAGCGTCATATGCAGCTTGTTGAAAGTGTAGAAGGCCACATGGACCTTGGCCTTGCGCACCAGGTTCGGGTCGGGGGCCGCCATGGCGCTTTGCTGCATCCTGTACACCAAGGAAGGCTGCAAGGGTTCGGCTTTGAGCGATAGCCGCCAATGGGCCTGGGCCGCGTCGCGGTCATCAGCGGCCAGGGCCAGTTCCGCTTGCAGCAAGTGCGACAAAAAATGGGGCGGTGACATGCCCAGCAGTTCTTGGGAAAGATCCAGATCTCCGGCATGCCAGGCGGCGACGGCCAACACCGGAGCGACGGGGGCGGTATGGGGCAGGGCGCGGAAGCGCCGGATGTGCTCCAGGAGCGCGTCTTTTTCTCCAAGCCGCCACAATTCCATGAGCAGCAGGTAAAACACGTTGACGGGCGGCTGTTGCGCCAGAAGGCGGATGACGGCGCCCGGTTTGTTGCGTACGCCTTCCACCGCTTCCAGGGCCTGGCTTTGCGGGCAGAGCTGGAGGCCGTCGAGTTGGGCGTCCGCCCAGCGGTGCCAGGCAAGTTGCGTGTTGGGCAGGCCGGAGAGGGCGTGCAGTTTGAAAAGCATGGCGAGCAGGCCACGATCGTACGGAGAGAAAACCACGCCCTGGCGCATGAACCGCACTGCTGTCGTCAGCAGTTGCGCGCGTTGCAGATCGTCTTGCGGCGGATGTTCGCCCCCGGAAAGACATTGGACAAGCTGGTTCGAGGCCCAGACATACCAAGAGGGGTCGGGATAGGCGCTGATGCGGTGCTGGCGCAGGATGTCCTGGAGAATTTGATGCATAGGCGAACGAGGCTCCTTTGCGGGCTTAAGGTGTCCCGGATGCGGGGATGAGCTTGTCGATGTGCGCGGCGATCCGTGAACAGGCCTTGGCGTCGCGATGGGCAAAAGCCATCTCGCATACGCGCCGCCGCTCGGCGGCCCAGGCGTCGTCGCCGTGCGCCGCGCCGCGCAACGCTTCCAGGAGCGCTTCCTGGGTCAGGCACTTGGGGCCTGGTGTCATCACGTCGTAATCGAATTGAAATTCCCGCATTCTGCGCGTGTAGTCCTCTCTGTCAAAGGGGAAAAAGAGCACCGGCCGGTCCAGAAGCAGGTAATCCATGTAAATGGAAGAGTAATCGGTGATCATGCAATCGAACAACGGGAGCAGGGGGTAGATGTCCATGGTGCTCGGCAGGATGTGGATGTGCGGCAGCTCGGGCACGTGGTTCAGATTGATGAACGGGTGCATTTTCAAATACAGGGCGATGTTCTCTCGCTGGAGAAACGCGGAAAGCGGGAGCAGGTCGAAGGCGCCGTGCGGAAAGGATACGTTGGGGTCGTCGCGGAACGTGGGGGCGTAAATGCACGTGAACTGCTTTTTGCGTGCGGCATGCAGCTGGGCGTAGAGGTCCACGCTGCTGCCCACAAGGTCGTGTCTGCCGGGGCGCCGCAACAGAACGTCGTTGCGCGGATAGCCGGTTTCCCAGATTTCATCGGCCTGGAACGATGTCTTGAACAGGTTTTCCGTGTAAAAGGGCGAGGTTGAAATCAATGCGTCGTACCCGGAATACATGCGCCGCAAATGGGATCGCCGTTCCTCCGGGAGGTCGATGGAGGTTTCCGCCTCGATAAAACCGATTTTTTTGAACCCCACGCCGTGCCACAGCTGCACGATTTTGGCTCCCGGCGTGAAAAGGCACACGTTGTTGGTGCGGTAATCGAAATCTTCCACGACCACGATCCCGGCCTTGGCCAGCACGTCCAGGGCGGGCTGTTGCGGAAACAAGGCCGTGGGCAATCTTTGGGCCTTGAGTTCCCTGAACACCTTATGGTTCAGGGTCACGTAACAGCTTTGATAGTGGGGGCGGTTGGCCACGAAATGCAGAAAAAGGTATTTGCTGTTCCCCGCGAACTGGCTGTCCACACGGCCGACAAAGGCGATATTCCTGTTGTCGCGCGGTGTGGCGGCGAGAAATCGGGCTATGAGCCTGGCTTGTTCCTGATCCACGTCAATCCTCTGGGGTAGCGTCCGTCAGGCGCACGTCCACCACCATACCGGAAAATGGGGAGAGCAGGGTGCGCAGGGTGGCGGCGGCCACGGTCTCGGGTTTGAGCAGGGTTTCCGGCGGTTCCAGCCCGAAATTTTCGCTGCGCATGGGCGTGGCCGTTCGCTCCGGGTTCATGGCGTTGATGCGCACGCCCTGGGAGGCCATTTCTTCGGCAATGCCCTGCACGAGGTTCACCACCGCGGCTTTGGAGGAGGAGTAGACGGTGTAGAGCGAACGCCCCCGGGTGAATGCGCTGGATGTGAACAGGGCTATGCTGCCTTTGGTGGGGATGAGCAGGGGCAGGGCCGCGCGCACGACGTTGAGCGCGCCGAGGTAGTTGATTTCGATTTCCTGACGAATGGCCAAGATGTCGCGGTCCGCGAGCCTGCCGAAGCGCAGTATTGCCGCTGTGTTGACAACGTGGTCGATGCGCCCCTCTTTGGCCAGCACGTCGGCCAGGGCGTTTTCCACGGCCTGGGCGTCCACGATGTCCACGCCCTGTGATTTCGAAAATCCGTGCACTTTGGCCTCGTAGGCCCGCGCCATGTAGGCCGTGGCGGCTCCAATGCCCTTGGATGCGCCGAAAACCACCACAACCTTGTCTTTCAGGCTTTGCAGGTTAATGCTGGGGTCCACCTGCACCGTGTTGAGCTGAAATATCTTGTCCGCCAGAAACAGGTCTTCGGTATGCGTGATTTTGATGTTTCTTTCTTCACCGGGCACCACATAGATGTTGCCCAGACCGTAGCGCAGGATCAGGGCGCAATCGTCGGTGACGGTGACGGATTTTTCCCTGGCCGCCATGCGGTGCGCCTCTTTGATGACGCCGGCGCGGAAGGCCTGGGGGGTTTGCCCCCTTCTGAGCATGTGCCTGGGGGGAACCTGGCTGATGCACTGCATGTCGTTGACTTCAATGATGGTGTCCGTGGCGGGAATGGCCACGTCCACCGCCGGGAAGCGGTCCAGGGCCGTGATGCAGCCGTCGATGATGCGCGCAGAAAGAAACGGGCGCACCGCGTCGTGCAGCAGCACTTTGGCGTCGTCGTCCGGCACGGCCATGACTCCGGCGCGGGAGCTGTCCTTGCGCGTGGCTCCACCGGAGAGGATTTTGGTCACCTTTTTGAATTGGCTGCGCAGGATCAGCTCCTCCATCAAGGTGTGGAACTGCCGGTTGCAGACAATGAACACTTCATCGATGCGCGGGTGGTTTTCAAAGATTTGCAGCGTGTGTTCAATCACGGTGCGTCCGGCGAGCTTGAGGAATTGCTTGGGCGTGGGGGAGCCCATGCGTTCGCCGGTGCCCCCTGCCAGGATGATGGCGTAGACCTTAGCACTCATGTGCGCCCTCCATGTGTTGGGGCTCAAGATAAAACAAATTGTCCGCGGGATACACTTCGAAATGGTAGCGATAGACTTCCCTGGCCTTCGGGGTGACGCAGACCACGGGATACTCCGGAAGCTTCGCCTGCAGGTGCGCCGCGTTGATATCGTCGGGGGCGCGCTCGGACAGTGGCGTTGCGATACTGAAAATGCCGTGGAAGATCCACTGGAATCCGGGGAAAAGCTTGTACAGGGCGCGGGGCAGCTCCTGTTTTTCTTGAATCAGGCAGACTAGGTGGATTGCGCCGTTGCGCCGGGCCAGCATGTGGGCCAGGGCGATGTTGTGCGCTTGCAGGGCCGCGTCGCGCCATTGCCTGGCGATGTTGATGCTGAACGCAAGCCTGAGTGTGTCGTTGTCCGGAAGATTGAAATCGCGCTCCTGTTCCGCGAACAGGCGGATGGGATTGGACGCCGGGTCCAGGGGGGTGCCCTGGAGGCGGCAGGCTTCGAGAATCAGGAGATTTTGCTCCAGGGCTTCCCTGGTCTTGGCGCAATCCACTTTGACGCGCACGTGTTTGATCTCTTCTTGGCGGCTAATCGCGTGGTCGACACGCTGCAGCAACGCCCCCCGGTCGAGAGGCGGAGCGTCCAGCGCGTTCGCCAGGTCCAGGCGGGGGAAATGCCGCGGGCAAAGAATGCCGGAATCGGCATGGAGATAAAAGCGTGTGCCCGTGTCCTGGCGGATGCTCCGCGCGAAGTGTTCGGCCTCCCTGGCCACGGCGATGTAGTTCAGGGACGTGAACACGCCTTTGCCGTTGCGGTCTCCGAGAAAAAAATCCTTATCCGCGTTTTGGAAATGGGGCGGGCACGGCCGATCCGCTTCCGCGGCGTCGGAACCGTAATATTTGGCGGCGTTTTGCTTGCCGGGGTAGCTGAGATCCACCCCGGCCAGGATGGCGTAGGGCGCGTGCAGACATTCCGCGAAGCCCAGGCACCCCATAAGGGTGCTGAGCCCGTTTTCACGCATGCGGTAAGGATTGGGCAGGGCGCCGTGGTCGAAACTCTCCATGAACAGCACGCCGCGGAACAGATGCGCGAAACAATGCATGGGGCTCACGGACAGCGCGATGAGCGCGGTGTTGGGCAGCCTGGGAATGGTATCGTAAAAGTGCCGCTGCATCAGATAGGTATCGAGCTGCACAACGAAATCCGGCTCGACTCCATGGGCGAGACAGAACCCTATGCTCCGGGAAACCGCCACCACAACGTGGCTTTTCGCCAGTTGGGCAAGATGCGCGGCAATGCCCGGCAATGAAGGGCCCGGCAAAAGCAGCAGCACGGGCATGGAGCATTTTTGCTCCTGAAGTTTCTGCACAAGGGGGTAGCGCAGGAGAAAGGGCATGTTGCGCAACTTGCTCGTCAGCCGCACAATTTCAGGGGCGCTTTGGCGGCGTACGCCTTTCGCGGCCGGGGCGAACGGCGAGCGGCGCGGCAGCGCGATTTCCTTGTAGTATCTGTACAGGTATTCCTTTTGCACAGCCTGCACCGCCTGCATGTCCAGGCCGGGGTCCTGATCGTCTATAAGAAAGAGCAGTCCTTCGCCGAAAGCCGCAGCAGGGGCGGCATGCACTTCTTCAAGCGCGGCAAGGGAGGGCGCGGGCATATCGTGCAGTTTTTCAAGCGCGAGCGTGTCCGGGAGGGCGATTCGGCCGCAGCGCACAACATACTCTCCGCCGTAATCTTCTGGAAATGCATGTAAAATGCGGACATTCTCAATATAGGCCATAGGCGTTGCGTTTCCGGCTTCAGAGCGCTTCAGGTTTGAGGCGGAACATTTCTTACCGCAAGAACGTAATGATTATTTGGCGCGTAGGCAATGATCAAGCGTTTCCACATGGGTTTGGTGATTTTTGAGAACTTTTTTTCACATAAAAAAAGACCGGCCCTTGCGGGCCGGCCCTATGTGGAGCGGCAAGGCGCAGGATGCTTATACGGTCGCGTCTTCTGTCACGGCTGCGCGCTGCCTGGAAGCGTAGAACAGGAACAGTCCCAACGCCACGACGGCGGAGGCCACGCCGACGATATTCGATATTTCGGCAGGCATGTTGAAGCCGATCTTGGCCTGAAGGATGAAGCTCACGTCCACGGCGGTCATGAAAGCGGCGGGGATGGAGCAAATCCAATGGAACTTCATTTTCTGGGCCAGATAGATGGCGGCGGACCACAGCACCAGCATGGAAAGGGTCTGGTTGCTCCAGCCGAAGTAGCGCCAGATGATCTTGAAGTCCTGCGTGGAAATCAGCCAGGCGAGGACGAACAGGGGAACGGCGATAAGCAGGCGTTTGACAGCCTTGGACTGGCTGATCTTGAAGGTTTCGGCCAGGATCAAACGGGTGGAGCGGAACGCGGTATCGCCAGAGGTGATGGGCAGCACGACCACGCCCAGTATGGCGAGAACGCCCCCGACAGGGCCGAGCAGGGACTTGCAGACCTGATCCACGACCAGGGAGGGAGTGCCAGCGGCGATGACTTCGTTCAGGGCCATCGGAGTTTCATAGAAGGACAAGCCGGCAGTCGCCCAGATCAGGGCGATGACTCCTTCGATGATCATGGCGCCGTAGAAGACCATGCGGCCTTTGGATTCACAGCGGATGCACCGGGCCATGAGGGGCGATTGGGTGGAGTGGAAGCCGCTGATGGCGCCGCAGGACAGGGTGATGAACAGCAACGGCCAGATGGGATTGCCCGCGGGATTGGTGTTCACGGCGAAGTCCAGGTTCGGCAGCACCGGAAAATCGGCAAAGGCCATGCCGCCCATGACGCCGAAGGTCATGAAAAGAAGCAGGGCGCCGAACAAGGGGTAGAGGCGGCCGATGATTTTGTCGATGGGCAGGATCGTGGCCAGGAAATAGTACACGAAAATACAGGCTACGAGCAGTTGCACGTTCAACCCGGTCATGTTGGCGAGCAGCTTGGCGGGGCCGAGGACGAAAACCACGCCCACGAGCACCAGCAGAATCACGGAAAAGACGCGCATGATCTGCCGCGCGGGCATGCCCATGAATTCCCCCACAACCTCGGGGATGGAAGCGCCTTTGGAACGCACGCTCAGCATGCCGGAAAAATAATCATGCACGGCGCCGGCGAAAATGGAGCCGATGACGATCCACAACAAGGCGGACGGGCCGTACAGAGCGCCCAGGATGGGGCCGAAAACCGGTCCCAGGCCGGCAATGTCCAGCAATTGAATGAAAAACACTTTCCAGGTGGGCATGTCGATGTAGTCGACGCCGTCGGCCATTGTCTGCGACGGGGTGGGACGGGCGGCGTCTGAGCCGAAAATGTTGTCCACAATCTTCCCGTAGACCAGGTAGCCCACGACAAGCAGGGCGATACTGATAAGCAAGTAAACCATGATCCTTCTCCTTGCATTGCAGTGTTGCGGAGCGGAAACCCGGCCACTTGCCCACAGTTCCCTAACCGGCGAAGGCGGCCGTCGAGCGCACGGACGACCGGGGGGAGGCAAGATCCTGCCCGCCGTTTTTGGGAATGCGCAGGGTCACGCAAGTGCCCGCTCCAGGTTCGCTTTCGATGTGTAAGCCATGCTCGGCGCCGTAGCGGCGCACGAGGCGTTCATGGCAGTTGCTCAGGCCGATCTTATCCGCGCTCCATGCTGCGCTGGAACGCAGTTCCAGGGCCTCGCGAATGCGCTCCGCCGACATCCCCACGCCATTGTCGTGCACTTCCACGACAAGAGTATCGGCTTGCACGTTCGCGAAAAGTTCGACACATCCTCCTTCTTCCTTGCATGAGAGGCCGTGACGTATGGCGTTCTCCACCAGGGGCTGGACCATGAGCGGCGGCACCAGCCACGTTTTGGCCTCCGGGGTTATTGACGCCTTTACCTGGATGCGCTCGCCGAAACGCGCCTGCTCTATGGCCAGATAGGCCTCCACCTGTTCCAGTTCGTCGGCCAGGGGGATGAGTTCGCGGCTGTTGTCCAGGTTTTTACGCATGTACATGGAAAGGTTTTGCAGCAGGGTCCGCGCCTTGGCGGGCTCGGTGCGGCAAAACGAGGCGATGGCGCCCAGGGAGTTGAACAGGAAATGCGGATTGATCTGCGCCTGGAGCCGGCGGATTTCCGCTGTGGCCAGCAACCGTGCCTGGGTTTCCACCTCTTCGAGTTCGAGCTGCGTGGAAAAAAGCGCGGCCAGGCCTTTGGCCAGTTCGAACATCACGTTGTCCAGCGGCTTTTTTTCCACGCCGTAGAATTTCAGGATGCCCACGACCCGGCCCTTTTGCCGCAACGGCGCAATGATCGACGCATTGAAGGGACAGTGCGGATTTGCGCAGCCGATGCCGGATCGCGACCGCACAAAGGCGGGTTTGCCCGAGGCCACAACCGCGCGGGTGGCCTTGGTGATCAGTTGTTGCCCCGGCAGATGGTGGTCCGAACCCACGCCCACGTGCGCCAGGACCGTGGTGCTGTCGGTCAGGGCCACCCCCGCCACGTCCACTTCCGAAAGAATGATTTCGGCTGTTTTTTGCGCGCTTTCGAAGTTCAGGCCGGAGCGCAAATGGGAAACCGTGCGATTGGCGATGGACAGGATCTTATGGGCGTAGTTGGAATCGCGCACCTCGTGAAAACGGTTGTGCAGGCCGATGATGTGCACGAAAAGGCTGGCGCCGAGCGCGTTGAGCAGAATCATGGGCACGGCGATGATCCGCACCAGATCCAGCGCTTCGCCGAATGGCCGCGACATGGCCAGCACCAGAACCATGTGCAGCAGCTCGCCCGCGCAAGCCAGCAATCCGGCGCTGCGCCAGTCCAGTGCCCTGGCGCCGAGTCTGCTTTGCAGCATTCCGGCCACCGTGCCCTCCAACAACGTCGCCAGGGCGCACGGGGCCGCGGAGAATCCGCCTATGTCGATAAAGAAGCGATGTCCGCCGGCAATGAGTCCGGCGCCGAAGCCAACGGCGGGGCCGCCGATCAACCCGGCGGTGATCACGCTCATGGCGCGCAGATTCGCGTAGGAATGGAGTACGGGATTGCCCCCGTATGTGCCCATGATGCCGAACAAGCCGAAAACGAGAGCCAGCAGGGCCTGGTTGCTCCACGTCTGGGGCATCAGTCCGAGTTGGCGCATGGGGCGCAACGTGAAGAGCACAAAGGCCGCCGCCAGCATAAGGGCCACGTTTTGGGCCAGGGCCATGAGGAGTATGGCTATTTCGTTCATTGCCATCATGATGATTCTCCAATGTGATGTTTACGAGCTGAAAACAAGGCGGGTTGGAGCGAATCGTCGCGTTGTCGGGATGAGCGGCCGCAACAGGGGAATGAAAAGCGCCGTTGGAATCAGGAAGGAAACACGGCTTGAGGACACGATGTTTCGGACTAGCGCATTTTCGCCTTGAAACAAGGCTCTCCCCTGAAACAATTTCC
>CAZFCK010000065.1:0-21038 GCA_964517355.1 uncultured Desulfovibrionaceae bacterium | reverse complement strand
ACCTATTAAAGCTTTCCTTGGTGAAGAGTGGATCTCAAAGGGTAGTCATAAAAGGCGAGTGTTGATAACGGTTTAAAATAGTGAGTTGTTTTAAGAGTGGTAACTTGGGAACCCTGGCACCCTTAAACGGCTTTAACCATATATAATCATTGAGTGTGTCAAACCACACCGCCCTGTGTGTCCTTGGCAATGCCTGCCCCTGGATGCATGGGGCTTTTTTGTTTACAACCCTACAGCCTAAAACTTGTTTAAAGCGCCGTATAGGCTCACCACGCAAAGATTCTTAAAAACTAATGGCGCAGCTAGGGGCAGCCCAATAAGTCTTCTCAGAAAGTAAATCTGGAAGTTTAGAGCTAAAAAGGATCACGTTATGTCCGTGTTTGCATTGCCGGTTAACAGCATGTTTGTTGTCCCTGTGCCTTGGGTCATCTACCCCTTTTGTTTAAACCCTCTCCTGCTGGCTATAAAAGACCTTATTTGTAAGCGGCATAGAAAAACCACACGGATCTAAATGGTTTAGCTAAACCAAAACCCTTTATTGAACCCATAATTCCCACCAGGCTTACGCATAGCCCCACTATGAAGTTTTTCGTATTTACCTATAGCTCATCATAGGGTTTATTAAGTTATGGCCTTGGCAAGGCTATTTAAAAGCCATGCAGACTGATAGCACATTCAACCTTTGGCTTTTTCTATACCTCCTCTTTTTAACTGTTATCAAGCAACTAACTCTTACAATCAACCCACCCTCAGGCTCAATTCCTTCTGACGAACTTGGATCTGCTCAGGTGTGACAAATCAACCCCATAATCCAGCATTTGTATCACGTCGCGATAAATGATTTCAGGCGGATATGGTTTACCATAGCGATCATAAGTCATTGAACTTTCTTTTTTATGACCAACAACCTGGCTTACTTTCCGCTCCTCGGTGTCTAAAAGCTTAAGGGTGTTTATGAATGTGTGCCTGAAACTATGGAAGGAAAGTTTCCCCTCATCTTTTAGCCCTAAGGTCATAAGTAAGCGTTCATTGAACCATCTGGACACCGCAGCCCCGAACCTGCCTCTACCGTTTTGCTTTAGTTCAGGAAACACTTTAACTTTCCCAAGTTTAGCCAGGTAATCTCTATAACCCACCAGGTTTAAGTCATTGAGCAGGAAATCATGAATAGGAATTAAACGCCTTGAAGAAGGATTCTTAAGATGCTTGTTTCCCTTATCGTTCACATCAAAAACCCAGACACCGTTTTCCTGGCGGATATCTTTCAGGTCCAGTTGGCTTATCTCATCCAACCGCATGCCGCTGTAAAGGCCGATAAGCGGAACCCAGAACTGGTAGGATTTATTGTGCTTATCCTCCTGATAGAGAGGAGCGTTAAAGATGGTCTTCAGGTTTTCCTGGGTGAAGAAGTCCCTTTGCTCATGAGGCAGCTTTTTAACCTGGTGGCTCAAAATACGGGGTAAACCATCCGGCAGCTTATACCCCTGGTCCTTTATCCAGTTCAGGCAGGTTGACACGGTGGAGAAATAGAAATTAATGCTCTTGTCGGAAAGCCTGTCTTTGTCAGGAACCTTTTGGGTTTTCAGGATAGCAACACTCTTGTTCCTGTAAGCCTTTAGTTTGTTCCTGTTTTTAGGGCAAGACTCCTTGGTGAACCGTTTGAACTCCCTCACCGCCTCATGGTTAATTCGATCAACCGGGCGATCTCCTATAACCTCCTGGAACAGCCTCAGAATTGGTGTGAAGTCTTGCTGACTGGAAACAGTCCACTTTCCATCATTTATTTTTTCGGCTACGTAATCGTCTATGACCTCGGAGAGCATGGGTTCAGATGGTCCAGGGCTTATGGGGTTTACTGGCGTCACCTCCTGGCATTGTGAGGCAGCCGGTCTTTCTCCCTGCAAATACCCCAATGATTTTAGTCTGTTGAAGTAGTCATCCTCAAAATCATAGTTCCCCTTGCTCCGTTGCTCTGCTATCTCCAGGTGTTTGATATCGGCCTTTAAAAACTCCCTGCAAAGCTGGGCATGGCTCAGGGGGTTTAGCTCATCTTCCTTTATCTCGGCTTTCTTCAGGTATCGCCTGACCTGAACTTCAATTGAGCTGGTGTTGTTCTCTGCCAGCTGCTTTTTTCTTTTCTCCAGGGTGTCGGTTGAGAACTTAGGTCGGTTCAATATAACCACATGGCTTTGCCTTCCATCATTGCGGGTTCTTAACTGAACATCCGGACCAATAGGGGCAAACCTTTGGAATTCATCATCTTCCAACACATCACGCAGGTACTTAAGCGCCAGGGCTTGAATCTCTTTAGGGGGCATGGTTCGCATTGCAGAATTTTCCCGTCTCAGTTCCTTAAAGATCGACTTAGCAGCCACGCCTAGTCTTGTAGCGGCAGGGCGGGCAACGCGCAAGTAGGCGGTCTTAAGGCTCATCCTGAACTCTGACTGCCTCAACTTTGGGCGCAGCTCAGTAGGTATCACTATACGAAAGTAAAGAACATGATTGTACTTGGTGAGGTATGAGGGCGAACGGCTGAAATTATACAAGCTCCGGCCTCCAAATTTGGACGACCTTCATGGAAAAGCCGCAAACCGAGACGGAGCCTGTCTAGCAATGTAGTGTTTTCAACTACTTATAACCAGTTTGGTGCCTAGGGCGGGACTCGAACCCGCACGGCCTAACGACCTGGGGATTTTAAGTCCCCTGTGTCTACCAATTCCACCACCCAGGCTTTTCTTACGGTGGTCTATATTAGCATTGATTTTGCGGTTGAGGTAGTGCGGAGATGACGTTTTTTGCCGGTTGAAGGGAAGAAAGTATTACCCCACCCAAAGGGCTCAAAACTGCACAATAGATATAACACCTTATTATTATTTTATATTTAGTGGTTTTTCCGATCAGGCCCGGTTTTTGCTAGAGCATTAGGTTAACCAAGCTAACCGGAGGAAATCATGCTCTTGCAACATCAAATCTCAACCCCTGACCCGGAAGAAAAATACCGCGCCGTACAGGCCAGCCTGGCCCAGCCCAGCCCCTCCATATTGGCCCAGTATCTGCAAATGCGTTTGGCCTCAGAGAGAGAAACAGCTGAGATCTCTAGTTTGTCCTGCGGGGTTTATGAGAGCCTGCGCCCCAGACTTCCCAAGGTCAGCATGGCTGCGCTTATGCTTTTCAACAACCGTAAATCAGTTGAGAGCTATCCGCTTATTTACAACACCCTGGCCCTGGCCCATCCCAACTAGGATTGAAAGGGGAAAATCCAGGGAGGGATTTTACTTTTATATCCGGCGGAGATAAACTCAATTACGCACCGGGCGGCCTAATTTTCGCAAAGCAGGGACCACAACAAGCCACCCGGCAAGGTGAGCAAAATCTTCCGGGCCAGGTTTTCCAACTTCCCGATCAGCCGCTCGGCTGTTTTTTTAAAATTTTAAAGACGGCAGCCGAATCAAGCTCATCTCTACAACCTAACCGGACCTTCACCACCCTACCCCTGCCTGAACTAGGTTAAAAAACCTCCCCAAAAGGTCTTTTGGTTTACTTTTAAAGAAAAAACCGGGTTCATTTTTCAAGTGGGGGGTTGTCCATTTGACAACCACTGTGGTCTGATATATTTGAGGATGCAAGTAATTCACTTATAAGGGGTGGACTACCCTATTCGCCCCAGGCATTCGCACGCGCCAAGAGTCAACCACCGCACCTTTCCGGGCTGCCGGAGCAAGGATTCGCCGGTTGTTACACTGTATCGTAATGTAAAAGGAAGACAAGTGACCACACAAGATCAGACCTCAGCCGCCGGGTTGAGCACCACCATGAGCCTGGATGAAATAAAAGCCGGGGTTTTAAAGATGGCCCAGCCTGCCGACCAGGCTCTGGCGGACAACCTCAAATCCCACGTATCCTATATTGAACAGGTCAGCGACTACATCATCTTCAGCGGGGGTAAACGCTTAAGGCCGGTGCTCTTCTTGCTGGCCGCCCACGCAGCCGGGGGAAACAGCCCTGAACCTACCCTGGCCTCTATTTTTGAATTCCTGCATGCAGCCACCCTTTTGCACGACGATGTGGTGGATGAAGCAGGCCTGCGCAGGGGACGCCCGGCCGCACGCACCAAATACGGCAACGACGCGGTCATCCTGGTAGGTGATTTCCTGTTTTCCAAGAGTTATTCCCTGGCTGCCGACACCGGCATACCGAGCTTTGTCAAGGCGCTCACCGACTGCACAACCTATATGGCCGAAGGCCAGGTGCTGGAACTGTTGCACACAGGTGACCTGAAGCTGGATATGGAAGGTTATCTGGAAATCATCCGGGCCAAAACCGCTGTGTTGTTGGCTGCCTCCTGCCAGATGGGCGCTATTTACGCCAAGGCGGACCAGGATCTGATTCAGGCATTTTACAACTATGGCATGGAACTGGGGCTTGCTTTCCAGATGATAGACGACGCCCTGGACTATGTGGGCACTGAACACGAATTCGGCAAGCCTGTGGGGCACGACCTGGCCGAAGGTAAAATAACCCTGCCCTTTATTCATGTGCGGGATAACGCGCCCAAAGAGGTTTCGCAAAGACTTCTGGAACTGACGGAACTGGGCAAGACCCAGACGGAAGTCCTGGAAGAGGCCAAGGCCCTGGTGCGGGATAATGGCGGTGTTGATATCACCTATCAAAAGGCAACTGAACACGCCATCAAGGCCCAGGAGTCTTTACAATGGGTTCTTGCATCCCAAAAAGACAACCAACACCTTGCCCTGCTCCATTCCCTGGCCTGGTATGTATTGAATCGCAGGACCTGAAAAACAACAGATCGATCCGTCTTTGGGTTTCCCGGCAGGCTTTTGCCGGCAACTTCAAGATGACGGTCTAATCTTTCGGTAGTTCAGGTTTAAACTTACCGAAAACTCGGGGAAGGCATGAATGCCTTCCCCTTTTTTCTGCCTGATTTTACAACCAAATTCCATCAACAAAATTCTGGACCAGATATTGCCATGACAAGCCTTTTCAAAGGAGGCTTATCATGGAAACCGAGTTGATATTTGTGTTGCAGGATAAAGACGCTCCCCTGCACGACCTTTTGGACAGCGTATTAAAAAATATGCCCCAGGCAGTGGTCTATTGGCCAATTGACCAGGAAATACCCACGGAAGTGTTGGGGTCAGGTGCAATGGTCATCTGGGATTTGAACAGTCAAAACCAGGCCCAAAACCTTAAAACAGCCGCTCTTTTTAAGGCCAATGAGACTGGTGTTTTAATTTTGGCTGAAAAACCGGAAAGCCTGGACCCGGCCATCCTCAGTCTCAGCCAGGCGCTGGGCCTTTGCCTGACTCCGTCAAGCCCGGCGGCTCTTGATGCTTCATTGCAGGTGGCCTTGGCCAATCATCGCCGTATATGGAATCTCTTGGGCGAATTGGAAAAATCCAACCGATATCTGGAGGAAAGGAGAATGATAGAACGGGCCAAATGGGTGATTATGAGAGAGAAAATGTATGGAGAAAATCGGGCCATGACCTGGTTAAGAAATCTAAGCCGTAACCAAAACCAAAAAATGGTGGATATAGCTAAAATAATACTTGAAAAAGATCAAACCGACTTCCCTGAAAACTGATCCAATTAAAAGCCGCTCGGAATATAAACAACTACTCCGGGCGGCTTACCTGCCTTAGGTTTAAATCAATCATTGACTTGACGTTTTAAGTTTAAAAGTCTATGTTCATTTTTTGAGTTTATCGGCTAACTTGTTGATAATTTGAGTTAATTACAGATATCTAATTATCAATGATATATGTGTATCTCTAAAAAACTTAAACCATGAAATAAAACTGAAAGTCTCACGTCTTAGTAAAAAGTGATGCAACTCTGAATAAAACAACATGTGGGGGAAAAAATGGATCTGGTTTGTCCTTTCTGTGGATCTGCCTTTCAAATAGATAAGAATGGATTAACTGAAAACCAAGAGGAAGTCTATTGCCCGGATTGTGGTGGTGAGGTAGTTCTTGTTACAGAAACACCCAAAACTTCAAACGCTAAAGAAGAAGAGACCTTTTTTAAAGAGGATCCAGACGAAACTATTGGCAACAAAATTGCTACGCGGCTGGAGCTGGTAAAACCAATTCTTTTTCATCCAATCTCATTTTTTAAAACAGTAAACAAAATTAATAAAAATGTCGCGATACAGTTCGCTATGCTCATAATGACAATCGGCATAATTCTTAATACGTTATGGTCACATGTTTTTGGTTATTCCGGAATAGTACGCCCAACAAATTTATGGTTTTATATAATATTAATTCCCATAGGCATTTTAATAGAAACCGCATTTATTCATTCACTTTTATTCATTTTTAGAGGACTAAATAAAAATTTTTGGGAAACTTCAAAAGTCGTATGTTTCAAAGAGGCTTGTTTTCTATTGATGCTAATTCCGTATTCAAATATTCAACTGGTTATTCGTATAGGTTACGTAATATATACAACAATAGGATTGGCTGAGGTCCATAAAATCAGCAAAGCCAAGTCTTTTTTACCAACAATTATATTTAATGTTGGTGCAATATTAATTGCTAATTATATATTTTATATACACAGACAAATACTGGGCGTCTAATCATTTGGAAGGGAACAAAAAAGTAAAAAAATAAAACAATAAAAAAGTTGAAAATATCCAAATGAAAAAATCTATTGCCCATTCTGTGGGCAATATTTAAAAGATATATCTAAGCATGGAAGCAAAATATTTAGCATCAACTGTGGTGCTGAACTTGACCCTGAGATTGAAATACCCTAAAAAAGTCGAAAAAGAAATTCGAACTGGCAGCTCTCACAGATCTATCAGAAGTCATATTGAAGAGTATTTAATTAATAAAAAATCAATATTACTTAGCTCCTCTTTCTTTTTTAGAGACATTGACGACATTGAAAAAGAAAATGTAATAAAATTCTTCTGGATTTTACTGACCTTACATTAATCATTTTAGTAAGAGCCTTAATCATACACTCGTTACTATTAGGTTTCAAAATGGGAGATATTAAGTACTGGACTACTGCCAAAGTATTATGCTTTGAAGAAGCTACAAGGGTATTACTGATTTTACCATTTTCCGGAAAAATAATCAAAATATGGTCCTTTGTAATAGAAACAATCGGATTATCTGTAGCACATAAAACAACTAAAGCAAATGCTTTTTTCTTACATTCAGTGATTATGGTTTACTGATTTCAGTAAAATTTTTTATGGCGACCTATCTGTTCGAAAAATTTGATATGGTAGTTCCATTTCTATGAGTTTGATTTATCTAAATAGTTAGCCAAGTAAAGGAAAAATAGATTAAAAAATTAATGTGAGGGGGCCCAAAGTAGCAACTCAATTTTGTTCTTATTGCTAAACTTTATTTAGAGAGGAGGAGTTCTATTGGTCAAGATACATTGCCCGTTTTGTGGGGCGTTATTTAAAATGAATCAATCTGAGAAATCACTATTCAATAAAAAAATCTATTGTGTAGATTGTGGAGCAGAATTAAATCCTGAGCACCATATACTTGAAGACAAACAAAATGATGAATCATATAGAACTTTTGGTAATCACATCGAGGATCTTATAGATTACTTAAAGTTGATACTTATTAAACCTGTCTCTTTTTTTAAAAATTCTGAAGAAATCAATAAGAAATCTGCAATTTCTTTTTTAATATTACTTTATGTAATAGGATACATCCTAGACTATATTTGTTTTTTTGTATTTAATTATCTACCTAGCGCCAACCTATCACCACCATTATGGTTTAATATTTATACTTATACAATAATTACTTTTCTAAGGGCAAGTATAGTTCATTCCCTAATATATTACTTTTTAAGAGGGAACCCAAGGTTTTGGTCCACAGCAAAAATTCTTTGCTTTGAACAAGCTCCCAGAATCTTTTTAATAATACCTGTCCTTGAATATCCTATCTTTATCTGGTCAATGATCCTTCAAATACTAGGCCTCTCTGAAGTACATAAAATAAGTAAAGTCAAGGCCTCATTTATAACATTTATAGATTTTGGAATTTTCATTGTAATCAGATACTTTATATCCAGTTATCTTGAAAATTTTTTAAGGCTTAGAGGACAACTTATTTGAAATAGTAAAATACGGTTTAATTGATATGCAGTTTTCAAAAGCTCAACAGGGTTGAATTTTTCTGGGGGAATTAATTGACAATTCAATTTTGTCCTTATTGCCAGATTTCATTTGAGCCGGAAGAGGCTCTGAGCACAAAACAACCCGGTATATACCTTTGCCCTCGCTGTAAGGCAAAATTGCATCTCGGACAGTTATTACCTGGGAAAGCAGAACAAACACCGTATGACCCGATTTCTAACAGAGAAGCAAAAAAGGAAATAGCTGAAGAATTAGAGAGAAAGAAAGCCCAAGAAGAAGCTGATGACACTATCAGTAGCCCCGTTGAAAAAGCCTTTTTATGGATTGTGCAAATTTTATTTAAACCGTCCTATTTTTTCAAATATATGGACAACAAAAGCGTGATTGCTACTATTTATTTTTCGATTTTTTGCATTTTTATTATCTTATTATTAGAAATATTGTTTGGGTTTACAGAAGAAAGGTTGAAACCTCAAAAAATAGCTACTCTATTGTTTTTTTCGGTAATCTCTCCAGTTATTTTGCATATTCAATCATCTATTACTCATCTACTAATTTTGCTATTTAGGGCTAAAAATAATGGCTACTGGAATTCATTTAAAGTAATTGGATTTTCCTGGGCTGCCTATCTCTTTTGTTTTAGTTATTTCTTATTTGCCATCTCTATTATCTGGAAATTTGTAATAGAAACCAGAGGATTGGCAAAAGTTCACAACATGGATACATTTGTAGCTTTTTGTTTCAGTTTTTTATCATTTATTATCAACATATTGTTACTCTATTATATGAAACAAATACTAAATTAATATAAGTTTTGAATGTAACTTTTAAATTAACTATGGTCGTAAGCATGAAACGGATCTGCCCGTTTTGCGGCGCTAACGTAATTGATTTACAAAAAGATGAAAGCACTATTCAGGAAACAGTCATATGCCCTATATGCAACGGAGCATTAGGGATGTTCGACATTGAACCTTCTCTAAATTCTAACTCAGACATCATTTGTAATAAAAATTCAAAACCAACCCAATGCCAAAAAACAAAGATCAAAAGCAAACATTTCACTAAAGAAGCTGAGAATCCTGTCTGGGTGCCTAACAACCGAGGAATCATTTCTTTTTTCAAAACGACTTTTAGATTTTTGTTTATGCCTTCAAAAACCTTTTCAGCGCCTGCTGATAAAGGAAAATTGCAAGCTACTTTTTTTGCTCTTACTTGGCAAATAGTAGCTATATTTTCAATTTATTTTTCAGAAATCTATCATATAAACAATACTTATCTTGTTTTTCAAATTATACTTTCTTCTGCTGCGTTGTATTTATCAGCTGCCTTTAACCATTTCTTACTATTCATTGTGCGAGGAACCAAAAATGGATTCTGGGAAACCTATAGAGTTGAATGCTATTCTCATGCTGGCGGTATTTTTTGTATCATTCCGAAAACAGGGATAATTATCGCAGGTATTTGGTATTTTTTCATTTTGGTAAACGGTCTGGCTATAGTCCATGGAACGGAACGATGGAGAGTCATTTTAGGTTATTCGGTTTTAATTTTAATACCAGTTGCCATAGCTGGTTTTGTATGTGACCTAATCCTTAGTGATCCTGATCAATTACATTCTATTTTGAAAAATATACAAAAACAGATCCAAGCACAAGAAATTTAAAAGGGTTGATAAATTTGATGTCTAAGTCTTTTTGTTCTTTTTGTGGGGCCCGCTTTACGCCTATTGAAAAAGATGGCACGGTATATTGTCCCGTTTGCAAGGCAAAAATTAAACTCTCAACAACTCCACCCCCTTCCAAGCAACCCGAGAAAGGCTCTAAACAAATTCAATCTATTGCTGAAATGTTGCCTTTAAATACTCATCCAACCTGTGCTACCAGCCGTCCCAGATACTCCCCGCCCAAAAGTCGCCTTAAAACCTCTCCAAAGCCTCACAAACCTGCCTGGGAAGAAAAAGGCAATCGATTTAACTCCTTTTTCCGCACCATTGGGCAGGTACTTTTCGTACCCTATGATACATTTAAAGAACCATTTAAAGGTTCTTTAAAAAAACCTGTTTTATTTTATTTAGTCTTTTCAATTTTCCTTCTAATCATTCCTTTTACTATTTTTGCCATTCATAGAGATTTCGTTTCATTTGCTGCAATTTCCTTAATTACGATAATTCTTGGATCTATAATACTTATTCTTTACGGCTTGTACCTTCATTTATTTCTAAAATTATTCAAGGCTGGTGCAAACGGGGTTAAATCAACCATAAGAGTAACTTTATATTCTACAGCCCTCTGTATTATTTATATCGTACCGATGGTAGGATATCTGATTTTTGTTATATGGCATATTATCATGTCGACCAACAGTCTGGCTGCCACTCACCAGACTGCTAAACCAAGAACTTTTTTGGCAATTATTTGTGCCAATTTGGTTGGCCTTTTTCTCTTGATTTTATCAATTGGATTTTTAAGTTTAATTAAACATTGAGAACCCTTTGAAAGGCGGGAGCAAACTATGCAAAAAAAATTTTGCCCTTATTGCGGGCACCGCATCACCATTTCAGAAAACGAACCTGTTACAAGTTGCCCGAATTGCAAAGCGGAACTGGAAAGCACCTTTGACTCTCAAAGTATGCAACCAGATAAATTGGCTAATGAACAAGTTGAAACTAATCCTCAGAACAATAGTTTCGAACCGCAACCCAACAATCATGATAAAGATAATGAATATTCACAACCTTTGGAAAATTTCAAACACTTAGAAACTCCTGAAGGTCCAGCCTGGGAAGAAAACGGTAATTTTTTTACAGCCTTTTTCAAAACCACGTTTCAATCTCTTTTTAAACCCTATTTAACATTTATCCGTCCTTACCATGGATCCAGTGTACGGTTTTTTTGGTTTTTTTTCCTGTGCCTTCTTTTTGGTTTAGCTATTGATTTTCTTTATTCCCCATATTTCCAGTATCTTGAAACCAGCTATATAATTCTCATCTATGGGCTGGGTTTACTGATAAGCCCATTATCTTTAATTATCGGAGGTGCATACATACATCTCTTTTTAAAAACATTCGGAGCAGGGGGAAATGGTATTAAAGCCACCATACGAATTACTGCTTACTCTTCAACTATTTTTATATTTAACTTAATTCCATTAATCGGTAATCTAGTAGGGCTCATATGGAATTTTACTATTCTTGTTAACGGCACAGCTGCTGCTCATCAATCAACCAGGGCTAAAACTTTCTTAGCTCTTCTCTCTTCCATCCTAGCACCTATAGTCCTTTTTTCATTGCTTTTATATTTGTTATCTTCAAAATAGTATGACTTTTTCAACCAAAGCCGGAAAAGGCCATACAGGCCTTTTCCGGCTTGCAAAACCAAAGTTTTACTTTTCAATGAAGTTAGTAACGCATATCGCCTGTCGGTAATAGTCATTAGTGATTTGTCTAAAATTACATTGCTATCTATATTGGTTTCATTGACCCATATCTCAGTAAATCAATTCAAGAATACTTTGGATACAACCTCTTTCATTTTTCCTATTTGAGTATATTATTCCCTGGCAAGCAACCTCCCGGAATGGTAACTGCCCCTTTATACCCAATTATTCAGCTAATCAATACTCCCACTCTTGACCTGGCCGTTCTCAGGGCATATCCTGCCACTTAATATCGGAGGCGGATCAATTGAGCCAAGACCAAAAAAGCAATACAAAACCGGAATGTTATGGGGTGCTGGAAAAAGTCTTTCCCAAAGGGGAAAATAAGATGCGCCAGGTCCCTGACGAGTGTTGGGATTGCACCCACAGGGTGGAATGCCTGAAACAGGCTGTTTCCAAAGGCAGCGGGCACAAGACCATGCAGATAGAGGAAGCGGCCAGGGAAGAAAAGATCACCGGTGGAGTGCACGGCTTTCTTAAAAGATGGTCTCGGCTTAAATCATTAAACCGTGGGGAGGAAAAAAAGTGATCCAGGTTTGCCCATTTTGCGGTGCTTCCATTGAGACAACCCAAGCCCCCAAAACGGATGACCCAAATATAATCCGCTGTCCGGAGTGCTCTGCTCTATTGGATCTTCCCCAAGGCGAAGATGAGTCTATATCGCAAAACACGAAAGCGTGGGAACCTGAATCCACTGAATCTCCTGCCTGGCAAACTTCTTTTTCCAGACCGGAAACACCCCCGATTCCCCAAGAAGCCGAAGCAAATTTTCAGGACACACCTGCTCGTCCTGAAACCCAAGAAACCGCGGGACCAACACCTGAGGGGCCTGCCTGGGAGAACCAGGACAATTATCTTGGCGCCTTTTTCCGCACCATAAAACAGGTGCTTTTCAAGCCTTCCGAAACCTTCAGCGCACCCGCTGCCGAACGCCTGGCCTGGCCGATCAGCTTTGCCCTTATTCTCGGCACCTTGGGAGGTTCTTTTCAGTTATTCTGGAATTTTCTGGGAAACCAGGCTCAAAGCCATCTCGTGAATCTGCTTTTCACCCCTTTTCTTGTGATCATAGGCTTATTTGTGGGAACGGCCGTGATCCATTTCATGCTCTTTATCTTGAGAGGCACCAAAAACGGATTCCTGGCCACCTTCCGAGTAGTCTGCTATGGCAACGCCAGTTCCATCTTCTTTCTATTGCCATATGTAGGTGTGATCATAAGTTTGGTCTGGGGCATGGTAATCCTGGTAAACGGTTTGGCTGTGGTGCATGAAACCACCCGCTTCAGGGCCTTTATGGCCAACCTGTTGCCCTTTATCATTATTTTCCTGTTGGTGTTGGCTGTGATCATATTCACCGGAGCCGGAGCATTGCTGGGCTTTTTGGCCGCCCAAAAATCAATGATGAGCTACTAAAGCCCCCAAACTGGTCCGAACCGGTTAACCAACATATGATTAACGCCCCGCAAAACCTTTATACAAAAATAAACCCCAGCCAATACCCAGGCGGCTCCCCAAAAGACAGGGTAGATCCCGGGAACCATCCCCTGCCCTGGGAAGGGCGCATGGATGCAGGCGCGTTTTTGCGCACCATCAGGCAGATCCTTTTTCATCCAGGGAAATCATTTTCAGGCCCTTCCCGTCCAACCTGGAAAAAAGGCCTGGCCTTTGCCCTGCCCGCCTCTTTTTTTGCCTCTTTTTTTCTGAATATGGGGAATTTTTTAAGCGGCAGGATTACTCTTAACACCTTTTGCGCCCAGAGTTTGACCGGAGCCCTTAACCTGGTTTTGCTTCTAGGCTTAGAGGCTCTTATACTGCATCTTTTTCTCTGGCGTCCTTTGAAAAGCCTGGGTTCCACAGTGGGAGCGGTTTTTTACAGCCTGGCGGTATTCCCCTTATTCGCCCTGCCGTTTATCGGCAGGCAGTTGGGGATGATATGGAACCTGGTCATTATGGTGGCGGCAATTGCCAATCTACATGCAATCCATCCCCGCAAGGTGGTATGGGCCATGGCCGCTCCTTTTATCCTGGCCTGGCTGGGGGCCTTGTCCCTCTCCCTATAGGATCGGCCTGCGGGATCAGATAAAGGCCTTTTGCCATCTCTGCTAGCCGGCTGTTTTTTCCTGATTAAAGAATGCCTTTACATCCTCAATCTTTCTGGTGTGGGGAATGGGTTCCAGGGCCTTTAGAAACCTTCTGCCATAGCCCTTGGTAAATAAGCGCACATCCAGCACAGCCAAAAGCCCCCTGTCCTCCGCGGTGCGCAACAGCCTCCCCAGGCCCTGACGCAGGGTGAGTATGGCCTCGGGAACCATGAGATGGGCAAAACCGCTCTTGCCGTCCTGCTCCAGCTTTTCCATGCGCGCCGCCACCAAGGGATCATCCGGCGGAGAAAAAGGCAGTTTGTCCACTATCACGGCCGAGAGCTCCTCTCCCGGCACATCCACTCCCTGCCAAAAACTGGATGTGGCAAAGAGCACACTGGGGGATTTCTTTACAAACTTCTCCAAAAGACTGGTCCTGGGGGCTTGTCCCTGCACCAGGCAATGATAAGGCAGCTCCGGAATCAAAAGCCTGCTCACCGCCTCCAGGTTTCTATAAGAGGTGAAAAGCACAAAGGCCCGGCCCCCGCTAAGTTCGAGCAGGGACTCCACTTCCTTGGCAACTTCCTGCACAAAATTGCGGGCCTGGGGCGGGGGCATGGTCTTGGGAACATAAAGCAGTGACTGATGAGCCGGATCAAAGGGCGAGGCAACCACCAGCTTTTTGCTTTCATAGGGCAAGCCCAGCCTGGCCCGGGCCGGCTCCAGGTCTCCGGCCGGGGCCAAGGTGGCGCTGGTAAAGACCAGGGCTCCGTATTCCTGGTAAAGCGCGGCCTCCAGATGGGGGCCTACCTCCACCGGGGAGAGATTAAGGGCCACGCCCTTGCCCCGCGCCTGGGCCCAGGCCACGGTAAAACCGGCAACAGGCTGGGCCACGGCCTTTAAATCATGGACTATGGACTTTGCCCTTTCGGCCAGGGCCTCTTGTTCTTCATTGCCGCCCAAGGTGGTTATGAGCCCTTCCAGGGCCTGGCTCAATTTCTCCCCTTGAGGGGCCAACTTTTCCAAATGTTTGCTGGTCAGGGCCATGGTTCCGGCCGGAGCGGCCAAGCTTAAAAGCTTGGCAAAAAGTCCGGCCCCGGCCTTTTCACAGGCGGCGCCGGCCTGCATCACGGCAGCGCTCTGCCCGGCCTCTTTGCCCAGATCGCGCAGCAGAACAGACAAACGCCTTCTGGAAACACTCACCCCAAAGACCTGGGTGGCCACATCGGCCATAAGGTGGGCCTCATCAAAAACAACCGCCTGATACCTGGGCAGGGCCTCGCCATGGCCCTCTGACTTGAGCTTCAGATCCGCCAGGAAAAGATGGTGATTCACCACCACAATGTCCGCCTCGGCCGCCTTTTTCCTGGCCTCCATTAAAAAACAGGATTCCCTGCGCGGACAGCGTCCGCCCAGGCACTGCTCGGAATTGGAGGTGATCTCGCTTATGAGCTGGCTGGTAAGACCTTTGCCCCGCACCTGGTCCAGGTCTCCGGTCCTGGTCTCCTTGACCCAGGTCTCAAGCATTTCAAGGCCCTTGTCCCCTCCGGCCAGCGCAAGTTCGGGTTGGGCGGCCAAAGCCTCATAACGGCGCAGGCAAAGGTAATTTGCCCGCCCCTTTAAAACCGCCCAGCGCAGGTCCGGCTTGACGCAGTTCCTTAAAAGGGGCAGCTCCTTATTGTTCACCTGATCCTGTAAATTTTTGGTGCCGGTGCTCACCACCACCTTCAGCCCCAGGGCCACGGCAGGAGTGAGATAGGCCAGGGTTTTACCGGTGCCGGTGCCGGCTTCCACCAAAAGGGGGATTTCCTTGGAAAGGCAATCAGTCACAGCCTCGGCCATCTGGATCTGCCCCTCCCTGGGAGAAAATCCTTTGATTTTTTCTTTTAAAGGGCTTTGGTCGCCTAAAAAGGCTCCCATATCCAAGGGGTTTTTACCGCCCATATATCATTCACCCGCGAGCAGAGGCTACGTGCCGTTAACTAAAAGGAAATAACTTGACAAATCACCAGTGATGGATTGTATCTTGATGGAACCTGTGCCACAACTGTGTTAGAGTGGAATTGGTGATTCATTCCAGTAAGCCGGGAAGCAAGGACGTGACACAGATTGATATAAGAGTCACGCAACACTTATTAATCTTCTCTGCTTGAAAGCAGTCCTTTTGGGAAAAGAGCCTTTAAAGGCCTGATCTATATAAATCGGCGTTAAACACCAGATAGACAGGTAAAGCGGTGCGGCTTGCAACAGGGCAACAGCCATTTTGCAACAGCGGATGCAACAGGTATTGCACCGTCAAAAAATCCGGCGTCTTCGGGCGCTCTGTAAATTCTGGTATTAACCAACTTGCAAGACTGCAGGGAGGCGACCTCAAAAGCCTCCCAGTTTGCTTCTTTCTTGCCAACCAGGGAGGAATGCCCATGCTGGTCAAGGATTGGATGACCACCGATCCCATCACTGTGAAGCCGGACACTTCTGTAATGAAGTCCTCACAGATCATGAAGGAAAACAATGTCCGCCGTTTGCCCGTGATCAATGACGACGACGAGGTTATCGGTATTGTGAGCGATCGGGATCTCAAGGAAGCCAGCCCCAGTAAAGCCACCACCCTTGATGTACATGAGCTTTACTACCTGCTGAGCGAACTCAAGGTCAAAGACATCATGACCCGCAAGGTCATCTCCATCGCACCCTCCGACACAGTGGAAAAAGCGGCGGTGATCATGCTGGAACACAAGGTCACCGGCCTGCCGGTGGTGGAAGACGGCAAACTGGTGGGCATCCTTTCCCAGGGTGATGTTTTCAGGGTCTTGACCACCATCACAGGTGTTTACAGGGGCGGAGTGCTTTTTGCCTTTGTGCTGGAAGACCGGCCCGGCTCCATCAAGGAAGTGGCCGATGTCATCAGGCAGCATGGCGGCAGGATGGTGAGCATTGTCACCTCCTATGAAATGTGCGAAGAAGGCACCAGGCATGTAAGCATCAGGGTGGCGGATCTGCCCGAATCCAAGATGGAGACCTTGATCCAGGCCCTGGAACGGGACTTCACTGTCCTGCATATCATCAAAGACGAGTTGGGCAACCTCTAGCCCGCTTGGAGCTGAATAGATAAACGCCGCTTAGCACAGGTTAAGCGGCGTTTATTTTTGTCTATCCATAACCTGGCTAATTCTGCTCGGGCGGTGGAGTTGGAGCTGGGGCAAAGGTCTCCGCCTGCAGAAAATCTTCGGCCCTGGGCGTGGTTTCACCAGCCGTGGGCGCATCCTGAGGCGCGGGCTCGGTTCCCGCCTTAAAGGCCTCGAAAAAACCGCCCGGACTACCGGTTGGTATGGCCCTACCGGTATCGTGATTTATCCTCGCAAAAACCACTCCTTCCGGAACCGTAAAATCCATGGGAGGCAGGTCCTTGAGAGCCTCCTTCATAAACTCCAACCAGATGGGACCGGCTGCCCTAGCCCCGGTTTCGCGCCGCCCCAGGGGCTGGTTGTCATCCTGCCCCACCCAGACCCCGCAAACCAACTGAGGGGAAAAGCCCAGGAACCAGGCGTCGCGCAGATCGTTTGTGGTTCCGGTCTTGCCTGCCACAGGCCGATTCAACTGCTTCATTTTTCGGCCGGTGCCGTTTTCCACCACACCCCTTAAAAGGTGGGTGACCAAAAAGCTGGTCTGCTCGGGAATGACCTGTTCTTTATGGGGCTTGGCCTCGAAAATTACCTGGCCATGGCGATCTATAACCTTTTCCACACATACCGGCTCCACCAAGAGCCCCTGGTTCACAAAAACCGAATAGGCCTGAGTCAATTCCAAAAGGCTCACCCCGCTGGTGCCCAAGGCCAAGGAAAGGTTGGGAGTCAGTGGGCTTTGGATGCCAAAACGTTTTATATAGTCAATGGTGTAATCCATACCCAAGGCTGAGAGGATCTTTACCGTAACCACGTTTCGGGAATGCTCCAATGCGGTGCGCAGGGTGGTGGGGCCGTAAAACCGGTTTTCATAGTTTTTGGGCTTCCACTTGGCCCCGGGCTGGCCCGGGTCTTCATAGACCACAGGCGAATCCATAACCACTGTGGCCGAATTCCATTTCTGCACCGGATGATCCAGGGCCGCGGAAAAAATAAAGGGCTTGAAAGCCGAACCGGGCTGGCGATGGGCCTGAACCGCCCGGTTATACTGACTTTCCCAGAAATCCCGACCGCCTATCATAACCCTAACCCTGCCGGTGACAGCCTCTATGGCCAATATGGCGGCCTGGGCCGAAGGTGTGGGGCAAAGCCCCACATGCCAAAGGTTCCTGGCGGGGTCAAAGGCATCCAAACGCACGTCCATGATATCGCCGGGTTTGAGTCCCGGGCTTTTTCTGCCTTTTCTCACCCATTTGGCGTCCACCGGGTCCAAGAGTCCCCGGGCATTGCCCATGCGAAAAGAGACCTGCTCTTCATCGGGTGAGACCGTGGTCACGACAGCGCTCACCTCCTGGCCGGCTTCCAGACCGGCTGGCAGAATGGGGCGCTCTATTACTTCCCTTAGCTGATCGCTTTTCATAAAGCCTTTGGGGCCACGGAAGCCTTGACGTTTGGTCAAGTCTTCCAATCCCTTGGCTATGGCTACCTGGCCATAGCTGGTCAGTGCGGGATCACAGGCAGTTATCACAGTGAGGCCACCCTCATATAACTGGGTGCGCCCGAATTTGTCTTCCAGCCACTGGCGCACATATTCCTGATAATAAGGGGCATCCACCCTGTCTTTTTTATGGATGCGTATATCCAGGTTCTGGTTGAGGGCGGCTTTAGCCTCCTCACTGGTCAGATAAGACTCTTCAACCATGCGGGTGATGACATATTCCTGCCTGGTCCTGGCTCGGCGGGGGTGCCTGATCGGGCTGTAACGGGAGGGGGCCTTTACCAACCCGGCCAGTAAAGCGGCCTCGGCCAGGTTAAGGTTGCGGCTGTGTTTTCCGAAATAAATCTGGGCCGCGGCTTCAATACCGTGAGCGCCGTGCCCCAGGTAAATATGGTTCAGATAAAGGTAAAGGATCTCATCCTTGCTGAGATATTTCTCCATGCGATAAGCAAGAATGGCCTCTTTTATTTTGCGTTCCCAGGTGCGTTTAGGGGTGAGCAGAAGCATCTTGGCCACCTGCTGGGTAATGGTGCTGGCCCCCTGCACTGTGCGCCCGGCCTTGAAGTTCACATAAAAGGCCCGGGCAATACCCCAGACATCCACCCCGGGATGGTTATAGAAATTGCCGTCTTCCGCCGAAACAAAGGCCTTGCAGACCAGGGGCGGTATTTCGCTGATGGGGACCACATAACGACGCTGATGAAAATACTCCACCATCAGGCTTCCGTCTCTGGCCAAGACCTGGGTAACGGCCGGGGGACGGTAGTCTGCCAAACGCTCAATGCGGGGCAGGCCTTGACTCATCCAATACAAGGCGCCCAGACCCACGCCGCCGGCCAAGGCGCCCACCATCAAGACCAAAAGACCGGTCCACAAAAAGATCTTCTTGATGACTTTCCAGGCGGATTTCTTTTTTTTGCGGGGTTTGCGGGTGGACAATCAGACCTCCGAGTGAGGAGGCAATATCGGGAACAGCCTCCAAAAAAGCAGCGCAATGCCGATAAGTACACTCCCATCTGCCGATTTTACCAGACCCCAACATGCATGCCAACACACCGCAATTTGACCCTTTACCGGCATACGTGTTAGTTTTCAGACGAATTTTGCCCCAAACCTGGAAACCGTATCTGGCCCGGCGATACACCTTTGGATACAATATCCTTATTGTAACCAAGGTAACCGGTTAATTACTGAAAAGAACCAGTTATGCACGAATTATCCCTGGCTCAGTCACTTTTGGACATGGTGGTCCAGGTGGCCAGGAGCAACCAGGCGGCCAGAATAGCAAAGATTGGCATAAGCATGGGCGCTTTTACACATGTAGCGCCGGATTCGCTTATCTTTTGTTTTGACCTGGTCAAAGAGGATACAGAAGCGGCCCAGGCGGTGCTTGAGATAAAAAAAGTGCCTGTCAGCGGACGCTGCCTTGATTGTAAGAAAGAGATAAGTTTTTCCGAGCCGGTATTCACCTGCCCCTATTGTTCTTCAGACCGGGTGGAGGTGGACAAGGGCCAGGAGCTTATGGTGGATTATATAGAGGTGGATGAGGCCCCCTCTTAGCAAGGAATTTGAAATGGAACGAATAGATCTCTCCCAACCGGTGCTGAAGGCGAACCAGGACCTTGCCCAAACCAACCGCGGAAAACTCGCCCGGGCCGGAGTGAAATCCATAAACCTCATCTCCAGTCCGGGGGCGGGCAAGACCTCTATTCTGGAAAAATCCCTGGCCAACCTCACCAAAAATCTCAAGATTGCGGTTATAGAAGGAGATATCCAAACCCAGGAAGATGCCCAAAGGGTGGCTGCCTGCGGGGTCAAGGCGCTTCAGATCGAGACCATGGGAGGCTGCCATCTGGATGCGCCGATGATTCAAAAGGCCCTGGAAGCCTTTGACCTGGAAAACCTGGATCTGCTGATAATTGAAAATGTTGGCAACCTGGTCTGCCCGGTTGATTTTGACCTGGGGGAAGACCTCAAGGTGGCGGTGCTCTCCCTGACCGAAGGTGACGATAAACCGGCCAAATATCCCCAGCTCTTCCAAAAGGCCGGAGCGCTTTTAATAAATAAGATGGATCTGGCCCCTTATCTGGATGTGGACTTAAACCGCATCCGCCAGACCGCGCTCAAGCTCAATCCAAACCAGAAAATATTTGAGATTTCCTGCAAAACAGGCCAGGGCCTTGATGAGTGGACAGACTGGCTGATCGACTGGGTCAAGGCTGCTTAAGACATAACCTCCCCAAAACCAGGGGAAAATTATGAAGCTTAGTATCTGCTCCGAACGACCGGTGCTTACCCGGTGCAGTCTTCCCGGCCATAACTTTCAGATCGACCCTTATGTGGGGTGCGCCCACCTGTGCCGTTATTGCTACGCCCTTAATCAGGCTGAAACCGACTGGCAAAACCATATCCAAAAACACCGGGACATAACCGGACAACTTGCCCGCGAACTGAACGGAATTCAGCCCCAAAGAATCTACCTTGGTTATTTTTCAGACCCATACCAACCCTGCGAAGCAATGTGCCTTGAGACTCGAAAAGTGTTGAGCCTGCTTTTGGAAAAAGACTTTACCGCAAGCATCCTGACCAAATCAGACCTGTTTTTAAGAGATCTGGACCTGCTCGGCCAAATGCCGGAAGCGTCTGTGGGCATATCTGTTGCCTTTACAAATGAACGGCAAAGAAAACTATTTGAGGCCAACACCATTCCCACCAAGACAAGGGTTCGGGCTCTGGCTGAACTAAAAAAGGCGGAAATAAGA
>CAZFCK010000064.1:0-21090 GCA_964517355.1 uncultured Desulfovibrionaceae bacterium | reverse complement strand
ACGACTTTCGGACTTAAAGAAAAAAAGAATAAAGTCGCGGGCTTTCGTGCCCGCACGACGACCAGGGGAGGCCCCTGGACGCCGAAAAACGACCTTCATAATCCCTAATTTTTAAACAAATACATGATGTTATAGCACATATTACACTCAGAAAGTCGAGATTAAGATGTGAAACTATCCGGGGGGAAACCAGCGCCGCCATCTTCATCCCCAAAGGGCGCGGTCCTATCGCGCCTTAGGGCTTAAGATTTTGAAAAGGGTTCTCCCCCCGGACCCCCTTTCCAAATACCATGTTGGCCTCAACTTTAAATTTTACAATATCAAATAGATACCATACTGACTCTGGCATTGTTCCAAGCCGTGCAATTCCCCCTGCAATGCGGCAAAAGATGCTTTATTCCGAGACCATGAACAGGAACTGGCATAATCAACAGAAGGTATCAACCCTGAAAAGGTTTTTGCCCGCCACCGCAAACAACCTGAAAGCGCGCCCCAGTGCTCCGGGTGCGGCGTTATCGGCGGCCAAGCATCACTGTTTTTGCTTTTTCGGCGCCTTCGCCTTTTCCCCTGATTCTTTTTTGGCCGCATTCATATAATCATCCAGCACGATTTTCGGGTCCAGGGTCTTTTGATCGAAGATGCCGTCAGCGTTGCCGTCGAAATGTCCGAAATCCTCATTGGTGATCATGTCTATGACCGTGTAGCCGTACACGCGCTTATGAATCGGCTCTGTCGGCTGAAAAAAGGCGTGGTAAAAAACTTTGTGCCTGGGATGGTCAACGGGAATGAAGGCTGCGCTCATGGTGTCAACCCCTTCAAGGACGGGGAAGGCGTCAAAGGGGTCGGTATAGCCCAGAAAATTCCCGGCATCTATGGCAGCCTGGACAGCCTGATGCAACTCCTCCGTTGTTTTGTATTCGATGTCGCCGGTTGTGTCGGTAACGGGTTTATGGGTGCTTTCCAGCGGCACAATTCCCTTTGCCGGTATTTCCGGAATGTTTTCCGCCTTGTTTACCGCCTTACCTTCTCCCGTCTTTTCCCCCTGATCGGGTTTTGCCGTCGCAATGTTTTCCCTAGAAGATTCCGGCGTATTTACCGGAATATTTTCCTCAGTTTTTGCCTCAGTTGTTTCCTCTCTTTCCTGTGAAGCTTCTGTAGCGGCAACGCCCGCCGGACTTTCCGGTTTCGAACGCTCAGGACGCGCCACGAGACCGGAAGATTGCGTTTTCTGTTGCGAGTCTTGCGCAGCCGCAGAAGCATCGGCAGGCTGCTCCTGTGTGGCGGAGCTTTCGGCTTCCTCCACCTTTTCTTCCTGGGGAGTGGAATCTGAACCGAACATACTACCGGTCCATGAGCATCCAAAGGATACAAGCATAAACATCATTACCAACGCCCCAACAACCCGAGGCTTAAGCGTTTTCCTGCTTTGCATAGCCTTCACTCCTTATAGAGCCATAATAGATTGTCATCATTTCTCTTTAATAATTTGCGCAAGTTACGTATCAATAGCATATGCATGACCAAGGCGGCAAGCGAACACGCCATTTGCCGTTTACACTCCTTTATCAGAGATGATCTCCCGAAATACCGGGCGCCAGCCACAGCTGTCCATGCATGCGTAACGATCTCGTCTCACGGCCCCCGCATTGATTGGGCTTGTCTCGCCCCTTTCCAATTTCTTTACATAACTATAAACTGTGATAATTGTTTTTGCACATGACAGCACCATATTGCACAAAAATAATCGTTGAGGCATCGCTCTCCAGCGGCATGAGACGTGGCAAAGCCCGCCGGGCAATGAATGAGCCCCATCGCGAAAACAATTCTTTTTTTTGCCCTAGCAAAGTGAAGGTACATCTGCAACAGTTCACAACTCAATTTTTATTGAAAGCACATGTTATTCCGTAAACAGCACGCGCTGGAAAACCAGATTCGATCATTGTTTGGATAATATTATTTTTCGGAAAATCATTACGTTTTTCGCAGCCAGATTGCACAATCTGAGAAATGGGCCTGTCATGAAATCTCGCCGAACGAACAATCAGGTTGCACCACACATTCAATAAAGGATAATCCGCCATGCGTTTTCACTTTGTCCTTCTGCCCCTTGTTCTTGCCACGGCCATTGTCTTCGCCTATGTCGCGGGGCGCAATGCCGAAAACGAGACCATACTGCGACAGGAACTTCTGACCACGCAAGCGCAAAATAAAAAGCATCAAGAAGCAATCGCTCCTTTGCAGGAAGCCGAGAAGACCGCCGCTTCCCGCCAACAAGAAATGGCAACAGCCCTTGATCAAGCCGCCTCGCGCATCAAAGAGCTGGACGCCGCGTTGGCCCAGGCACGGGAGCAGGCCGCCGCACACCTGACCCGGGTCGAGGAATGCACCACCCTTCTTGACCAGGCTGTCCACGAACGAGACGTCGTTACTCTGGAACGAGACGGGTTGCTGGACAAGGTGACGGCCTTACAAACTGAACTCGCCTCCATGGCCCAAGCTGTTCAGCAAGATGCGACGCCAATCGCAAGCGATGCGGCTCATCTCCCTGAATCCGCACCTGCGCCGGTAGCGCCCCAAATGAAATCGGCTTCTCCTTCCGCCCCATCCCCCAATACGGAAGCACCCTAGAGCATGTTGACCTTGAATTACCGGCATAGGTACATTTCCAAACATAATATTCGCGGATCCAGGGGGGCGTTCCCCCCTGGCCGGGTTTGGGGCGGCGCCTCAAAACAACTCATCGTACAGTAAACGCTCTAGCCGGACGAAACGCCATGGATAAACGCCTGCTCTTCACTGCGCTGACCAATGCCCTGAAAAAAAAGGGTATGCAACTAGCCGTCAAGCATGGACGCCCCCTGGGGGATAAGCTGGCCGCTCATTTATCCAAGGCGGGCGTGGAACGCGGCCTGCTGCAAGAGCCTCTGGATCTTGACGCCATTACCGAACGTCTGCGCGCGCTGCGTGCTTCCGGGGCCTTAAGCAAAGAGGATCTGCTTTCTCTCACGCGCCAGCTCAAAGAGCATTTTATCTCCCGATTCAAAAGTTGAGTCGCTCACGCCCATAGTTCTCTTATATCCGTTTCCCCCTTGCACGTTGTCAACGCCTCGTGTAGTTTTTTAAATAGGGAAGACCTCTTTATCCCCTTTGGGAAAAAGAGGCCTTTTCTCATTGCAAACCGGGAAAAGGAGCCTTTATGCGCATCATTCGTTTTTCCGTCACTGTTTCATGTTGGATTTTACTCACGTTGCTTTTTTGCGCCCCTCCGGCATTGGCCGTCACGTGGAGCCCCCTCATTGACCGCCTCGTGGCGGATGGTTTTTCCCGTCAGGAATTGACCCGGCTTTTTACCGACGTCGCATATTCCCCCACAGCCATGGGGCACAAGATGCACTCCCTGTACGTGAAGAAATACGGCTCCGGTCTTGTGCGGGAACTGCAACGTACGTTGCAGTCCTTGGGATACGCCCCTGGAAAGGCCGATGGTTTCAGCGGTTCCAAAACCCGGGCCGCGATTCGTGGCTTTCAAAAAACAAACGGCCTCGAGGTGGACGGCTACGCCAGCGAGAAGCTGCTCGCTTTCATGAAACAAAAGGGACTCCCCGCGCCCAAAGGCTACACGCCCCCTCCTCCACCCGAAAAAGGGGTTTCCAATGTCTACAAATCCATACTCACGGCCGAACGTTTGAGCGAGGCCGAAGAATTTTACAACAAGCATCTCCCCCTGCTCAAAGACATACAAAAACAATACGGCATCACGCCCGATGTCGCCGTGGGGCTTTTGACGGTTGAGACCCGTGTCGGGCGCTTTCTTGGAGATCAGCCCGCCTTTCAGACCCTGGCCTGCATGGCGCGCTCAACCGACCCATCCCTGTTCGCCTCCGAGTTCAAACGGGAATCGCCAAAAGGCGCTGCGCTGACATGGCTGCGGAAACGCACCCGCCAGAAAGCCGATTGGGCTTACGATGAGTTCAAGGCTCTTTTGCGCTACGCCGCAAACAAAGGAGCGGACCCGCGCACCATCCCCTGCTCAATATACGGCGCCATCGGCATCTGTCAGTTCATGCCCAGCAACGCCCTCAAGTTCGGCGT
Organism: uncultured Desulfovibrionaceae bacterium; assembly: GCA_964517355.1. Lineage (GTDB taxonomy): Bacteria > Desulfobacterota > Desulfovibrionia > Desulfovibrionales > Desulfovibrionaceae > CAZFCK01. The sequence goes on along the minus strand of CAZFCK010000064.1, from coordinate 16,998 downwards.
GGACGGCAACCAGGATGGGATCGTCAATCTTTTCGACGTGGATGACGCTCTGCACAGCATGGGCAATTATCTCAACGCGCATGGCTGGCGCGACGCCGGCACCAGCGAACGGCAGCAACGCAAAGCTCTTTACCGTTATAATCACAGCACCACGTATGTGAATACCATCATGGCTGTTGCAAAGCATCTGCGCGCCGCAACTGTGCAATAAATAAGAGCCATAGACTCTGAAAAGGAATGCCTCCGGCGGCTAAAGAACCTTTTGAAAAAGGTTCTTTAGAGCATCTCACGCTTGAAAAGCGCTAGATGCTCTAAAGAAGCCAGATACACGCCCTAATCTGCGGGGTGTGTGATTATCTTGTTTATTTCGCGGATCGTATCCGCCACATGAACGAGCTTGACCCGATAGTCGTAAAAATCTGTGGCCAGGGTTTCCTGACCTTGCCCCTTCAGGATAACTGCCAGATCCTCGATTTTAGCGATATCATACCGCAAATTCTCCAAGATCTCACGCAGGCGGGTGTTTGCGTATTCCCCCACGACGTGCTTGTCGTCGTATTGCTTGTGCAGCCCATACAGGAACACAATATCGAGAACGTTGTTCACCAGAAAGACATTGGTACGTATCTCGCTTATGAAAACCTGCACCCCTTCGGTGGCGGCGCTGTTTGAGTTGTCAATATAAACACCTCTCAATGTATAGAGGTCCTTCAGTTTATCCGTGGATTCCAGACGGAAATTTTCCAGGTCCGTAGTCAATTGCAGCATACCACCCCTTGCCGGCATGCATAGGCCAACAAGGAGCACGAGGACAAAAGGCGCGACAAGGCGCAACACCATGGCAATTCGCCTCCTTTTACGCGAAGGATGCCCAGAGGGCGCAACCGGCTCTTCCCCTTGAAATTCATAACAATCTGCTTCCAATCATCCCGGCATCTTGATTCTAAAATATTTCCACACAAAGTAAAACTCTTTAACACATTGTTTTTTCAGCAACAACAACGCATACGCACTTTGCCGGGGCACAGTCGCGAGGCAAGGCCCGATAATCCGGAAGGGGATTTCCAAAACCGAAATCCAAGGTGGGCTGCATCCAGCCATACCCCCCGTTTCTGTCAGCATGGCTGACTCTTCTCCTTTTTTCTACAAAATCCAGTCAGCCAGGATGACTTCATTGACCAACTCGGTTATACAGCGGATATTGTCTATACTTCACATGGAAATGCATCACGTATCGCAATATGAAAATCATCGGAGGTTGCCCATGCCTGATGAAATTCCCGCCGGGTGTTCAAAACCACCAAGCGCGGCAGCTGCAAAATCACCCGAGCCTGTGAACAACTCTGAACAGGGTGCCGTGGCACCGGAGACTTCTGGAGAAACAGTCATGATCAAAGTCGGACAAAAAGCACCGGATTTTACCGCATCCGCTTATCACCAAGGAACTTTTTCAAAAGTCAACCTCTCTGATTATCTTGGCAAATGGGTTTCACTCTGCTTTTATCCAGGTGATTTCACCTTTGTCTGAGCCACCGAAATCTCGGCGGTCGCCGAGAAGAATCCCGAATTCGAAAAGCTGGACGTTCAGGTGCTCTCCATGAGCACAGACAGCATCTTTGTTCATAAGATGTGGGTGGACAACGAACTATCAAAGATGGTCTCAGCGGGAACAGTCCCCTTTCCCATGCTTTCCGACGGGGGCGGCAAGGTGGGTGAACTCTACGGTGTGTACGACAAAGAAGGGGGCGTGGACGTTCGTGGCCGCTTTCTTATCGATCCCGACGGGATAATTGTGGGATACGAAGTACTGACGCCTCCTGTGGGGCGCAATGTCAATGAAACCTTGCGCCAGATCCAAGCCTTTCAGCTCGTGCGCGAAACCAAAGCCGGACAAGTGGCCCCTTCTGGATGGAAACCCGGCAAACCGACGCTGAAACCCGGCGTAGATCTGGTCGGCAAAGTATGGGAACAGTGGAAGGTGGACATGGCTTTTGATTAGGCTGTGTTTCTAAATTCGTTTAAAAAAAATGCGAGAGGGAAACTCTTTGTTGGCAGCAGCCGTAAGGCGCGGTCGTTTCGCGCCTTACGGATGGCGACAGCAGAGCTAGGGTTTCCCATCTCGCGCTCTCCCCTTCACAAACTTTCTAATTTTAAAGTCGCGGGCTTTCGCGCCCGCACGACGACCAGGGGAGGCCCCTGGACGCCGGACATAAGACTTCGACTACCTTTATTTTTCCACAAATACAAAGTGTTATAGTACACACGCAACCAACAAGTTGAATTTAATAGATATTGCATTGTATTTGACATTATCCCAAGCCGCGAAAGTCCTCCTACAATGTAAAGAGGGGTGCTTGCGCTGACACTATGAATAGGAAACGATAAGATCAAAAGAATAACAAAAAACGCGGAGGAACCCCTTATTTGGGATTTCCCCGCGCATAAAAGCTTGTGATAGGCACTTACAAGGAAGAGCTAGCGCAACATAATTTTGAAATTATCTATTTTTGGGCTCCGCACCCACGTCTACCAGAGGGGATGTCTTCCTGGACCTATAGATGTTTTATCTAACATTTTTACTAGAGCATTTTCGCCTTGAAACAAGGCTCTCCCCTGAAACAATTTCCAATTGTTCCAGGGAAATGCATAAGAGCATCTAGCGCTTTTCAAGCGTGAGATGCTCTAGATTAGCCAATTATGCCAGCTAAAAAGTTTGGGAGATCCTTAAGAACCTTTTTCAAAAGGTTCTTAAGCCGCCGGAGGCATTCACATTTAAAAATTAAAATGCTCTAATTTTCGTAAACCTGCTTGTATCCCGGATCGAGGCTGATCGCCGTGCTGCCGGTTGATTCCTTTTGATCACGCTGCTCCCGACGTGTGACAACATCCTGTTTCACCAGGCGCAGCTCTTCACTATGGGGCGCAACGGCAAGTCCCTTCTCCAAAATCTTCAAGGCATCTTCATACTGGCCCAAACGCGCCTGAGCCAGACTCATTGTTTTGTACGCCTGGACGCTGGCGGCATCCATGTCGAGCACGTGCTGGGCCGCTTCAATAGCGCCCATATAATCTCCAGCATTTAGCGCCAGTTGCGCCATGGAGAGAAACACCTCGATATCAAACGCCCGGATATTCGCATCACCGGTTTTGTCATTGAAAACCAATTCTTCCCCGGCGGCTGTGGGAGCCTGAGGCGTATCCGGCAATGGAGCGGGCAAAAGGGGCGCATCGGAGACGGCAGCGGGAGCCTCCTGCATTACCGGTATCTCAGGCAGCGCGGCGACAAGTGCGACAGGCTCCTCTTCCATAACGGATTCCGGTTGTTCAACCGGAATCGGCGCACTTTCGATCACGGACACCGATTTGTTCTCATCCGGCACATCTTGATTCCGCGACTGCAACTCCACGGTAACGCGCGTTTCCTTGTCGGCCAGCACCGCCACTTCACGCACGGTGGTTTCATAGCCTTCAATGGCCGCGTCTATTGTATAGGCGCCCGGCCTCAAAGCCATACCCTGCTCAAAACGGGGAGCGATGTTCAAAACCCGAACAGTTGCGCCGACGGGCACTGTCTGTACGAACAAATGGCCGGACGGCTGTGCCGTATCCAAGGCCATGGCATAGCGGTTATCCTGCCCCGCCTTGATTGTTATTTCCATCTCCCGGGGTTCCTGGCCGTCAACCGCGGCGTCTATGGTATAGGTGCCGGCGGCCAGTTCCATCCCCTGGTGGAAAACAGGCAAGATTCCAAGCACGCGCACAGCGGCGTTTTCAGGTGAGGTATCGACATACAGGCGTCCTGTGGGCTTCACCTGATTCAGACTCAACTCCACCACGGTATCGGTGTCTGCCTTAACCTCCACCTCGCGCACCTCTGTCTCATAGCCAGATATTGTGGCGTCTATGGTATAGACGCCTTCCGCCAGATTCATGCCCTGATGGAAACGGGGGCGGATGTCGAGAATGCGAATGTGTGCGTTTTCAGGTGTGGTTTTGACGAACAGCCTGCCTTGATGCAGCTTTTCAAGGCGAAGATCCACCGTGGTTTCACGGCCGGGCTCAATGGCCACCTCGCGAGTGACGGTGGCGTAGCCGTAAAGCTGCGCGTCTATGGTGTAGCGCCCCGCTTCCAGGGCGATACCCTGCTCAAACTTGGGCTTGATGGACAAGATGCGCACTTCGGCTTCCGGAGGAACAGTGTTGACGCGCAGGGTGCCGCTTGCGGGCGAAGCATTCTCCAAATTTCTTGCGGCGCCGGCATTGGGCGCTCCCCCGGGGGCAAAGGAATCGGCGGCCGCGAGTTGCAGGCTGCCCACCGCCGCGGGCCGGGACAATTCCACGGCGGGAGCGGAGGCCGTCTGGCTCACGCTCTGCACCGAAGCGGGCGTGGCGAGCTGTTTCGCCAGTTGCTCGGATGTAGCCGTGCCGTCAGCAGGCGGCATGTAGCCCGCGCCGATGTTCATCGGCGCCCCCACCTGGGCAACCTGGACCAGGTCCATGCGCACGGTGGCGGCCATGCCCGCGAGGACTTCGACGCGCCGCACCTGGGGTTCAAATCCATTGCGCGCGACTTCGATAACATATGATCCCGCAGTGAGATCCATTCCCTGCTTGAACGTCTTATCGGCATTGAGCAGGCGTACGCTGGCATCCATGGGCGAGGTTTCAACATAGAGCTTCCCCACCCTGAGTTCGTCCAGATAGGCGCGCTCATCCGCCCAGGGCAGCCCGAAACTCGCCACTAAAGCCGCCGTGGCCATCTGGGCGTCCGAAACAGACAATCCCCAGTTAATGTCCAAAGATTCGCCGACCATCGATTGTTCGGTGAATTCGATTGCCAGGTCCAACGGCGTGTCTCCCTGCACGTCACCGGAGAATTCCACGGTGAAAGCGGCAGGTGTTTCCCAGGCGATTTCCCAGGCCGTCTCCCAGGCGGCATGCCAGATTGCGGTGCGTTCTGATTCCAGCAGCGGCACCGGAGAGGCAACAAGATTCCCGGCAAAGGAAAACAGCACAGCCAACACGGTAAGCAGCGAGAGATGAAACCGTGTTTTGTTCATGGCTAATATCCTTGATTATTTTAGCCTTACGCAGATAAGGCGCACGTATCTTCAACACTCGGTGAATACTCGGCCCGCGTTATCCGCAAGGATGCGTACAACGCCAAACGCATAGCAGCCCGAATCAATATATCATGGGCCCTGTAAAAATACAGGACAAATCGTTTTGGGTCAAGGAAATGCTGTTCTCAGGACCATTCCGGCCGGATTTTTTTTGAATGCAAACCGCCATCGCCACGGCATGCGAAAAAGGCCTTCAGGGGGGGAGCATCATTGAATCGTCAGCGCCATGTCACGTCAATGCACTTTGGGATCAGGTTTCTCCAGCACCTGCATCACGCCGTTACGGATCACGACGGCATCCGTGGGGCGCACATAAATATTGTCCTTTTTCCCCAACAATTCAATGGTCGCCCGCTTATCGTCGAAACTCCGGCTTTCCCCCGGAGAAATCTCGTATTTTTCCGGAGTGCTCAAATCCTCCCAATGCACGACGAACACATATTCCTTGTTGTCCGTATTGCGAATGGTGCCCCCATGGGCGGGCAGCGCCGCAATAGCTCCCAGCAGCAGAAGCAGGGGCATCATGCATCGCGGTAGGTATCGTAGTTTGATCGCAACCATTTGATCATTCCATGTGTGTCGTGCTCGTTATCCAAGCGCAACAACCGTTTGCGGTTCGTCTTTGTGGAGCGGTAGAAAAAAACGCGCGCTTTGCGCGAAATGCGGAAACTGTAGACGTTATCCAGTTTCAGATCGATATACTTGTGCACGTTGAAGCCTGGCAGGTGTCCCTCGGCCTGATCGAACTGGATCAGGCCGTCCATGGCCCGTTTCATCAATTTGAAGTCCGAGACGTAAATCCTTTCCAAATCGCTGAAAAAACTATCCATTGTGTCGCAATTCTTCAAGACCACGGTCACGAGGTCTTTGAGCCGTTCAAAGGGCTTGCCCGAACGTTCCTGCGTCGCCGCGGAGCTCTGCGCCTGCTTGACGTTTTCAAGCTCCTGTTCCAGCGTATCGAGCAAGGCCTCGTATTCGGAAATATCCTGGCTCATTTCGGCCATGCGCTCGCCGCTTTTCTTGCCGCTCCCCAGATAAAAGCGCACCATGCGCGCCAGGAGCTCCGGAGTCACCGGCTTGGGAATAAAGTAAGTGAAATCGAAATCCTGGGCCTTTTCTATCAGCTCGCCCTCCATGCCCGTGAGCAGCACAACGGGCAGGTAGGGGTATTGCTCCCGGATAAAAGGCAAGACATCCAGACCTGTGAGCCCGGAATTTTCAAAATGCACGTCCAGCAACACCAGATCAGGCGCTTCCCGCTCCATGCTCAGAGATTCGATGAACAGCACAGGCTCGTCATAGCCCTCGAAGCGGCGCAGCAAATCGGATTCCTCAAGCACCGCACGCACCATCTCGTGGATGCGGGGTTCGTCGTCCACCAGCACGATGAATGCGCCCTCTTCAGATACCATTTCCCACACCATCCTTCCGGGATTCCAAGACAGTATGCTCCAGGGCCCCGGCAAGCCTCATGCGCAGTTCCACGGCCAGGCCGGGCTCTCCATCGAGCTGGTCGTTGCGCACCTGAATATGCATATCCATGCGGTCGGCGAAAAACTTCACGAACAAGGTTCCCTGTCCGGCATCCTGCCCCTGCCGTTTGATGGAGCGCACCGGTTCCCGATACAACTTGCGCTCCACTTCCTCGTCGACCCCGCCGCCGTTGTCCACAATGCGCAGCACCGCGAAAGAGCCGCTCACGCCGAACCAGGCGCGAATGCGCGGCGTGAACGCATGCAGCGCGCCTTTGCGCAAATATTCCAGGCGGCGCATATCAAGAGCGGTCTGGCTGTTGCGCAAGACGTTCAAAAAGATATCCCAGACCTTGTTCTTGTCAACCAACACGGCGGCCGCGCTCGCGCCCCATCCCGCGTCTTCCATGGAAACGAGTTTCTTCAACGCGCCCCGCTTGTTGCCTTCGGCCATTTTGCTTTCCAGAAAAGGGTACAACTCGTCCAGCCGCACGTATTGCACGTCAAAGGTCAACTTATGCTCCAGGGCCCGCAAATGTTGGATGATGTTGTTCTGAAAGGGGATGATGATCTGCTGGTAGATTTCCCGTTCCTTCACCGTGGGGAGGTCGTTGATGATATCGTGAATATTGGACCGCCACGCGCCTTCGAGCAGCTGCAATTCGTCTTTGACCAGATTGGCCTGGGCCAGCAAATCATGTTTGAGCTTCCGGCTCGCCACCATGAACTCGAGATTCTGCCGGCGGCTGCGCTCCACGGAAACGGCCTGTTCCTGGGCCTCCTGACGTTTGTCGGCCGGAGATTTGCGTCTGAGCATCATATAAAGCAGCACGGCGGCCACTACGTACATCACGAGGAACGTGCGCGCGAAAAAGACCCTCCAGGACACCACCACCCCGTGGCTCCAAAGCATTTTGGAAAAAATGAACACGATGAAGATGTTGAAAAAGGCCACATAGCCCATGGCCTTTTTCCCACCGAGAAACCATGCGAAATACACCCCGCTCATGGCGAGGATGACGTTATAGATGTAGAACCTGATGGGGTTGTGCACAAGGAGTTCCATGGCCAGATAGACGGCCACGTAACACATCCCCAACACCAGGGGGTGTATTTGCGAAATCTTGTGTATCAAGATTTTCAGCCGCAAAAAGCGCGGCGGTTGCGCCCCTTCTTGCGCCATGTGCGGTGGTTCCATACCGTCGTCCCGATCAATTAACGCCCAAGGGCATTTTCGCCTTACGCGCCGCGCCTGCGGCCTTCAGGTGTTCCGCCTCCGGATCATTACGGACATGCCCCGACAAGCTCCACCATCAAGCTCTGATGGTCAAGCTCTTCACCAGCTTGGCGAGGAGTTCCGGTTTCTCCACCAGTTCTGTGCTCTCCAGATACTGCTGGCGCTGCTTGAAACGGTTCTGCAGCAGAGCGGTGAATCTTTCCTTGTTCCGCACGTTCTCAGGCGCATAGGTTTCATAAAACCCGGGCAGAAGCCGGTCCACGCTTTCCCGCTTCGGCAGCAGGGCGCCGGGCAGCAGATCCCACTCCTCCCACTCCAATTTGTCCATGAGAATCGCGGTCTGCAGGGTCAAAGAGGTCTGCAGCGGTATGGTGTGGATATCCTCGGCGGAATAGCGCCAAAATCCAACGGAATTGAAGGTATGCCCCACCGCTCCCGAAGCGAAGACCTTGAGAAACGCCTCCACATCCTTCCACAGCTCGTACACCCGGAACGGATTGGCAAAAGGTACGAACACGAGACGGTTCAGTTCCTCTTCAGAGACATTTTCCGCCCTGTTCCGCTGCGTCATCAGGGAAGCGCCCATGGCTACGGCCAAAACCGGATCATTGAAACGGATAAGCGGGGGCAGGCAGGTATCTTTGGAAAGCCAGCACATAATCTGCGGAAACGAACAGCGGTTGACGTACGTCCCAAGCAAATCCCGGTCGAAAAGCGCCCTTCCGTTGGGATTGCGCAAGTCATATCCCAGGGGCAGTATTTTTCCCTCAACTTCCAGACACGCGTGGTTCATGACCGCGACAAGGTATTGCCAGTCCGGATGCCCCAAGGGGCGCGAATCCGTCTTGTCAAAAAGCGTGGGCTCCCAGACGCGGCACAATTTGTTTTCGCAATCAATTTGAAAGGCGTCGTCGTGCAGCACCACTTTCTGGAATCCCGCGGGCAGGGTGCCGCCGTTGTCGTGCGCATTGGTGTGCGACGACTTGCCGGTGCCGGACAACCCGAAAAAGGCGATGGAACGTTTTCCCAAGGTCGTGGCCTCCCGTTCCCCGCACCCGGAAAAATCTATCTCCTTCACGCCCCCGTGGCAGGCGACCATGCCCACGCGGATGCCGGAGGTCCAGGCCAGAGTGAGGGTGCCCTTTTTGCGCTCCCCGAAATAACGCATGCCGAAATTGAAAATGACGTTGGCCTCCTCATCCACCAGCGCCAGCTGCGGGAATCCCTGATTGTGATAATAGGGGTCGTCGTTGCGCCACAGGTTATCGCCGATGATGATGATATCCTGGATGGGGAGCATGGGGCTTGTGGCGTATTCCTCGGCCAGTTCGTCAAAGGGCGTGAAGTTCACGAGCCAGTTGAAAATGTTGCATGCGTCGTCTTCGCCCCCAACAATAGTGGCTTTGAGCATCAAATCCTTGTCCAGCCCCACCACGGCATGAGCCTTGATCAAGGGGCGCTTTTGCAAATCGGAGACAGCCTCGCGCAGGTCGCCCAGCACCTTCACTTTTTCCTGACTCGAGAGCCGGTTGTAAAAACGCCTGGCCATGGCGGTGCGGCCGATGATCTTGCCGTGGCAATTGTTGAGCACCTTCGCCCCCGCAGGCAAACCAAGACGCTTGGCGGCGGGAGGATAAATCTCGAGATCCGTTTCCTGCACATCCCACTGACGCAGCGAAAGTTCGTAGGCCTCGGCCGCGTTCACCGTGCGAATGCGCTTATCCGCAAGCAGGGTTTCCGCGATAGCTCGCAAGGGGGGCATTTTCCCCAGGTCGTTCTTATAATATGCATAGCTTGATTGGCTGGACATGCGGTCACCTCATTGTCGCCATTCGTTTGAACTCCGCGCGCACATGAATTCTCAGAAGCGCGGGAGCACTGCAGCGCCCGCCCCCCAAAAAAATAGTCCGGGAGTGTTAGCAGATGATGATACCGCTTCCGGGAGGGCGCCTTCTGGAAAAGGATTCCCTCTCGCGCGGATACCTAAAATCATTTCAGTTGATATATGCCAAGGCCTGGCCTCCGGCAACCTGATCGCCCTGCGCAACGGTAAAAGCCCCGAGCACGCCGTTCACGGACGCGGTGACTTCCACCTCCATTTTCATGGCTTCGATGATCACCAGGGCCTGGCCGCTGCGCACCCGATCACCGGGTTTTGCTGTCAACCGCAACACCACGCCGGGCATGGGCGCTTCCACGGGGGCTCCCCCATTGGGGGGCTGCGCCTCCTGACCGACCACAGAATGGGGCTGGCCGGCAGTGCTTACGGTGAAGGCGCGGCCGTTGACTTCCGCATTCTCGCCGTCCAGACGCACCGTAAACACGGAAGTGCCCACGCTGACGTGATATTCAACGGGGCCATCCTCAATAACGCATGGCACGGCAGTGCCGGTCACAGCCGGCAAATTGTCGCGCGTTTGGCGCCCGGGTGCGTTCTTGCGCACCATGACCTTGGCGTCGCCCCGTAGAAAGACGATGCCTTTTTCCTTGCATGTGGCCGCGATAAAAAGGTTTTCATCGCTTTCAGGCAAGCCGGCGTCTCGCAGCAGGGCGCGCGCCGGCTCCAGCCCCTTTGCGGGATCGGCGTCGTTGATCTCCAAAGGCGTTCGCTCCGTGGGAGAAAGCCCCAGCTGCTCAGCGGCGATAGCGACGATTTCCACATCGGGGGGCAGCGGTGTCCGGCCGAAATAGCCCAGCACCATTTTACCGTAGCCGTCGGCGATTTTCTTCCAGGGGCCGAACATGACGTTGTTGAACGCCTGTTGGAAATAAAACTGGGAAACAGGGGTCACGGACGTGCCGAAGCCCCCCCGCCGCACCACTTCGGCCATGGCTTCGATTATTTCGGAGTAGCGGTCCATGATGTTGTTGTCGCGCAGCATCTGGGTATTGGCCGTAAGCGCGCCTCCAGGCATGGGGCTGAAGGGGATCATGGGCTCCACCATGGTGGCTTCCGGGGGCATGAAATAGTCTTTCATGCAATCTTTAAAAACCCTTTCCGCCTCTATAACCTTGTCGATATCGACATCAAGGGTATAATCCGACCCGCGCAAGGCGTGCCACATGGTGATCACGTCGGTCTGGCACGTGCCTCCGGAGACGGGCGCCAGGGAAAGATCCAGCGCGTCCGCGCCCGCCTTGAGGGCCGCAAGGTGCTGCGCCACGCCGATTCCGGCCGTTTCATGGGTATGGTACTGCACAAGCGTTTCCGGGGGCAAAATTTTCCTTGCGCCCTTGATGGTCTCATAAACCGTGGACGGAGTCGCGGTGCCCGAGGCGTCCTTGAAGCACACCGAATCAAAGGGCAGGCCCGAATCCAGTATATCCTGGAGGGTTTTCACGTAAAACGCGGCGTCATGCGCGCCGGACACGCCGGGCGGCAAGGCCATCATGGTCACGCAGACCTGATGCTTGAGTCCGTGCGCGGCGATGCGCCGGCCGCTGTAAATCAGATTGTTGACGTCGTTGAGCGCGTCGAAGTTGCGGATCATGGAAACGCCGTGCTTTTTGAAAAGCTTGGCGTGCAGGTCAATGACATCGCTCGATTGCGATTCGAGGCCGACCACATTGACGCCCCTTGACAAGGTTTGCAGTTCGGCGTCCGGTCCGGCCACTCTCCGGCAGGCGTCCATCATGGCGAACGCATCTTCGTCGCAATAGAAATACAGCGATTGAAAACGCGCCCCCCCGCCCATTTCGAACCAGCGGATGCCTGCATCCGCGGCGGCTTCCAAGGCGGGAAGAAAATCGGCGGTCAACACGCGGGCGCCGTATGCGGACTGAAAGCCGTCGCGAAAGGCCGTACACATGAATTGGATATGTTTTTTTGCCACGTGGGCTTCCTCTCAATATGAGGCTTAGTGCACCATAACGGACCAGAGAACTCCGGCCGCTATGGCAGAGCCGATGACACCGGCCACATTCGGCGCCATGGCATGCATCAGGAGAAAATTGTTCGGATCTTCCTTCTGTCCCATCATCTGCGCCACACGGGCCGCGTCAGGCACGGCCGAGACCCCGGCCGCTCCCACCAGAGGATTGATCTTTTCCTTGACGAAAAAATTCATGAACTTGGCGAAAAGCACGCCCCCCGCCGTCGCAATGGCGAAGGAGAACGCGCCCAGGCCGAAAATGAGCAACGAGCGCGGCTGCAGGAACGTTTGGGCCTGCGTGCTGGCGCCCACTGAAAAACCGAGCAGAATAGTGACGATATCGACCATGGCGGTACGCGCCGTCTGCGCCAGGCGCTCCGTCACGCAGCTTTCCTTGAGTAGGTTGCCGAAAAAAAGCATGCCTATCAGGGCGATAGAGCCTGGGGCGATCATGGCCGAGATAAGAAACGCGGCCACCGGAAAAATCATCTTCTCGCGCTTGCTCACCACGCGCGGGGGCTTCATGCGGATCAGCCGCTCTTTGCGCGTGGTCAAGAGCTTCATGATGGGCGGCTGGATGACGGGCACCAGAGCCATGTAGGAATACGCGGCAATGGCGATGGCCCCGAGTAGATGCGGCGCCAGTTTGGAGGCGAGAAAAATGGCGGTGGGGCCGTCCGCGCCCCCGATTATGCCTATTGCGCCGGATTCTTCCGGGGTGAATCCGAGAAAAAGCGCGCCGATAAGCGTGATAAATATGCCCACCTGCGCGGCGGCGCCCAGTAAAATGAGCTTGGGGTTGGAAAGCATGGTGGAGAAATCGGTCATGGCGCCGATTCCCAAAAAAATCAACGGGGGAAAGATGCCTTGGGTCACGCCGAAATAGATGTAGCTGAGCACGCTGCCCGGATCGTAGACGCTCAGAGGCATGCCTTCGATGCTGGGGATGTTGCCCACAATGGCGCCGAAACCTATGGGCAACAGCAACAGCGGTTCATAATGCTTGCGGATGGCCAGCGTGATGAAGGTACAGCCTATGAGGATCATTATCAAATTGCCGAAAGTAAGGTTGGCGATGCCGGTGGTTTTCAAGAACTGCAGAAATATATCCATAATTATCCTTATAGGTGAGGGCCCATGCCGCGCGGAACTGAAACAAGGCCACGGGCGTGGGAGCATTGCCGGAAATGCTCAGGAACGTGCTTGTGAAAAGCGTTGCGTGGTCTCAGGAGGGAAATGTTTTCTTTCAACTGAAACAGACGGTTTTTATCCGTTCCCGGAAATTCGCCGACCGGAGCCGGCCTCGCGTCGCGCGAGCGTGGCCCTCGGAGGCGACGGGTTTCACAGATTCTCCCGCAACGCCAACGCTTTTTCCCTTGAGAAAAGGATGCGCCGAAGCCTCAACGCGCGGCGGCGCCGGAAACCGCCAGCACACGCGCATGCAAGGCGCAGGCGGCCGCTACGGCCAGTTCCTCAAGCTCGGCGTTGTCTTCTTCCACCGTGCAGACCGAATCCGCCTCGGGGAAGATATGCTCCAGCCAAGCCAAAACCTTGGGCAATACAAAAATAAACGCGCTTATACACATCAGCGCGGCGAAGACTATGGCCATTCCCGTCAGCGTTAAGTCCAGGCCTTGGCCGTCAACAATGTTTTGCAGGGAAAACAGATGCGATTGCAGCATAAGGGACTCCGATTTAACAATATTTTATTGTTACACGGCACAGTGCAGAATCGAGAGTTCGCCAAAAGTCCCCGCCTTGGAGCGGGAAAAATCAACTGTATCTATTTGCTCGGTATTTCGAAGGCCAGTAAAACTATCGGCAGGGACTTTGCTTCCAGAGGGCGCCAGAATGCAGGGTTAACGGTTATACATCATTATATATCATTTTGTGCCGCATTTTCTTTCTTGCCTCTTAACCGGATTCCAAGCAAATGTAAACGCATGTATGGCCGCTTGAACCACAAACGCATTTTCGCGCCCCCCGTATGGCTGGAGCGTGCGACATCCACCAATGACCTCCTGCTACGCCAATTGCGGCAAGGAGCTGCGCTCCCCCATGGCTATGTGCTTGCCGCACGAGAACAGACCCATGGCCGTGGACGCGGGGGACGAACGTGGCTTTCACCTCCCGACAATCTCCACGCTTCCCTTTTGCTGCGGCTGGACGTGCCCGGAGACCGCCTTGCAAGCCTTCCCTTGCTCCTGGGCGTTGCCGTAGCGCTCGCCGTGCAGAAATTTGCGGTGGTTCCCGCACTTAAATGGCCCAACGACGTGCTCCTCAAAACCTCCGGGGGCTGGGGCAAATTTAGCGGCATACTCTGCGAATGCGCCGGACATGAGGCTGGGGCGCCCTGGATCGTCGTCTGCGGCCTTGGCTGCAACATCAACGCGCTTGGTGAGCAATTACGCCATGTGGGGCAGCCCGCCGCCTCCCTGCGCATGCTCACCGGAACGCGCCACAACCCGGAAATCCTTTTACGCGAAATACTCACGCAGCTGGAACGGCTCCTCCCTCTCTGGCTTGCGGAGGGCTACCCCTGTCTGGCGCAAATGTGGCGTCAGCTGGCGCTTCCCTGGCCGCCGCGGGTTTGTGCGCATCTGGCCGGCAAAGATGTGTGCGGCAAAGCCCTGGGCTTGGGCCCACAGGGGCAACTCCTGCTGCAAACCGCACAAGGCGTCCAGGAAATATGGGGCGGAGAAACGCATTGCAACAGCGCCCCTGACGCGCAGTAATATCGCGCCCGCGTGTTGTCATTCTGAAGAAAATTGGCGAATACATCGCGTATGATATGTTTTTTAGTCATGCGCGCTCTGGATTTCCCTCTTTTTTTGTGTCATAATTATAAAGAAATGTAGCCATCCAAAGTGGCACATCACGAAGCACCGCAAAGCCATGGGGAACCATCCGGCGCCGCCGCACTCCGGGGTAGAAGGCCTTCTCAGGAGCGCGCTCCGCCAATTGACACTTGACATTTAACACCACAACGGCATGAAATAAGCCGATGCTACAGAATTCAAGGAGGGGTTCATGAAACTTTCCACCCGCAGCCGCTACGGCACACGCATGTTGCTGGATATCGCCATACACAGCAACGGCAGCCCGGTGCGCATCAAGGACATCTCACAACGCCAAGGCGTCTCAGTCAAGTATCTGGAAAAACTCATCAGACCGCTGAAGAAGGGGCAATTCATCAAAAGCAAACGCGGTCCGAAAGGGGGGCACATGCTCAACGTCACCCCGGAAAAGATTACCATAGGGGAGCTGGTGCGCCTGTTTGAGGATGAACTCTCCCTCACCCGCTGCGTGAAAAATCCGGAATGCTGCCCCATCACCGCCGACTGCTACACCCGCAAAGTGTGGATCGAGGCCAGCCAGGCCATGTATGACAAGCTGGACTCCATCAGCCTGCAGGATCTCATAGACGACGCCAGGCGCTCCGGCAAAGAACCTATCGAATGTTTTCCCACACGAGGCGCAACCTAACCCCGGGGGGACAACATCCGCCCTACCCCGCCGATAGTTAGTCAAGGACAGAGAATCCTTTTCCCTGAAGCCGGTTGCAACAATCGCGCATCGCGAAACGCCCCTCCCCCCACATGCTATCGTCATGTCCCGCCGCCTTATGGCGGCGGGGTTTTTTCCGCATGCCTCGCGGACAGGCGTTGCCGTTTTCCAACGACTCCGGCAGGCAAAGCCGCGTCCTACGTGCGGCGTATCCCGTAATGGATTCGTGACGACAAAGCGCCTTCTTTTCCGCAGGTTAGGGCCTGTTTCTAGCGAATTTTCGCCTTGAAACAAGGCTCTCCCCTGAAACAATTTCCAATTGTTCCAGGGAAATGCATAAGAGCATCTAGCGATTTCAATGTTAAGAGGGGCCATTTTGGGGCTCCGCCCCGGCGTAAAGGCGCCTCCCCCCTTCCGTGAAAGTCTCTCCAAACTTTTATCTTTACTACGGCAAGTTACAAACAAATGCAGGTGTCTCTCCCCATAAAAACACTACGGCGATTCCGCGCGTCAAAAAAACAACCCCACAATAACAGACCGGAATAGCGCCTCTTTTTCACTCCAGACACCTGAACGTTAAGGGCATCTTAAGCTCTTAACGTTGGTATGCATATTGCTTCCTGAAGAGCAGACCACAGGCAGGGGAAAATTTTTCCACGAGATGGATCCCTGTTCAAGCAATAACGCCGCAAACAGCATAGATACTGGAGATAGCTATGTCTTTTGTCATCAATCATAATATGATGGCTATGAATGTCGCCCGCAACCTGAGTTCGGCATACAGTGACCTCGGTACATCTGTGCAGCGGCTTTCCACTGGACTGCGGGTCAACTCAGCGGCCGACGACGCAGCCGGACTCGCCATTCGCGAGCTGATGCGTTCCGAAATCACCACCTTGAACCAGGGCGTGCGCAACGCCAACGACGCCATTTCCCTGATCCAGACCGCTGACGGCGCTCTTTCGATCATCGATGAAAAACTCATCCGTATGAAAGAGCTTGCTGAACAAGCGGCCACAGGCACCTACAATTCCACGCAGCGGCTGATGATCGACTCCGAATACCAGGCCATGGCCTCGGAAATCACTCGTATCGCCATGTCCACGGACTTCAACGGCGTCAAACTTTTGGACGGCAACCTTTCCGGCGCCCACAACGGCCAAGGCGTTCAATCCGAGGGCATGCTCAAGGTTCACTTCGGCACGTCGAACGATTCGGATGAAGATTACTACTACATCCAGATCAACACGGCCACAGCCTCGGCCTTCGGTTTGGGCATGGGAGCCGACCCCAACAATCCGGCGGGCAACTCCATCTCCACCCAGGCCCTGGCCCAGCAGGCCCTGGACGCCATCAACAACGCGATCATCTCCAAGGATAAAATCCGCGCGCATCTCGGCGCCCTGCAAAACCGGCTGGAAAACACCATCAGCAACCTGTCCATCCAGGCGGAAAACCTGCAAGCCGCTGAATCGCGCATCTCCGACGTGGACATCTCTCAGGAAATGACCCAGTTCGTGCGCAATCAAATCCTCACCCAATCTTCGGTGGCCATGCTTTCCCAAGCCAACTCCTTGCCCAAGATGGCCCTGCAGCTCATCAGCGGCGGCTAGAGCGTATAGGCTTTGAAACGGGAATGCTTCCAACGAGTTAAAAACCTTTCGGAAATGTGGTTATTTCTCGACTTCCTGAGCAGGACGCATACTTTAACATTGTATATTTGTTGAAAAATAAGAATAAAATTGTCCGTTTTCCGGCGTCCAGGGGCCTCCCCTGGTCGTCGTGCG
>CAZFCK010000063.1:0-21190 GCA_964517355.1 uncultured Desulfovibrionaceae bacterium | reverse complement strand
TGTTCCAGGGAAATGCATAAGAGCATCTAGCGCTTTTCAAGCGTGAGATGCTCTCGTGAAAAGCGCAGGCGTATTTATTTGTAATTTTGTCCTAAAGAAGAACCAAACAATCCTTGGCGTCAATGCCTGGGATTCTAGAAAGGAGTATGCCTTGTCTACCTTTGATGATGTCTTTGAGCGCATCAAGCTTGCGATAAATACGCGGACCCAGGTGCAGTTGGCTGAAGTGCTTGATATTCGTCAGTCAAGTATTTCAGATGCGAAACGCCGCGATTCCGTGCCGGCCGAATGGTATCTCAAGCTGTTCAAAAAATTCGGTTTGAATCCCGATTGGCTGGAAGAAGGCATTGGCCCCTGGTATCTCAAGAATAAGCATGGCGAATATGTACCTTCCGACGGGCCCCAACAAGAGGGTGTGAAAGTTCCGTATGCGGATTATTCAGGGCCTGACAACAAGGGAACGCTTGTCACCGTCCATTCCATGCAGGTTGAGGGTGAGGAGCCTGATAAGTGGGCGCCCCTGCCTTTGGGTAAGCTCAATATCCCGCAATCCTTTGCCAAACCTTCCATACAGGTTGTAAAAATGAGCGCTTCCAGTATGGAGCCCATTATTCGGCGCAACTCGTACGTAGGTATCGATACTGCGCTGAAGCATGTTGAATCTGGTGAGATCTATGCCATTTACATTCCTTTTGAGGGACTTTCGCTGAAGCGCATTTTTCACGATCCCGAAAACAGCCGGTTTGTGCTTCGTTCCGAAAATCCCCAGCACCCTGAGCAGTATCTCCCTGTTGATAAGCGCGGCGAACGCATTTACGGGCGTGCTGTTTGGATTCTGCAGGATCTGTAGTTATTGCTTTGGGATAATTCTTCTCACAATTTTGAGGGGAAAACCTTTAGTGCGAAAACAGCGGGAAGCCGATAAACTTCCTGCTGTTTTCGCGTTATTACGACAGCGCGACAGGCGTCGTGAATTTGTCGTATAACCAGAGGCATAAGCTATTTTGGTTCGGGATGATTCTCGCGTTGAAAGAATTGTTTTTCTCGGACATCCATTACTTTGTTTATCGTTAATCATGGGGCGCGGGGAAAGACCGCATTTTGCCGACAAGGCTTTTTCCTTTAGAGCATCTCACGCTTGAAAAGCGCTAGATGCTCTTATGCATTTCCCTGGAACAATTGGAAATTATTTCAGGGGAGAGCCTTGTTTCAAGGCGAAAATGCGCTAGGGCCCAATCTCCGCCGGAGGCCAACGCCCCGCCTACCGGCTACGGCTTGAGCATACCTCCCCTGAACATGATAGATTCTGACTTCCTTTATTAGAGCGTGTTTCTAAGATACAAAGAGTTGGGAAGACCGTTCAACAAAAAACATGAAAAATCAAAATGATGAATGTTAATTTCGCAATATTGGAAAGTTTGGGAAGGGGAGAGCGCGAGAGGGGAAATCCTAGCTCTGCTGTCGCCATCCGTAAGGCGCGAAACGACCGAGTCTAACGGCTGCCGCTAACAAAGGGTTCTCCCTCTCGCCCTTTCCTTTCATAACGACTACGACTTCCGGACTTAAAGAAAAAAAGTATAAAGTCGCGGGCGTTCGCGCCCGCACGACGACCAGGGGAGGCCCCTGGACGCCGGAAATAGAACAATGAAATTCTTGTTTTTTCAACAAATATACAATGTTATGGTGTGCGCTCTGGTCAAAGAGTCGAGTGGCGAATTTAGAAACACAGTCTAGAAACACAGTCTAGAAACACAGTCTAGAAACAGGTCCTAGAAACAGGCCCTAGGAAGTTTTTTTCGAAAGTCGTATTGATGCGTCGGGCAACACGGCGCACGTGTCATTGTCAGCCGGCATTGCCGTGCGGGCCAGAACAAGTGGAGACGAAAGTATCATGGAATGGATTACGGATTGGGCGGGGCTTTGGGGCGGTTTGGGGTGGCCCCTGCTCAGGCTTTTGTTTTTTATCGCATTAGGGCTTTTTATCGCCAATCTCATTGAAGCGTTGAACTGGACGCGCGCCATGGCCAAACTGGCGGCGCCGCTCGTGCGCGCAGGACGACTGCAGGATGTGGCAGGCGCCAGTTTCTCCATGGCGTTTTTCTCCGGCGTTGCGGCCAATTCCATGCTTTCCGAGGCACACGCCAAAGGAGAAATGAGCAATCGGGAGCTGATTCTTTCCAATATGTTTAATAGCTTGCCGACGTATTTCACGCATTTGCCCACAATGTTTTTCATAACACTGCCCTTTATCGGATGGGCGGCTTTTCTCTACGTGGGGCTCACCTTTATTTCGGCTGTCATGCGCACGGCGTGCATAGTGGCTTTGGGCCATTACCTGCTCCCACCGTTGCCGGAAGGGTGCATCGTGTGCAGGCTCGACGAGCATCGCAGTCCCGGATTCAAGGATGCGGTTCGAAAGAGTTGGCTGCGTCTTAAAAAACGCATGCGTCGTGTTGCATTCTTCACGGTGCCCATCTACATTGCCCTTTACGCCTTGCGCGAGGCCGGGCTTTTTATCTGGCTGGAAAAATTTATGGCCGAGCATGTTTCGGTCCTTTCCTTTCTCCCACCTCAGGCCATAAGCATAGTTATTTTTCATGTGGCGGCCGAGTTCACGGCTGGATTGGCCGCGGCAGGGGCCTTGCTGCAGGATGGCGGATTGGGTGCCAATCAAGTGGTTATGGCGCTCTTGGTCGGTAACATCCTCTCCACGCCAATGCGGACGTTCAGACATCAATTCCCTTACTACGCAGGGATATTCAAGCCCCGCATGGCATTGAAGCTTATCCTCTATAATCAGGTACTTCGCAACGCAAGCCTGGTTGTTGTGGCGGTATTGTTCTATTTTCTGGCAGAGCCGATAGCGACATTTTTTTCATGAGGTGAGAGGTGAGCGTTCTACTGCCCATTTTCGCCGTGATTTTGCTTGGGTGTGTTTTTAAACGCACCGGATTCCTGGATCAACACTTTTGGCGCCAAGCCGAACGGGTCACATATTATGTGTTTTTCCCCTGTCTGCTTATCGGCAATCTTTCCACAGCGCGTTTTACGGACTACGCGGTCTTGCCCATGGGAGGGGCGATAGTCACCGGTCTGCTCTCCATCAGCGGAATCGCCTTGTTTGTCCGCAGTTGGCTTCCTCTGGACGGGCCGGCGTTTTCCTCCTTGTTTCAGGGGGCGGTGCGCATTAACACCTATGTCGGCATTGCCGGCGCCGCCGCCCTGGCGGGGAGCGAAGGCGTGACGCTTTCGGCGATTGCCATTATCGCCATAGTGCCTCTGGTCAACGTGCTTTGCGTCAGCGTCGTATCTTATCTGGGCAGAGGCGATGGCCAGGCGGGGGTCTGGAGCACCGTATACTCGCTGCTCAAAAATCCGCTGATCATCAGTTGCGTGGTGGGCATTGCCTTGAACACGTCGAAAGCGTCGCTGCCTCCAAGCGTGTTCGAGGTGGTCCACGTGTTGGGGCGGGCGGCACTTCCGCTCGGATTGCTCGCCGTTGGCGCGGGATTGAGTTTCTTCCATCTACGCACCAATGTCCTGGCCCTGTGCTGCTCCTCATTATTTAAACTTATGCTCCTGCCTCTGGTCACGGCCCTTGCGTGCGCACTGTACAACGTGCCCGAACCAGCGCGCATCATTGCCGTGCTTTTCACCTCATTACCCACCGCGACTTCTTCCTATATTCTGGCAAGACAACTCGGGGGAGACGACGGCCTCATGGCCGCCATTATCACCATACAAACCCTCCTGGCCATGGGCACTCTGCCCGTTGCGGTCATGCTTCTTGGATAGGCGTGGAAGCCCGCGCAACCCTAACCACATGTGGCCGTTTATTGTCTGCGGCCGTTTGGATTAAATGGTTTTCAAGAATCTCCCAATGTTGTTGTGCTTAATTTGTTATTCTGGCGATGAGTTATGATATGATGTCCACTGGGCCAGGGGGACGTTTCCTCCCTGGCGGAGTCCCACTGCGGAATTGTACGTATTTATTCGCTCAATTGATGCCCGCCTCGATGGTCTTCCGTAATTGAACAGGTGTGGGAGCGACCATTCAATTTCCGGTTTGAGTGAAATCCGCATGATGTGAGGAGGGGACGCCTGGGGAGAGTGAACCTCTCCGAGTTTTCGCCTTGGCCGGCTTAATCGGTTTTACGGCGATACAAGAACGGGAGTTGCTTGCTGCCTTGCCGCTCGTGATGCTAAAGGTGCTCACGTTGAGTTGCATTACGAAAAATGAACGCACAATACGCCGTTATGTTACGGCATGGGTATGAGGCATACTATGCAGCAGGATAAGCATACGCCGCCGTTGCTTTATATAAGCTACAGCCACGACTCCACGGAACATTTGGAGCGAGTGTACGAGCTGTGCGAGCGGTTGCGCAGGCTTGGGTTTGATTGTCGCACGGACCAGCAAGAGGCGTTTCCCGCGGAAGGCTGGCAGGCATGGCATACGGCGCAGGTCGCCCGTGCGGATTGCGTGCTCGTAGTGTGCAGCCGCGACTATCTGGAGATTTTTGAGGAGCGTGCGGAACAGGAACAAGGCGACCTGTGGCGTGGGCCCGTGCTTTCGCCATCCTTGCTGAATAAGTTGGAAACCCGGTTTGTTCCCGTCGTTTTTCGGCGGGAGGATGTGGTGAACATCCCCGCGCCATTCGCGCCCTTGAGCCATTTTTTTCTTTCGGAAGCGAGAGGCATGGAACTTCTCGCCGTGTATCTTGGAGAAAAGCTTGGGCTCCCTCCCGGAGAAATGGCGGTTTCCCTCCCCTCGTTGCAAAGGCGCCAGGCTTTTGCGGCGCCCTTGCCCGTTTGCAAGCCTTGGCGCGTCCCTGAGGAACGCTCGCCGTTTTATTGCGCCCGTGAAAAAGAGCAGCGTGAGCTCGATGCCCTGTGTCGCGACGCTACGGCCTGTTGTGTTACGGCTGCGGCTTCCGGAGTGGGACGTTCTCAGTTGATTATCGATTACGCCACGCGCCATCAGCAGGATTTGATGGCCGTGTTGTGGATGGATTGGGGAGTGGAGTCTTTTTTACGATACGAACTGGCAGCCTGCACCATGAGCTTGGGGCTGCCTGTGGATACTGATCAACCGGCGCGTGTGCTGCGCGAATGGCTCACGCGGCATCAAAATTGGCTTTTGGTATTGCGAGGATGGCCGAACGGCCGCTGGGACGGGTTACTTCCCCGGGAGCATGGAGGCTGTGTCGTCCGTTTGCCCAAGCCCGGAGAGGAACTCGATGAAAGCGCGCTCTTTTTGGACTCCATGCCGGACAATGAAGCGCTTGGTCTTTTGCGGGGGCGTTCCGGTCGCCGCGCATTGAAGCAGGCCGAGCGTATGGCTGCATTGTACCTGGTCAACGCCCTTGGGGGCAATGCGCTCATGATTGATTTGCTGGGCGTGCTTGCGGCCAAGACGGAGAGGAATTTTCAGGATTTGGCCGAATCCCTGAATGAGGAGGGAGACATCCGGCATGCCGTCGTGCGTCAGTGTTTGGGACTGCTGCGCCCAGAAGTGCATGCCGCCCTGGCTTTATGCTGTATCAGAGGGGGCGGGCGCATGCCTTTGGGTCCCATGCTGCGCTGCCTCGGGCTTGATGCGGAGCAGGGCGGGGAATCGCTCAAAGAGGGCGCTGCGTGCGGCGTGTTGCACTTGTATGCCCAAGAAAGCGCCTGCGCCCCCGCTTCCGGATTATGCGGCCTGGCCAGGGGACTCGTGGAGCACGATAAACGTCGTACCCTCCTGGAGTCGCTTCGCAGGGAAATTAAGACGGATCTCGCTTCAGGAGTGCGGGAACAAGGGTTGTTTTACGAATCCTGCCTACAGTCCGTGGAGAGGGAATTGCGGTCCTTGCGTGACAACTCGGCCGGCAGTGCGCCCAACGGACAGTATGTCGTCAATGGCGGCGCCAATTCTCAACCTTTTCAGGAAATGCTCACCGAATGCGCTCAGGAGCTGGTTTCGGAGATTGTATTGCCCCCCATGGTGGAGGTGGAACCGCACGATGAAGAGACACGGGACGCACCCCCTTCCATGGGGGCGGGCGAGCTCCGGTCGGAAACCGAGCTTCCCCCTGAGTCTGAAGCTGCCGGGCATGATGCCGGGATTGGGGAGCAAGAGGACGTGCAGGATGATGTCTCGGAAATGATGTGGCAACCGGAAGCCGGTGGCGGGGAAAGGGATGGCGTTGGGCGTGGTGCGTGCGTGGAGCGGAAGGCTTTCATCTGTCAGGAAGATTGTGAACAGGATCTCTATAATTGGGAGATGGGGGAGTTCAAGCTTGCCAAAGGGGAAGACGAATTGCCCCTAAGAATGGGGGCGGAAGGGGCGGATGCCGAGCCCCCGGCCTTGCCTGATCCCGAAGAACAGGAAATGGAAAACGCATACCGCGCTGCGGAACATACTGCGGACGGCTTCAGGGAATCAACGGAAGCGGCCGCCACTGCGCCCCATGAACCTCATGTGTCGGATCAAGTCGAACTGGGCAGGGAAGGAGAGCAGGATGCAGAAGCGGAATTGCAATCCCGGCTGCCTGACATGCGTGAACCCGAGACGCGACAGGATGCTTCATCATCTTCCAGTGGAATTGTGCAAAGCATGGTATCCATGGTGGGTAGATTCTTTTTCCGTTCAAAGCGAGGGGGCTCCCCAGGGGCGGAGGCTCAAAAAAGTGTGCCTGGTGCCTCGATACAGCCCGATGTCGTTTTCCGGGAGCCTGTGGCGGAGCGTCCGCGCGCGCCTTCGGTGCGCCCTGCCGATAGTGAACCGGACCTCCCCGCCACGGCGGCGGAATGTGTACGCCGGGCCAAGTCCCATATTTCCGCGGGTAATTATGCCGATGCGGAACCATTTTACGCGCGCGCACTGCAGCTTCAGGAAAAATTGCATGGTCCCGACCATCTTGCCACGGCGCGTGCCGCCAACGTGTTGGGGGAGTTGTACCGCAGATTGGGCGAGTTGGAACTATCCGAATCCTTGCTTGAACGCGCCTTGAACATCAGGGTTTCCATTTGGGGGGACGAACATCGGGAAGTGGCGGAAAGCTGTACCAATCTTGGGTCGCTACGTTTGGCGCAGGGATTGAAAGCCGAGGCTGAAGCCCTTTATGTCCGCGCACTGCGCATGGATGAGGCGCTATTCGGCAAAGAGCATTCCGCAACGGCCACGGATTGCAACAACCTGGCGGTACTATATTTCAAGATGGAACGCTTCGCCGAGGCGCTGCGCAATATCAAACGCGCCATCGCCATACGCGAAGCCACCTTGGGCAAGGGGCATCCGCTGCACGTGCAGGCATGTGAAAATTGCGCCGCGATTTTACGCAAACTTGGGAGAGCGCGAGAGGCTGAAGAAATTATGATCCACGCGCGGCAGACAACACAACCGGTTGACGAAACGTCCGCCACTCGGGAGTCTGCGCCTGCCGCGCGGGAAACGGTGGAGAAGGAACAAATTAGGGAGAAAAAGCAAGACGATACCGATGGTGCCTAGGGCCTGTTTCTATAATGAAAATGATTATGGAAGGCCGTTCAAAAACAGCATAAGAAAGCAAGATGATATAGTTAACCTCCTCAACATTGGAAAGTTTGGGAAGGGGAGAGCGCGAGAGGGGAACCCCTAGCTCTGCTGTCGCCATCCGTAAGGCGCGAAACGACCGCGCCTAACGGCTGCCGCTAACAAAGGGTTTCCCCTCTCGCATTTTCTTTTCGAAACGAATTTAGAGCATTTAACGCTTGAAAAGCGCTAGATGCTCTTATGCATTTCCCTGGAACAATTGAAAATTGTTTCAGGGGAGAGCCTTGTTTCAAGGCGAAAATGCGCTAGAAGGCTCGGCAAAGATTTGCAGGCGGGCTTTGCCCGCCGTTAAGCGATCATTTCAAGCGTAAAATGCCTTCGCAATCATATGGAGATATCGAGGGGGAAAACGAAAGCGCTGCCGTCGCTATCTATGGGCGCGCATCGCCCCTTCCCAGACCTCGAAGCGGTGCGCTTCATACACCAGAAATCGGCAGGTGGTTACGACGAGTTCTTCTTTTTACCCGAGAGCGGTGTGGAGCCGGGGTGCGCCTTATCGTAGACGGCGATCAAGCGTCCGAGTTCCAGATGGGTGTAGCGTTGGGTGGTGCTGAGCCGCGCATGGCCGAGGAGTTCCTGCACGGCCCGCATGTCCGCCCCTGATTGGAGCATGTGCGTGGCGAAACTGTGCCGCAGCATGTGCGGGGAGACGTTTTGGGGCAAACCGGCTTCCTGGGCCATGGAGGCGATGATGCGGTTGGCCTGGCGGCGTTGCAGCCGTTTGCCGCGCGCGCCGAGGAAAAGGGCTTCCTCCCTCCCTTTGGGGTCGAGCACGTGGCGTACGCGCAGGTAGGCGGCAAGGGCTTGCCGCGCAGGTTCGCCGAGGGGCGCCAGGCGCTCCTTGCTGCCCTTGCCCAGCACGCGCACCGTGCCGTCGCTCGGGGAAATACGGCGCGCGTCCAGACCCAGGGCTTCGCTGATGCGCAGTCCCGCCCCATACAGGAGTTCGGCCAGAGCGATGTCGCGCAAGCGTATGGCCAGGCTTTGCAAATCCATGGGGCGCGAAGATTTTTCCGCCCGCGTTTCAACAAGGGCCGTGCTTTGATCCACGTTCAGGGCCTTGGGCTGGGGCTTGTCCTGTTTGGGATTGTGGACGCCGGCGGCGGGGTTGTCGGCGATGATGGATTTGGCGGCGCAATGGCGGAAAAAGGAGCGCAGAGAAGAAAGCTTGCGGGCCATGGAGCTTTTGCGCACGCCCTGCCGGTGCAGGTCCGCCAGAAATCGGCGCACATGGTCTTTGTGCACATCTTTTGGGGCGGACAAGCCTTTGCCGCTTTCCTGGATGCGTTGCAGAAACACGTGAAACTGCACGAGATCGTACGCATAGGCCGCGAGGGTGGCGTCGGAATAGCCCCTGGCGACACGGAGGTGTTCCAGAAAAGCGCTGACAACCTCAGGGGGCGTTATGGCGTCGGTCAAGGACATAGGAACTGTGTGGGTTTTCTTTTGCCTTTTTCTTGAGGGCCATGGCGATTTGTGAGGCCTCGCCGTAGTGCTGGAGCCGTCCGTTTCTGTTGAAGACCACGGCAATGGAAATGGCCATCAACGGGAAGGTGCGAATAAGGCCTTGCCTGTCCGTGGAGGTGATGCAGCCTTTTTCCCTGTCTTCCTCATCATAAAAATTGGGCACAATGGCGTCAAATCGCCGCACCACTTTCTGACACGCTTTTTCCGCATGCTCCGGAGGGGTGAGGAAAACGAAATCATCGCCGCCGATGTGGCCGACAAATGAGAACGGGAGATTCAGTCCGCGAATGGTGTTGACGATCACGCGCGCCGTCATGAGCAGGGCCTCGTCGCCTCGGGAAAAACCGTATTTGTCGTTAAAGCTTTTAAAGTAGTCCAGATCGGCATAGGCGAGGGCGAAATCCTGTTTCGCATCGATCATTTCCTGGATGCGTTGGATGATCGAGGTATTGCCTGGCAACCGGGTGAGGGGATTGGCGTCCAGGCTGCGGGAGGCGCGCAACAGGGTCAAATCCAGGCGGGCCTTGGCTTCGTCGGGCTGCACGGGGTGCACGAGAAAATCGTCGGCTTCGAGGGAAGACCATTGAATGGGCGAGGCCAGGTCTTCCCGGCGCAGGCAAATGACGACCGGAACCTGGCGGTAGACGTTTTCGCTTTTTATGAGCGTCACCAGTTCGGCGCCGTTCATGTCCGGCAGGTTGTTGTCCACCACCAAGAGGTCAGGCGGTTCGGTAAACAGGCGCTCCAGGGCTTCGCTGCTTTTGGTGCAGCGGCTCCACAGGACCATGTCGCCGGGCCAGAGCCCCTGGAGGATATGGAGCAGCGAGTCGTCCGCCGTAATGCAGAGAGCGTTGATCTGATGGGCAAACAGGCCGTCCGCAGCGGCGTCAAGTCCGGAAAGGGTATGGATCATGAAAGGGAAAGGTCTGAGACTTCGATGAATTTTTCACTCAGGACATCCAGGCAGCGCTCCAGGTCGACCACCTTGATTTTGAGCAGTTTCATGGCGTTGGGGTCAAGGACAGGGACGTTGTCGTCTCCTCCGGAGCCTTGTTCCAGCAACCGTACCAAAAAGTTGCCGATATGCACCACGCAGGGAAAGGCCGGATAATGTTCCGCGCGTAAGGGCTTGTGATGGTGCGCGATTCCTTCCTTGATCTTCACGGGTAAATGCCAATGCTGCGCCAGCCAGGCGTTGATGCGGTCGTGGCCGAAGCCCAGCACGT
Organism: uncultured Desulfovibrionaceae bacterium; assembly: GCA_964517355.1. Taxonomy (GTDB): domain Bacteria; phylum Desulfobacterota; class Desulfovibrionia; order Desulfovibrionales; family Desulfovibrionaceae; genus CAZFCK01. The sequence goes on along the minus strand of CAZFCK010000063.1, from coordinate 10,921 downwards.
CGTTTTCCGCTTCGATATAGGTGAGATCCTTTTCCTTGACGCGAGTGTCGATGTCCACCTTCGCTTCGGGCAACTGGACCGCGGCCACCACCTTGCCCAGGTCGTGCAGCAGCCCGCTGACGGAGTATTCTTCAGGGTCCTTGAGTTTCGCCGCCTTGGCCACTTCGGTGCAGGCAATGGCGCACCCCACGCTGTGGTCCCACAGGCCCGCCATGCTGGTGGTCATGATATCGAAAACAGAGGTGGAGATGATGACGCCGCGGATAACGTTGAAGCCCAGGAGCACCAGGGCGTGCTGGATGGAGCTGATGCGTCCCGGAAAGCCGTAAATGGGGGAATTGACCATCTTGAGCACCTTGGCCGAGAGCACCTGGTCATAGGAGATGACCTTGGCGATTTGCTCGGTGGAGGAGTTGGGGTCTTCCACGAGCGCGGTCACCTCGTCCAACACCTTGGGCAGGGTGGGCAGATCCTTGACCGCAAGGATGCGTCCTTTGTGTTCGGTGCGCAGGTCGTCGGCCATGGTCCTATTCCTCTTGCACCCGTTCGGCGGCTTCTTTTTCCATTTCCTCACGCTCGGCGGCCTCGGCCGCGGCTTCAGCGGCGGCCTTGAGCTGGAAAAACTGTTTGAGTCTGTTTTTTAGCTTCATCATGAAAGGATCGGCGCGGTATTTTCGGAAGAGATGGTCCAGGCGTTCGGCGCGTTTGGCGTAACCGGAACTGCCGCCCAATCCGTCCAGATTCAGGGGCGTGCCTTTGACCACCACGGTTTCGATATTCAATCCCGGAAGGCGGTTCAGTAAGCTTTCAGATATTTCGGTACCTTCACCGACAAGCACAAGACCGTTGTCGCGCAGCAGCGGTTTGGCCAGAATCATGCCGGGTTTCGCCAGCCGTACGGGTATTTTTTGCACACGCTCCTCCTCCGGCGCTGAAAAAGGCACGGATGAAAACGCCCCGCCTCATAACGCACGACCCCGCTCGCGAAAAAAGCGGCATGGCATGGGCGCAAAGCAGGGGCGACGGTCCTTAGCAGGCGTCAACATCTTGATACACTACATTTTCATACAATGCCATAGATCATGCCGGGCAGCTGCCGCACCACGCCGCGCATTTCAAGAAGCAGCAGCACGCGGCTCACGCGGCCGGAGTCCCAGTCCAGCCGGCGGCCCAAGTCGTCGATGTGCAGATTTTGGGGACGCAGAGTCACAAAGAGCGCGTGCTCCTCTTCGTTGAGGCCTTCGGGGATGGCAGGCGGCGCAGGGCTTGCCGCTTGTTGCGGTTTCTCCCGGCGCAAAGGAGCCTGCTCAAGCATTTCACGGCGTTCCGTGAAGAGGGCGGTGTTTTCATTACGGCACCAGTGTTTGAGCTGTGGTTCCAGCTCGCGGAGCACGTCCCTGGCGTTGCATATGAGTTTGGCGCCCTGGTTGATCAGCCAGAAACAGCCGGTGTGGTTGGAGGAACCGCGGGGGCCGGGAACGGCGAAAACCTCGCGCCCCTGCTCGATGGCTTGTTTGGCCGTGATGATGCTGCCACTTTTTTCCGATGCCTCGACAACGATAATCCCCAGAGAGAGGCCGCTGATAATGCGGTTGCGCACGGGGAAATTGCGCGGTTCGGGGCGCACGCCCGGAGCGTACTCCGTGAGCACCAGGCCTTTTCTGTTCAGGCGGGCGCGAACGTCCGCGTTGCCCGCCGGATACACGGAATCCAGGCCCGCGCCGAGTACGGCTATGGACGAGCCAAGGCCGTCGAGTCCGGAGATGTGCGCCTGGCGGTCAATGCCGTAGGCCAGTCCGGAGATGATGGTCACGCCCCATTTAGAGAGTGCGGAGCACAGTTCACGGGTAGTGTCGCGGCCGTAGCGCGTGCTTTGCCGTGTGCCGACAACGCCCACGCCCGGCGTGCGCAGGAGTGAGGCGTCCCCCTGAGCGTAGAGATACAGGGGCGGGTCGGGAATCTCTCGTAATTGTTGCGGATAATGCATGGAGGTGTAAAGCAGCACGCCGCAGCCCAAGTCGCGCACGGCCTCCCATTCCGCCTGGGCGCTGGTGCGCCATGCTTCGTTGATCACGGCCTGGGCCACTGCGGGGCGCGTCAAACCTTGTCCGGCCCAGTGCCGTGCATCCTTGAAAGCGGCATAAGCGCTGTGATAGGCGGCGAGGAGGCGTTTCCATGAGCGGGGGCCCAAGCCTTGCGTGTGGCGCAGGGCCAGGCTGGCCCAGTATTCCTTTTGCTCGTCCGGAGTCAAGGACATGCCCCCCCTCCACGGTACGCGGCTAGCAATCGCCTGGGCGTCAGTTGCCCAGCCGCCCCAAAGCCTGTTTGGCCAGGGCGGCGGATTCGCTTTGCGGGTATTCGTCCGCCAGGGCTTGCAAATAGAAGCGGGCGTTGTTGAAATCCTGTAGCTTTTCGTAAGCGTAACCGATTTTCAGCATGGCGGACGGCGCCTTGGCGTTGTTGGGGAAACGCCCCGCGACATTTTTGTAGGCCAGAATGGCCTGGTCGTATTCGCCCTGGAAATAATAGGACTCCCCCAGCCAGAACCAGGCGTCCGGCGTCAGATTGTCCGAGGGGTTTTGGGCGACGAATTCCTGAAGCAGCGGGATGGCCTTGGCGGGCGCTCCGGCCTGGATGTGCTCCAGGGCCTGTTTGTAGAGGGTCATGCCGTCCGTGCTTTTTTTCGCGGGCGGCACGGGAGCGGACGGCTTGGATTGGGCGGCTTTCACCGGCACGGGCTTGGGAGCGGCTTTGGGAGCGGGCTTGGAAGCGCGTTTCGCAGGCGCTTTCGTTGTCTTGCTTGGTTTTGCGGGTGGGGGGGGAGGAGGGGCGAGGGGTTCCGTATACGTGTCTTCCCTGAGAACGGCGCGGAGCTGCGCCACTTCGTCTTGCGCAACGGCGAGCGATTGCTGCAGTTCCTGAATACGGTCCCGGGCCATGACTTCCAGGGCCTGCTGTTTTTGCTCCAGCTCGAGAAATTTGGCTTCCAGACTGCGTATGCGAAATTCCGTACTGGGCGCGAGAATGGCCGCATCCTGCTGTGGAGCGCAGTGGCAGAGCAGGGGGCAGCATAATACAAAACAAAGTATGGCGTTGCGCGGCATGCATGTCTCCTCGGGCGAAAAACCGCATCAAGATGGGAAAGTGGCGGAACTGGGGGCGCGCATCCCCATTATTGATTCCGCAGAATAGGCTACAAGTGCTTAATTCGCAAGGAATCGTTGCATTTTCCATAGGGTAGAGAGCACCTGGTTGCTTTGCGGGGCAAAATCGGGCATGTAGGATTCGTTTACACACTATGCAACATCCATTTTTTTCCAGCAGATACAAGGAGCCGTTGTGAATTTCGATGCCCTTACCTTGCGTTTTTTCGGAATAATGCTGCTTTATAGCCTGTTGGGGCTGTGTATTTTTGCCGCTGGCGGCGCCCCCCTGCTGGCGCTGCTCGGGGAGCGGCTGGCCATTGCCCGCAAACGTGTTTTTCTGGATAAACTGGGAGGACAGTTGATCGCCATGGCCGGCATTCTGGCCCTGTGCACCATTCCCTTTACGCTGGGCACCTGGTTCATGAGCTGGGCCGGCGGCTGGGTCGCGTTGTACCTCAAACAGCCGGATCTGCCTTTGCCCGCGTTTTCCCTTGAACTCGCCGGCCCCTTGAATCTGCTGTGCGGGGGGCTCTACGCCCTGGCGCTGATCTTTCTCCTGCTGTACTGGCTCACATGGAAGCCGATGCGCAAGCACAAGGGAACGCATAGCTTTTTGGGGGTTCTCACGGTTTTTTTCTGTCTGCTCGCCTTGCTGGTCATTCTCGCGGCCAAGCGAACCGGCTTGAACAATCCCGAGCTGTTCAGCGCGGACTTGTCTCCGGAAGCCTTTGTGGCTTCGTTTTCCAACCTCACACTCACGTCGCCGTTCCTTCCCCTTGTGGCCGAATGCCTGGCCATGTGCGTGGCGGCCGGCGCGGGGATTGGATTGTTCTATCTTCTGATACGCCGCAATAAGGAGGATTTCGGCCGCGACTATTACAACTTTGCCCTGAAAAAGGCCGCATCCTGGGCTCTGGTCTCGGGCAGTCTGTGCCTGTTTCTGGGGGGCTGGCTGGCCTTTGTCCTGTTGCCTGAATTGCGGTCGCTGCAGTTTCAGCAGCCGAAAGTGATCTATTTCGCCACGGGGTTGCTCTGCCAGGTGCTTGCCTGTCTGTGCTGGGGGCTGGTGCAGGCCGGAGCTACGCCCTTGCGCAATAAGCCCTCCGTGGTGCTTGGCGCTTGTTTTATGTGGTTGTCGCTGCATTTTCAGGGGATGGGGGTTTATTTGACCGTTCTCACGTGATGCTTTCCGCCGCGGCGCCGACGCAACAGGCGGCGTAATCGCACCACCGGCAATGTTTGTCTTCCCGGGGAGCGAACGCGGGGCATTCCAGCATGTGACGCACGAGAAATTCCAGGAGTGCGGGAAGCTGCTCCTGGATGATTGCATCCCGCTCCTCTTCCTCTATTGTTTTGCCAAAGAGAGGACGCTCTCTGCCCTTGTTCCGGAGTTCCACCAGGGCCGCGTTCCCGGGAAGAATATTCGTCTGCTGTTTGTAAAGCAGACAGTACAAAGGCAGTTGCACGCTTTGCAATCCTGTTGCGACGTTTGCAAGTAGGGAGCTGGGCTCTTCGCAATCGGGCCAGTGCCGCATGCGCTCCCATAATGGGGCGGTTTTCCAGAATCCAGAACCTGGCGGGCGTAAAGATCCGGTTTTGTAGTCCAGGACCACGTGCCCCTCGTCCCGTTGGTCCACCCGATCCGCCTTGCCGCACAGACGCACGCTTTGGCCCTGAACATCCAGGCGACCTTGCAACGGGGTCTCCAGCGCCAGAACGGTTGTCGGCGGCAGGTGTGCCAGGTAGTCGCGCAGAAGAATGGGGCCAGTCTTTTCCAGCAAGAGCCGTTGGTCATAGGGGATGCGGTTGAAAAACTCCCGCTGGCGCAAGCGCTCCAGATACAGCGCGGTCAGCGCGTCTTGATCCAGATTGCCCCCATGCAGCGGGGCGCCCAGCCGGTCCCTGAAGTATTCTTCGAGCACCAGATGCACAAGCTCGCCGATTTCGAGAGGATCACCGTCTTCCACAACCTCCTGGGCCGGCTTGAGCCGGCAGATGCGTTCGTAATAGAATTTTGCCGGGCAGGAGAGATAGGCGTCCAGGGATGAAGGCGAAAGCCCCTTGTGCAGGAGTTGATCAAGGGAGGCCCGGATGGCCGGGCTCTTTGCGATGCTCCGCCGGCAGGGTCGCGGCGCGCTCACCGGGTAGCACACGCTCATGACGGGAGGTTCGCCGGGGCGCACCACGCGCCCGGCCTTTTGTTCATAACGCCAGATGAGTTCTTCCACAAAACGGCTGCGCAAGCGTTTTTCATCCCAAAGACTGCCGCTCTCCATACTGGATTGGTACATGAGCACCACGTTGCGGGCGCCATGGAGCAGGCGGAAGAAGATGTGCGCAAGCGCACGCTCCCGTTGCTGGCTGTCCGGCAACCCGATCAGACGGCGCAACCCGTCGGGCAAGAGCGGGTCATTGCCTGGAGGGCCGGGGAGGGCGTCGTCCGTGGCGTCGAGCACGACAACGGTTTCCAAGGGGAGCAGCCTGGTTTCCATCAGGCCGAGCAATTGCAGTCCGGCGGCGTCTTCAGCTTCAAAAGGCACGCGCTCATCCTGCATTTCCTGCCGCAGCACGGCGAACACGGTTTCCCGCGGCAAGGGCTCGCGGGCCAGACTGCTTTGCCCCAACGCGGGAATCACGTTGTAGAGCAGGCGGTGCAGGCATTCGGCGTCGATGGGAAAGCGTTTCCAGAGCGGAGCGCCGCAGGTGCGCAGCAGATCGCACAGATGTTGCAGGGCTTCGGCCGCCTGCGCCAGACTGCGCACCTCCCGCCAGCGGTCGAGGCAGGCCTCGAGAACCTCGCGGAAAAGACGGCGCACATCTTCGGGCCTGGCGTCTCCGGCCAAAGTCCGCCAGCCCCCGTGTTCTTCAACCGGTTCCCAGAGCATAGGATTCATATACGCCTGCCCGGAGCGCACCGCGTTTTCCAGGGCGTGAAACGCCGACCGCAACCCGGCTTCCCCACCACTGGGGGCGCTTTGCGCCACATCGGCAGGTAGGGTCAACATTTTGAGATAGGGATGGCGGATGCACTCCACCAGATCTCTCCAATAATATCCAGCGTCTTGCCGGGCGTTTTCCTGCAAGCGCAAGATGCAGTCCACCAGCCTGGAAAGCGGCGAACGCTCCAGGGGATAGCCCATGGTGACGTTGGCGGCTTCAGGCTCCGGCAGATGGTGCAGAGTGGGGAGCAAAAGGTTCGTATTGGGCAGGACCACGGCGATGTCGCGTTGATTATCGGCCGCAAGCGCACGCAGTTCGCGTTGCAGATTGTCCAACTGGGAATGCAGGTCGAAGCCTTCGAAATAGCGGATCGATGGGGGGGCGTTGCCCGCTGTTTCCCCGCCGGGACAGAGCAGTTCCGCGCGAGCGCCCCATGTGCGCAACAAGGTCTCGTGATCCTTGCAGGACCAATGTACGGGGGCGTTCGCCGCCAGCGCGGGGTCGCTGTGCAGCACCATGGCCGCGCCTTGCCGCCACAGTTCATGGAACAGCTTTTCCTCCACAGCGCTCATGGCATGGAATCCGGCGATGATCACCTTTTTGCCGTCCAGCGCCTCGCAGGCCGCCTGGCTGTTTTGCGCCACAAGAAACGCATCGCGGGCCGGAGTGGTCCAGCCGCGTTCCAGGAGCAGGGCGTCGTAGGCCTCCCCGATGTCTCCCAGCTGTTCCAGAAGCCGGGCGGCAAAGTCTTGCACGTGCTCTTCGGTGTAGAGGATGTTTTTCGGGGTGACGCTTTGCCGGGCGCATTCCTCGTAAAGCGCTTCCAGGCGCAGCCCCCAGGGGATGAACAACGTGGGGTCGTGCAGCGGCAAACCCGCCAAGGGCGCGCCATCCTTTTGCGGCAGGGCGCGTATGCACTGCATGAGCGCTTCCACACGGTCCAGGCGCCCCGCAATGTGATGCGGCGCGTGCGCCAGGGGTCCGTTTTCCAAACGGATGCGCAGACGCGAGAAGAGTTGCGCCGATGCCGCCATTTCCGGGGGGCGGCAGGGTTTCGGCAGCTCCGGGTCGAGAAAGAGACTGCGGCGCAGATATCGGGCGGGGCGGTGGTGCGGGAAAACGCAGAGGAAATCACTCAGGTCTCCTGCGGCCGCGGCGGAGGCGTCAATGGTGTGCACAAGCCTTGTCAGGGCTGCGAACGCGTCGCAATTCCAGGGTATTACATGTATGGTACGCATGGTCAGTTTTCCACGGGTGTGATGCGTTGGAGGTCGGGATACACCAGAAGACCGCGGGGGGAGTGGCCCTCACTGCGCGGCAAGGCGTGCAGCAGCTGCAGATAATTGCGCAATTGTTGCCGATGCTCCGGTTTTTCTCCACCGGTCTTGTATTCGACGGCCACGGGTCCGGCAGTGGTCCAGGCAAGCAGATCCACGCGATAAATGTTCCCTGCGATGTCGAGGAGTTCCTGTTCACCGCGCCCCTGTTTGAGAAGAGGTTCCAATTCCGGATGCGTGCGCACCCAGGAGAGCATGGCGTGGATCTGCGACTCCAGTTCCTTGTTCGCCGCGGCAAAGGCGGCCGGGTCGTGGGGGTCTGCGTATCCGCGCAATCCGGCGCGCAAGGCGTTGTCCACGTCCGTGTCCGGGGCCTGGGTACAGGCGAGGTATTCCAGACAGCGGTGGGCCAACGTGCCGCGTTTGCGCGCCTCGAAATTTTCTTCTTCCAGTTCGGACCGGAAAATTTTCAGGCCGGGGAGCCACTGCATGGGCACGTCGCCCGCTGCGGCCAGTAGCGATGGTTCGCGCGCAAGGGGTTCCTGGTCCTGGTCTTCAGGCCCCAGGTCCAGCTCTTCGGGAGTGACCCCGCGATGCACAGGCATGTCCGGGTCTTCCGGGGAAAATGCGCGCAGTAGCACGCGCAGGGCGCAGAGCAGGGGCGAGGACGTTTCGTATTGCGGGGTGGTGGTTATCAGGCAGTACAACCCGCGGACGGCGCGGGTCCAGGAAACGTAGAGCACGTTGATTATTTCGAGCAATGCGGGCAGATGTTTTTCCCAGTAATCGTCGCCAAGGCCCGGTGAAAGCTGCGTGAGCACCGGGGGCGCGTCGGGAAAAGTGTTCCAGGAGACAAGGTCGTCGTTTCCCGAGCTTTTGGAATGATGGAACGGCACGATGACGATGGGAAATTCAAGGCCTTTGGCCTTGTGCATGGTGATGACCCTTACGGCGTCGAGATTCTCGGGCAGCGGAACCTTATGTTCGTCCCCGGAAGCGGTCCACAACTCCAGAAAGGAGGCCAGGGAGAGCGCGCCCTGGGCTTCCGCCGCGTAGGCTGTTTCCAGGAAGCGACGGATGAAGAGTTCGTCCTGGGGGTGGCGTTGCAGCAGGCGGAAACGCGATATCAGGTCGCAGAGCACGTCGTAGGCGCTCATGAATCCGGCCTGGTAAAAGAGCGGAGCGAAAGCGCTGTTCCAGGCCTCCGGAAAATCGCGTTGAAAGCGTTTGTATAGCGGCGAGGCCCCCTTTTCGCTCAACCAGTTGTGAAGCGTTGCGGCAGTGAGGTCGTTTTGCCCCAAAAAGAGGTGTTCTCCGGAAATGCACTGCCAGAAGGCCAAGTTGTCCTCAGGGTAGTCCAAAAAGGTGAGAAATGCGACAAGCTGTTGAATAAGCGGATGTTCGCGCAGCATGAGGCTGTTTTCCGTGACCACGTAGACGCCCCATTCCAGACACCATTTGGCCACTTCGGCGGCCTGGCCGTTGGTGCGCACGAGTATGGCCACGTCTTTGGGGCGGGCGAGGGGGGCCTGGCTTGTGAGACGCAGTTCGTCGAGCAGAATTTCCTGGAGCCGCCGCCCCACGGCGTCCATCAGCGCGGCCTTGTCGTCCGCACGGATGTTTTCAAGATGCACGAATCCGCGTAATCCACAATGATGGGGCGCAACCTTCTGCCGCACGTCTCCGTAGACATCCGCCAGACGCCTGGCGAACTGGAGAGGAATTTCCGGAGGCGCGTCAGGACCGCACATGGCCTCGGCCACCTCCACGGCGAATTCCTGGCCGTGCAACTGGCTGAAAAAGTCGTTGGTAAAGGCCACGATGTCTTCACTGCTGCGCCAGTTGAACGCCAGGTTTTCCTTCTGAGGGTGCTGGTGGAGCTTCTGCGGCACCGTGTCGAAAAGAGACGGATCGCCCCCGCGCCACCCGTAGATGGCCTGCTTCACGTCACCCACATAGAAGAGGCTGCCGGCTTTGGACAATGCCTCCTCGGCCAGGGGCTCCAGGGCGTGCCATTGTTGCCCGCTGGTGTCCTGAAATTCGTCGATGAGCAGGTGCAGGAGCCGGTTGCCCATGCGGCACAGGGCTTCGTTGCAGCAGAATTCGTCGGCGAGCAGACGGCGGCATGTGAGGGGCAATTGCCCCATGGGAACGAGGCCGTGCAGGCGTTGCAGGTCCGGCAGTCTGCGAAGAAGATGCCGGCACAGCCGGACGAGGTGCGCCACGTATTGCGCGGTGCGCAACGGCAGGCAAAGGGCGTCGTATTGCTGAAACCGGCGCAGGAAGTGGGAAAAGCAGTCTTCGGCTTCAGGCGTAATGCGGGATATGGAGGCTTTGAGCACGCATTGCTCCAGGGATTCCTTGGAGCTGTACGCGGAGCGGGGCGGTTTGTCGTAGAGCTGTATCGCGTCGCATTTTTGGAGGAAGGCGCCGAAATGCTTCTGCGCGTTGAGCTTGTCCGCTTCGACCACACGGCGCATCTCCGCCGTTGCCTGCCGGAAGAGCGTGTATTCGCGCACCATGGCTTGCTGCAGCGTTTGGGGATCGTCCGAAAACTCCGTGTCCGGCGGCAGGGTGAGCAGGTGCTTGAAAACGTTGAGCAGTGCTGCGTCGAAGGATTGTTTCGGCAAAAATTGCGCGCATCCTTTCAAATGCAGCACGGCGTCCAAGGCGTTTTCCAAAAGACTGCGTTGCGGTTCTCCGCCTTGCGACGCGGCGGCCAGGAAGTCCGCATAAAGGGGAGCGAAAATGTTCGCATCATCAAATTCAAGTTCCACAGTGGGCGGTAATTGTAGCTGCAGTGCGCCCAGGTGCAGGATTTGGTGCAGCAGGCTGTCGATGGTGCGGATATTGAGATTGCCCATGTGGATGAGAATTGTGTCGATCCAGCGGCGGGCCTGAGCCCGCGGTATGCCCTCCCCCAATCCCTGGCTGGGCAGGCCCAGGGCGCGTTGCTTGAGCGTGCCGAGCACGCGCTGTTGCATTTCAGCGGCGGCTTTGTTGGTGAAGGTGATGGCCATTATTTCATGCCAGGCATATTGTCGCACCGGTTTAGGGGCGGCACATGGATGATAATCGGCAAGCTGCGGATCATACGTTGCATGAGCCAGATGTTGAAGAAAACGTTGCGCAAGGGAGTATGTTTTGCCTGCGCCGGCTGCAGCCTTTACTATTTCGAGCATTTCGGCTCCTGAACGGGAATGGTGCGTGACAGAGGTGTGTATGCAATTTGTCTATACGTGACATACAGGATTAAATCAAATGACAAAATCCTGGTCGCGCGCGGTGTTCGCCACAAGGAATCCGGAATTGCCGCTACCGGGGCCTTTGAGAAATGGTCAGTTCCGGGAGCGATGTTCCGAATGAGTTTTATCTTCGTTGAGGTCCATTTCAAGAAAAAAAGAATAAAGTCGCTGGCTTTCGCGCCCACACGACGACCAGGGGAGGCCCCTGGACGCCGGAAAAACGGCAATTTCACTCTTGTTATTTAAGGAAACGCTGACTAATTCACTGGATATGCGAGGGGGAAACCCTTAGCGTTGCTGTCGCCATCCGTAA
>CAZFCK010000062.1:0-21599 GCA_964517355.1 uncultured Desulfovibrionaceae bacterium | reverse complement strand
CAGGGAAATGCATAAGAGCATCTAGCGCTTTTCAAGCGTGAGATGCTCTAATAAACGATAATGACGGCGGCGCGGGACAAGGGGCCGCCGGGCTTTGCAAGCAGCATGCGCAGATCGTACGGACCGGGCTGACCCAGAAGCAGGCCGCCGGCGCCTCCGGTGGTAAGGGCTGTTGCGCGCAGAATCAACGGAGCGTCTCCGCAACGCCCGCTGTTCAACGCGGCATCCATTTCCCTGAAATAGCCTGCAAAACCATTGGCAACAGCTGATTGCACGGTCTCCTCCGACACCGGATAAAGCAGGCCGTCGGGCGCATACAGCGTGGGGCGCAGGCTGGGAATGAATCCCAATCCGCGAGCGTCCACGACCAGTCCGGAAAATGAGGTGACGCTTTCTCCCAAACGTATCGGAGCGCGGACCTGCCAGGCCTGCTTTTCGGGTTCACCTTCCGGCCGGACCTCCATGGCGACACCGTCTGCCGGAGGATAAATTTCCCAAAGAATCGCCGCCACCTGACCTGTGAGTGCCGCGGAAACGCGAAGCCGCACGCCTCCCTGCCGCAAGTCCTCGCGCTGTTCGGTTGCGGTGCGCGTCAACACTCCGGCGAGACGGTTGTAGGCCGTGTCGTTGTGCGTCACGTAATCGCGTATCTCCGTACGGGAATCGATACGAACATTTTGAAACAATTCCAGAAGATTGCGAAAAGCGTCCAGCTTGGCGGCCCTCTCGGCCATACGCAGGGCGCGGCGGGGATTCTCCATATCGCTCCCGCTAAATCCATGCCCCACAGCATGCAACCGCATGGCCGACCAGTCTATGCAGCCGTATGGCGGCACAGGTTGCACCGCGCCAACCAGCCCGGCGCACAACTCTTGCGTTTCTTGCGACGCGCACAGCGCCGCCTTGGACAAGCACAGCAGAAAAAAAACAAAAATGAAATTTCTCAACCCCATGAAGATGCTCCGTTTCGCCCCCTCGTCTGGCCGACATCAGGCCGAGGTCAAAAAGACGGCGTAATACAAGAGAAAGCAAGGACCAGGCCAAAAAGGCCACAACATGTGCCGGCTTCTCTTGCGTGCGCCCTACGCTCTGCGATGCTTAAAATTTCATGATAACGAATCTTCCGTCCAGTTATAATAGGATAGCCCTACAATATAACGCCATGAGCGCTGTCGCCGAAATCCAGAGGAGCCGCAAATTCTGACGATTAAAGTGCTCTTTCTGTTATGCCCTTTCCGCGGTTTTGAATACCACACTGTGCAGCAATGCATAACTAAAGAGATAATCCGCCACGATCATTTTTCCATGAGCAACTCCAATAAAATAATAATAATACACTCGTTTCATGTTTTATTTAATTTAAAAACTATATTCATTATAAATAAAAACTGAAAAAACATCCTTATTTTCACTCAATAAAACCACTTCATGTCACCCCAATGTCAATGCAATGTCACAGCTGAATAGTAGAGTTAGCCGTTACAACTATTATTCATCATTCCTTCCATACCACTGCACGACAAAGGAGACGAAATGAAAACGCCGCTCATTGTCTTTGCGAGCCTGCTGGTTGCGACCCTTTGGGCCGTTCCAGGCTCGGCCGCGCTGACACTCACGAAAGCTGGGACCTATTCATCTGGAATTTTTGACGAATCAGCCGCTGAAATCGTTGACTACGATCCCGCGACCAAACAAGCCTATGTGGTCAACGGCTATTCCAACGGCATTGACGTCTTGGACCTTTCCGACATTTCCAAACCTTCTCTGATCAAAACCGTGGACCTTTCCGCATACGGCGCCGGCGTAAACAGCGTGGCGGTGCATAGCGGACGCATAGCCGCCGCAGTGGAAGGCGATCACAAACAAGCTCCTGGCAAAATCGTGGTCTTTGACGGCAAGGGCGTCATCCTCGCCGTATTCAACACCGGAGCCTTACCGGACATGGTGACGTTCACCCCCGACGGCAACTACATCCTCAGCGCCAATGAAGGCGAACCCAACGATGCGTACGACAACGACCCCGAGGGGTCTGTCACGATCGTCGATATTTCCGGAGGCCTTGACAAGGCTGTGGTGCATACCGCTGGATTTACGGCGTTCAACAGTCAAAAAGCCGCACTCAGGGCCAAAGGCGTGCGCATCTCCTATCCCACCGCCACGGTGGCTCAGGATCTGGAACCCGAATATCTCGCCGTATCCACCGACTCCAAAACCGCTTACGTAACCTTGCAGGAAAACAACGCCATAGCCCTGGTGGACATCCCCAGCGCCACGGTGACGGACATCATTCCCATGGGACTCAAGGATTGGGCCGGCAACGGCTGGAAGTTCGACGCGAGCGATAAGGATGGAGGCGTCAATCTTGCCTCCTGGCCGGTTTACGGTTGTTTCATGCCCGACACCATTGCCGCGTATAACGTTGGGGGCAATACATACCTCGTGACCGCCAACGAGGGCGACAGCCGCGAATATGAAGACGGGGAGTTCGAATACACGGATGAAGTCCGTTGCGGAAAAGCCGATCTTGACCCAACTGCCTTTCCGGATGCCGCATCCTTGCAGCAGAATGAAAACCTGGGGAGGCTCAAGCTGGTCACGGACCTTTCCGACACCGATGAGGATGATGATTTAGACCGCCTTGTAGCCTTTGGCGGCCGTTCCTTTTCGATCTTCGACACGTCAGGGCATCTCGTCTTTGACTCGGGCGGAGATTTTGAAGAGGCCATGGCGAAGCAATACCCCGACAATTTCAACGCTTCCAACGACAATAACGACCTGGACGACCGCAGCGACGACAAGGGCCCGGAGCCTGAAGCCCTGGCCTTGGGCACGATCAAGGGCAGAACCTATGTCTTTGCCGGTCTGGAGCGCATGAGCGGCTTCATGGTCTATGATGTGACCGATCCAGCCAGCCCCTCGTTCGAACTGTACGAGCTGAATCGCGATTTCTCTGTTGATCCCGCATCCGGTACGGCCGGAGACCTCGGCCCCGAATGCATCCACTTCGTCCCCGCCGCTCAAAGCCCCAACGGTAAAGACCTTCTCCTGGTGGGTAACGAGGTTAGCGGCACGACCACAGTGTACGAAATAAGTAGCGATACTCCGGATGTCCCCGTTGCCCCTCGCTGGATGCTGCTGGTATTCGTGGCGCTCCTCGGCGTCGCAGGCTACAGGCTGGCCAGAAGACACGCCTAGCTCATTATAATGATGAAATGTATAAAGTCGCGGGCTTTCGTGCCCGCACGACGACCAGGGGAGGCCCCTGGACGCCGGAAAAAGGACGACGTAATTCTTATTTTTTCAACAAACGCAGAATGTTATGACAGGCGATCTGCATAAAAAGTAGAAATTTTCTTAAGAATTCCCAAACATATTGTATCAAGATAGCATCTGAGACTGTGTTTCTAAATTCGTTATGAAAAGAAAACGCGAGAGGGGAAAACCTTTTCAAAATATTTCCCCTCTCGCGCTCTCCCCTAGCTTTCTCATTTTAAGAAGTTTGGGAAGCGTTGCTCAATCCCATTTTCCGAACGTGCTGTACAGCTGCCGCCGGCTAGACACAAAAAAAGTGCCAGGCCGACACGTAGGTAGACGTCCTGTTGGTTACTCGCACATTCAAAGTTCCTTTCAGCGAGGGCATTCCAAAAGAAAATCCGCATGCCGCGACCGTCACCCCACGGCATACAACACCCTGCCCGCCGACCCTTTGCATGATTTCCCTCTGAAAAAATCTCCATTTTTCATCCCGCCTTGCCGCATAAAAATACAATCATACCTAAAAAAATACTTGAAGGACTGTGGCGTGTTTTGTTATAGTCTTTTTTTCGCACGGGGATGTAGCTCAGTTGGGAGAGCGGTGCGTTCGCAACGCACAGGCCAGGGGTTCAAGTCCCCTCATCTCCACCAAAGAAATCAAGGGGTTACGGCAAAAAGCTGTAACCCTTTTTTCTTGTTATTACACCCCGTTACTACATTCATGTAGCGCGAAATTTAGTTTTGACCTGCTTTCATCCTGAATCGCATCTGTTCCGCCTGCAACCACACTTCCATCGGCCGTAGCCGGTGTCCCCACACCGGGCCTGTGGGGGTGCGGCAACACTTCGCCCCCGAAAAACAGGACCACGCGCCTGTATCGCGGATTCGCCACCCTAAAAAGATGCATCCGCTTTTTCTCGCCCCACAGCGTATAAGCTAACTGTGCGCCTCCGGGCAGCCCTTGCGTTCGCTGATCGGCTGCCATAAGAGTATTGAAAAAGGATCAGGCTAACGCCTCGCCTATAACAATACTTGCCTGGAATTCGTGAGCCATGTTAGCGCTACTTATTTGCTTCGTTATATTTTTCGGCGTGATAGGGTTTGTAATTGGCCTCTTAGGGGAACCGGTTGTCGACCTTGTTAAATTCCTTTACCGTTTGTCCCGCCGGTCCCGTAGCCGCCGTTCTCAGGGGCGTTGCCGGCCCCGGGCCGTGGCAACGCCGCCCAAGGCCCCGGCCAAGCCCGCCAAGTCCTCTATTTCCAAGGACAGCACCTCCGACAGCTGCCGGCCCGTGGCCTTGGCCGCCACGGCGCGGCGGAAATACCCCACCGGAATCAGCGGCGCAAAAAAGAGGAAAACTGCTCCCGCAACAGCCTGTAGTCGGCAACATCTCAAAATTCCAACAGCTCGGGATTGACGCCGCGCAGCCGCGCGAAATCCTCGCCAAGCACAGCCCCACAGCCAGCCTTGCCCAACCTCTTGAGGCAGGTCAATTCCTGATGAACCTCAAGCAGTTCCCTGCGCGTACCGGCCATGCCTTTTGACACACCACCGGCCCGCTCCATCTGCGCGCTTGCGCTTTCCACGTCGGCAACATCTATGGAAGACGCATCGCCACCTGTCGCACAAGCTCGTATATATTTTTACCTCGTTTTTTACACGCAGTCTGCTAGGCAGAGTTCTCAAAACGCTTTTAAGACGCCTAGCGCATTTTCGCCTTGAAACAAGGCTCTCCCCTGAAACAATTTCCAATTGTTCCAGGGAAATGCATAAGAGCATCTAGCGCTTTTCAAGCGTGAGATGCTCTAATTGCATTACCTGCCGACACAACACGGAGCCCGCATGAACGAACCCACGCCCCTGAAGGACAATCCCTACGTCATCCCCCTGGATTGGACGCGGTTGTCCGAAACTCCGGAAGAGTTACAGGCGGCGGAGGCGAAATTCACGGCCCTGGATCGTTTCAACAGGCGCGTCCGAAAGCTGTATGAAAACGATCCGAAACAATTTCAAGAATCCCTGGATGCGCTTCATCTCCCCAAAGACGGTCTGCTGCCTGAAGACCAACCGCTGCTCCGCGCCTACGCCGCGGCCGACTCCATGGCCAACCACTACCACGCGCGTATCAACCGGCTTATCCGCCTGATGTTCATCCTTACCGGACTGCTGGTCCTATCGTACAGCACGTATTCCGGAATCTGGGGATCGCCCGTTGCCCTGTCGGCCTACGTACTGTGCTTTTTGTTCGGCTTCGCCTGCTATATGTGGGAAAAATGCCGGGAGATCTATACCTGGTTCCTGGACACCCGGGGCCTGCGGGAAGAGGCCGATATTTGCTGCCATGTGGTAGAAGAACTCGCCCCTCATTATCCAGTCACAGGGAACCTTGAGCCGTACAGGTGGGAATGCGCGGACCATGTCCGGACAGAGGGCGAAACGTGGCAGAACCAAATTCCGCACGTTTGCGCGCCTGCTCATCGAGCGGGGGGCCGATGCCGCCCATGCGGATAATGACGGGGATAAGGCATTGATGGTTGCCGCCCGAAACGGTCACGAAGAAGTTGTCCGCTTGCTGCGCGAGCATGGGGCGGCTTGACCGCTCCGCCTGCACATGCCGCGCACTCAGGGGGAAGCCTGTTCCGCCTTGAAACAAGGCTCTCTCCTGAAACAATTTCCAATTGTTCCAGTGAAATGCATAAGAGCATCTAGCGCTTTTCAAGCGTGAGATGCTCTAATCGATTTCCTGCGCAAATGAAAAGCGTGGTTTTCATTTGCGTAGCGAAATATTTTGTTTTTCGGGCGCACCGTCCTGGCGCGCTTTCCAATTCCATTTGGAATTGCGGTTTCGCAGCATATTGTGGAGGAACGGGTCACGGGCCAGAATGTAATCCGCTATGAGCCGGTGCCCGATTTCGGTCAGATGCCCATTGATGGGGTAGCTGCATGCGGGGGGCGAGCCGTACCCGCAAAAATCCTCGGCGGGATCAATAACAGCAATTCCCATCTGGTTTGCCCAATCACGCAGCATCCGCGACGCAGCGGTGAAATCGACGCTTGCCGGATCATGACCGAACGTAAGCAGTGTAGCGCGGGCCTCCGCCGCCAATTCAGGATTATAGCGGTATTTACTGGGAACGATGACTATGCTTACAGGCGCCTGCCGCATCAGCCGGCGAATGTAATACTCCGTGCTTTGCAGCCATTGGCGCAGCTTCGGCCCCTTGACGTAGGTGTCGTCGATTTCCATCAGCTCGCCGCCGCCCAGAACAAACTTCACGTGAACATAGAAATCGCGAAACCAGGCGAACTCCTGGAGCCGTCCCAGGACAAAAACAAAAAGCTGGCTGCGATAACGCAACTTTTTCACAATATTCAAAGCGCGCTCCGCCAGGCCCGGTTCCGACGCCGAGGTGTCGTCTCCATGAGAAGCGGAATGCTCCCTTGCGCCACGTCCTGACTGTAATTTCAAATAATTATGGTAATGGTCGTTATTGAAGACGCAGAGGTACACATGCGCCACGTTCACACCCTGCTCCCGCACATGATGCAGCATCCGCACCTGATCCTCGGTGTCCGTGCCGGGCATGGCCACGTTGAGGATATTGCAGGGCAGCGCCGGAGTTTCCGCCAGCAGCGCTGTGCGTATCCGATCACTAAAGCGTTGCCCTTGGTTCACTCCCGTGCCGTAGGTCTGGCTGTCACCGAGAAACACAAGCGTCGGCTTGGAGATATCAATCTCAATATCCCTGTAGCCCAAGGCGTTGATCTGAACACGCTCGATAAATTCCGGTTCCTCATACACCCATGCGGCGCCCGGAGTGAAAGAGACACCATCCTTTTCATAGTGATTGAGCTGCAATTTCGTGGAATGCAGGGGAAAAAACAGCCGTACGGCCATCTCTCCACCGGCAATGGCGACAACGCACGAAATCAGTGCGAGAAAGACATTGATAATGAATTTTTTCATGCAAGTAATACAAAAATGGTCAAGAGCATGGCGTTCCCAATGCGCCGGATCAGTTCGCCCGAAGCGCCCTATTTTTTATATGGCTATGTCCTTAACTCCGCAATGTGGGAACGACTTGTTTTTCCGAGGGGAAAACCAACGCTGCTATCTTCATCCCTAAGGCGCGATACAACCGCGCCCAAGGGCTGAAGTTCTTGAAAGAGGTTCTTCCCCTCGGGCTCTCCTTTCCAGAACTTTTCATATAACATCATGTTATTATAAGCCAAGTCTTTGGAAGGGAGGTTCGGGGGGAGAACCTTTCTACAGAAAGGTTTCCCCCCGAAGGCACTTACGGAGTAAAGAAAATAGCCACATTTTTTATTACCCTACATCTTTTTTCCAACATTGTTTACATAGGATTTACGTATATATTTTTATAAATAAACATTATTTTTTAAGCAAATACATACGTATCTTACTTAATTATCATCTATTTAAACGTTCATCCTCTCCGAACTTACGGCGGCAATTCTTATGATACGGCCGCACGTGTTGCGCTCCCGGTAGTGCCGATCCTTTATCGGACCTGTTCGCATGCTCCCGCCTCTTTCTTCCTCCAAGGCCGTTTCAAGCTGACCATATTGAATTTTTCAGAGTGTTGTGGTCTACTGGCAAGTAGGGGGTAAGGAACGCATATGGAGTCTGCATTTCGCTTCCCGCCGCGGGATCTTCTTATGACCGTTTCGTTTTGCCTGGTCTCCCTTGCCATGTTCATACTGGCCGGCGGAACGGCTCTCGCGAACGACCCCATTCTTCTGGGCATCAATTATCCGCTCACCGGCCCCTATTCCGTGGAGGGTCTGGACCAAATCCGCTCGGCGCGCATGGCCGTGGACGAAATCAACCGCTCAGGCGGCGTATTGGGGCGGCGCTTACAACTGCTGCCCCGCGACTCGGCTTCAAATACACTCATCACGCAGCTCAACGTGAATGAACTCATCGATGCGGGCTGCACAATGATTTTCGGCGGTTCTTCCTCAGCTGTGGCCGTGGCCGCGGCCGATATCTGCCAGCAACGCAAGGTACCCTTTTTCGGCACCCTGACCTACTCCATGGACACCACCGTCACGCATGGCCATCGCTTCTCGTTTCGAGAATGCAGCGACTCCTGGATGGCGGCCATGCTGCTTGCGGACTGGCTCCACAACCATTTTCCCGATAAGCGCTATTACTTTATCACAGCCGACTACACATGGGGGTGGAGCACGGAAAACAGCCTGCGCCAGGTGATCGGCGTCACGGATACGACACTGCATCCCCGCAGCCTGACCCCTCTCGGGCAAACAACTTTCAGCGGGGAGTTGCAAAAAGCCGCCCAACATCAGGCGGATGTGCTGGCATTGGTGCTCTTTGGCAAAGACCTCGCTTACGCGCTCCGCCAAGCGACGAATATGGGATTAAAAGATCGCATGCAAATCGTGGTGCCCAACCTGACATTGGGCATGGCCGAACGCACAGGCCCCAGAGGCATGCAAGGCGTGGTCGGCACCCTGCCCTGGACCTGGAAAGTCCCCTATCTCTTCGACTCCCCAACGGGGCGGGCTTTTGTGGAAGCTTTTTTGGACCGCTACCGCCACTATCCCAGTACATCGGGAGCCAGCGCCTATACCATCGTCCATGAATACAGCAACGCTGTGGAACGGGCCGGCAGCTTTGAAGGCCCGGCGGTGATCAAGGCCTTGGAAGGCCATTCCTTCTCCTTGCTCAAAGACACGCAAACATGGCGCGCCCTGGATCATCAAAACGTGCAAACCCTGTATATGGTCCAAGGCAACCCTGTTGAAACCGTACTTGCGAATTCCAGAAGGCAGGACTATTTTTCCATAATAGGCTACAAAAAGGGCGCTGAACTCGCACTCACCCCGGAGCAATGGAAAACCTGGCGCATTGAAGCCGGATTGCCCCCTGAACTGGAACCTCTGGAGAAGTGACACACCCATGGCCCTGCCTACCAAGAAAAGGCTTATGCGCCGCATCATGCCTGATTCGGCGTTCTGGCGCCTCACGTTGGCCACCGCCATTTTGGGCTTGCTCACTGCCCTGGCCGCCATGGCCGTATCCAAGTGGATAGGCAAGCAACTGGTATACTCCATCAGCACGGAAGCCGCCTTCACGGTTTTACGCAACACAGTCGACATCATAGGCAACACGCAGATCCACATCCAGGAAAATCGCTTTTCCGCCTTACAGCAAAGCAAGGATAGTCTGCGAGAAGCCTTGGATTTTACCATGCGCGCCGTGATTTCACAGCCTTTGGACAACATCTCCAATCGGGACAACGAATTCTTTTCCTGGCTCAACACGCATTACCGGCAGCAGGATCCCGCGGTCGGCATTCTCGCCGCCAATGGCGTGGTTGTAGTGGATGCCACAGATTTTCTCGCCCATGTTCCCGGCGATGCGACATTGGACAATACCGGCGCGTCTCTTCTGACCCAACTCACCGCAGCCGCGCAGCAGCTTCCGGAACGAGACATTTACCATTTGCTTTATCAGGACCAGGGCGCAAGGATCACCCTCACAGGCGTCCGCCATCTCAAAAATCTGGGATTGACGCTCTTCGCAACAACCAACTTCTCAAAAAAATTGGAAGCGTTGCAGCAGAAACGTCAGCTTATTCTCAATGAAATGCGCGCGCGCATCAATGAAATCGTAGTCGGCAAATCAGGCTATATGCTCGTACTTGATCAATCCTGCAATATGATAGTGCATCCATTGATGACCGGGGACAACACCATTGATTTCACCCTCCCCAGTGCAACGCGCCCCTTGTGCGATAGAATGCAAGAGACCGCGGAGCAGCCATGGGATCAAAATTTTATGTTTTACGATTGGAATACGCCAAGCGACATAGACAACTACATTTATCGAAAAATAGCATGGTGCACCGTGGAGCCCACAACCGGATGGACCGTGTGCGCGTCTTCCTACGTCTCCGAGATCGAAGAACCGTTGCCGGCTTTCGTCGCACGCATCTTTTTTCCGGCGCTGGGCTCCATTCTGTTGCTGGGATTGGCCTTGGCTTTCATCCTGCGCAGCCAGCTGAAGCCGGTCAACATTCTCTCCAAAGTCTGTCAGCGCGTGAGCCATGGAGATCTGAACGTCAGCGCCCCTGAAGAGGTGAGCGGCGAAATCGGAAAACTCTGCTGGCACTTCAATTCCATGATCAAACGGATACGCGGCCTGCGCCAACGCGACGAACGCCGCCGCTTCGAGCTTGAAGACCTGAATCAAAATCTGGAAAAAAAAGTCCGCCTGCGCACCAGGGCTCTGGAACGCAAGGCCCACAAACTGGAGGAAGCCAACATCCGGCTCAAAGAGCTTGATGAGTTGAAAACCAACTTCGTTTCCTCCGTCTCACATGAATTGCGCACGCCTCTCACGTCGATTCTCGGGTTTGCGAAAATCATTGCCAGAGATTACAGCAAATTAAACGATTCATGCTCATACGAAACCAGTACGACCCGCAAACGCGCCAACCGTATACAGGGGAATCTCGACATTATCGTACTCGAGGGAGAGCGGCTTTCACGCCTGATCAACGACTTTCTGGATTTAGCCAAAATTGAAGCGGGCAGGCTTGAGTGGCATGATTCCCTGCTTGATTTCCAGGAAGTGGCCTTAGACACCATGAGTTCCATGTTCGCCCAGATTCGCGGTAAACGGGACATCACGGTCCGCCACAACATCTCGCCCCATCTGCCGCTGATCTATGCCGACAGGGACAGACTCACGCAAGTGCTCCTCAACCTCATGAACAACGCGCTGAAATTCACATCAAGCGGGAGCATTCTGCTCAACGTCTGCCAACGCAACGGCATCCTCCAATGCCGTGTCAAAGACACGGGCATTGGCATCATGAAAGAGGAACTGCTCAAAGTTTTCGACAAATTCCACCAAATCGCCGAACGGGACACCCGGCGCGAAAAGCCCCAGGGGACGGGGCTGGGCCTGGCTATATGCCAAAACATCGTGGAACATTACAACGGCATCATCTGGGTGGAATCCGAGTATGAAAAAGGTGCGGAATTTATCTTTGAAATCCCTGTTCGTGCAGACAAGGAATCCACCCCCGAAAAACCAAACGAACTGCACCTGCACGCTCAACAGCTGGATAACGAAAGCGCCCCAATGGTGCTGGTGGTGGACGACGATCAGCACATTCAGGCCCTGCTCCTCCATCTTTTCGAAGATGCGGGATATCGCGTGGCCACGGCCTCCGATGGAACGACGGCTCTGGAACTGGCCAAAGCGACGCCCCCGGATCTGATCACCATGGACCTCATGATGCCGACTATGCACGGCTCGGAAACGATCGATCAGCTCCGCAACGATCCACACCTGTCCAACATCCCCATTATCGTCGTCTCGGCCCTTGCGGACACGAACGCGGACAATCACACAAGCAGCAATGCGGTGCTCTCCAAACCCATTGATGAGGCTTTGCTGTTGTCCACGGCGCACTCCCTGCTGCTCCAGGACGGCAGCCTCGTGCCCAACCTGAAGACCATTTCCCAAAGCAAGGAATGGGCTTCCGGCTATTCCTTTCTTTGCGACGACAAGGGGACATGTACCTATTGCGAGGTCGAGGAACTACCGAAGCGCGTGGCGTCAGGCTTCACCGGCATGATTTATGTTCCACGCCAAGCCAGATACCTGACCAATATCGCCCACCTCAGCGGGACGCAAGGTATTCAGGTGGTCATGCTTTAAGCAGGTAATACGACTTTCGGACTTAAAGAAAAAAAGAATAAAGTCGCGGGCTTTCGCGCCCTCACGACGACCAGGGGAGGCCCCTGGACGCCCATAAAAACGGTCATAATATATTTTTTAAATAAATTATAACGTGTTATTATACATAACCAAAAACATTACGTTGGCATCTCAGCATTAAAAGGTTTCGGAAGGGGAGAACGCGAGAGGGGAAACCCTTTTCAAAAGGTTTCCCCTCTCGCGTTTTCTTTTCGGCCAAAAATCTTGTCAATGAGGTTTCATTGCGACCCTGGCATGTTTATCTACTTGAATGCGCGGATGGCACGTTGTATTGCGGCGTGACGACCGATCTGCAACGCCGGATGGAGCAACACAACGGGCTGCTCCCTGGTGGGGCGAAATACACACGCTCACGCAGACCCGTGCGGTTGCTTGCCTCCGCCCGGACGCCGGACCGTAGCGCGGCCTGCAGGTTGGAAGCGGCCCTAAAAAAACTCCCCCGTTCGCGAAAACGCGGCTTTTTACTTGAATACGCCTCGCCGCGACAATGAACAGACTTTTGCCAATTTCTCTCAACAATCCAGAATTATTCAAGATCAGCTATAAGAGATTCCAGGGACGTGTTGATGTCTTCATATTCTCCCAAAAGGCTTTCCAGGGCGGCGTAGCGCTCAATGAGATAGGCCTCCTTGCGGTCCAGGCGGGCCTGCTCCTTCTCCATGGCCTCTTCATTGTTGTCGATAATGCTTTGATAACTATCCTCAATAATTTTCAACGTGCCGTTTTCCGCCGACGTGAAGTTGTCCAACTTGTCGAGTGTCTGATTTATTTTGCCCTGCCGCAGGCACACGGTGCCTGAATAAGTGCCGTCTCCATGGTTGTTGGCCGTGACGGCCAGGCCTGCGGCGGCGTAACCTGAATCGCAGGTGATGGTCCAGCCGTCCACGCTTGCGGCATGGCCGTCGACGCTGGCGTTGACGATAACCCCGCCTTGCACGGTGTATTCGATTTCGTATTCACCGGCTTCGGTGATACCTGTGATGGAAGAATCGTAGGTCAACGATGCGTCGTAGCTTACCCCGTCGTTTTCAGCGGCGAATATTCTGGCCACCGCTTCCGGATCATTGGTCAAAGCTTCTTCCAACGCATCGTAATCAATAACCAGATTGCCGAATTCCGTGGAATCGTCGTCAGCGTCCGTGCTGATGCCTATGGCGCTAAGGCTCGTGTAGATATCGCCGGACTTGGTGCCCGCGTCGTAATAGGTAAAACCAACACCTTTCGAGGCCAGAATATCCTGCAACGATTGTTCTATAATATCCATACCATAATTGCCACGCACATAATAACCCGTGGTATCGATCTCTTCGCCGTCCTCGTCGACCAGCTCCACGTCTTCGTCCAGAGCACGGATGGCCTCGCGGATGGTGTTGGTGCGTTCGACGAAGCTCTCGATATTTTCGATAATTGCGTCGATATCCGTGTCCACGTCCACACTCACGGTGCCACCCTCGGTCGTATCGAGAATGGTCAGACTCAAGCCTTCAATGACATCGGTGATGGTATTGCTGTCGCGCTCTATCCACTCGTCCTCTCCGGCCGGGAAACCGTCCACCTTGATTTGCGCGTTTTGGGCCTGCTGTGTCTGGATAAAATCATCGGGCGCGAGGCCGGAAATGGAAGACGTCCCAAGATCCTCGATAGTCACGGTATTGCCGGCGCCCAGGTCAAGACCGCGGAGTTGCAGATGCACCTCGTCTCCATCGTCCAGCACATTGGCGCGGATGGAATCCCCCATTGCGGCATCGTTGTTGATGAGGCTGACAAATCCCTCAAGGGTGGTGCCTCCGGGCACCTCTATTTCAAGCAGCGTGTCGCCATAGGTGACTGAGAAGGTGGCGTCCGTATCCGTGATCACGGTATCCGCGCTGTCCCAGCCCGCGCTCGTGCTCCAGATATCGTTTTGAGCCTTTTGCCCCACTTCGATTTCGTAGCTGCCCTGTTTGGCCTCCGAACTCGCGGACACGGAAAGAACCGAGCTGTTACCGCTGCCGGCGGTTTTGACCAAAAAGTCCTCCACGGAAGAGATGCTTTCCAACTGGGTCTTATAGAGGGCGAGTTCGGAACTGATTTCCTCGACCTGCTCAAGTTTGGAGGACCACTGTTCGCCCCAGACCTCCATGCGGTTGAGACGGTAGCTTTCCACATCCATGGTGGCTTCGATAACCGAATCGAAATCCGTACCGCTGCCGAGCCCTGTAAAAGTGATGGAACCGGACCAGTATTCTGTCATGGCTTTCTCCTACCGGGCCATTTCTGTTGCTATTGTTTGAGGCGCACTGGCGGCCTTGTGGAACCGGCATCGCGGACAGGCGCCCCTCAAACTAAAATTTACATATAATCCAGCAAGCTGAGGTTCATAATGATGGAGCTGCTTTCCAGCACCGCCTCGTACGCATACTGGGCTTTGGCCAAATTCGTGGTCAGCTGGGTGACATCGGCGTCTTCTATGTCCGAAATGTTGGCCGTGGCTGTGGAGACGAGGGTTTCCGCGCTCACGCGGGCGAATTCCAGACGGTTTTCACGTCCCCCCACATTGCCGAGGGCCACGGTCAGCACTTCGTGCGCCTGTGCGAGATCATCAAGGCAGTCGCCGATGCCGTCCAGATTATTGCTTTCCAGGTAACCTATGAGTTCGCCCACGGCCTCGAACATATTCCCGTTCTCCGCGCCGGCGGCCACGGCATAGTCTGCACCGGCGGGGGTATGGAGTCCGCCGAAAATGTCTCTGCCCACATTATTGATCTGCACTTCGCTGCCCGTGCCGATATCCACGGTAATGGCGGCGTGTTCAGAGCGAATGGAGAACTGATCGCCGGCAGCCAGGCTGGAACCGCCGTTGGAAGCCAAGCTGAGAAAACCGCCAGGCACCTGAAAACTGCTGTTCGAGGTCTCGTGCCCCGTGCTCCAGGTGTTGCCGTTGTCCAGACTGTACGAATAGGAAAAGGGACCGGGCAATGTGCCGCCGTCGTCTATGCGCACCATCACGTCCGAGGAGAAGACCCCCTGAGCGTCCGCTTCCACGGACGACACCCCGTAATGCAACACCGAAAGGTCATCGTCCGTATTGCCCTGATATATGCCGGTGGGGCGCAACCACAGGGCCGTGCCCTCGCCCGAGCCTTCCTCCGCGGTGGCCGTGACCGTGGACCCGTTGGCCAAAACGGCTTGAGCCGTGCCGCAATCCAATGTTGTATCGCCCGCGGCGAGCGTGCCTTCTTGTTCCCAGGTATCGCCGCCGTCCGTCGAGTAGCGGTAGCGCAACGCATCCGCCCCCACTTCGCCGGAATCGAGAAATTCCACGTAGATTGTGGAATCCGCCGCGCCGGTGACTTCCAACACCTCGAGTGACGCGCCGTCTCCGTCGGATACAGTGGCGCCAAGCCCCATGACATAAGCGTCCGCATCGGTATTCGATCCGGCGAAAATGGAATCCCCGGCGTATTCGGTATTGGAAAGAGAGACCAACTCCTCAAAGAGCTCGCGGGCTTCCATGGCGATTTCTTCCCGCTGGGCGTCGGAATACGATCCAGTGGCCCCTTGTTCGCAAATTTCCTGCAGGCGGGTGAGCACGTCGCTGGCTTGCCCCAACACATCGTCGGCCAGGGTCAACCAGGCCTCGGCCGTGTCGATGTTCTCAATGTTGCGCTCCAGCGTGCTGATGGTGGACGAAAGGTCCAGGGTGCGCGCCATGCCCTCAGGATCATCCGAGGGGCGGTTGATCCGTTTTTGCGAGGCGCTCTGTTCATTGATCCGCATCAGTTCGGCGAGATTCCTGTTCATCCCCGACACGGACTGGCTGTAAATCATATTGAAGGAAACACGCATGGCTCACCTCACGATTTTAGGGCCATAACCACTTCAAACATTTCATTGGCGGTCTGGATCAGTTTACTGGCGGCTTGATACGCCTGTTGATAACGGGTGAGATTGGTGAGTTCCTCGTCCAGGCTTACGCCCGCCACTTCCTGCTGCCGTTCGTCCAGATCCTCGGCCAGGGCCGAAGCCTGGGTATAGTTGCGCGCCGCGGTGTCCGTATCCGCGCCCACTTGCGAAATGATGGAGTGAAGATGTTCGCTCAAGGTTTGAGAAGAGTTGACATACAGGCTGTCCAACGAGACTTCCTTTTCCGCCAGCTCGCCCAGAGCCAGAGCGTTGGTGTTGTCTCCGGAGGCGACCGCGCCGGAAGCGTTCACCATGGCCGCGTTGATTCTGTCCGTATCCGCGGCGAGATCCTGATCCACGGCCATGTCCGAGATGTCGCTGCCGGTGAAAAACGTGTTCAAGCCCAGGGCCGCCATGAGTCCGCTGCTGTCACCGGCGAATTCAAAGGTCACGCCGTCCGCCGCCGTCAATTGCAGCCGTCCATCCACAATGTCCGCCTGCAGTTGCCCTGAAAAACTTGCGTTGATGGCCGCGGCCACGTCTTCCAGGGAATGTTGTCCGGGATCGAAATTGGATGTGCCGGGCGTGACGGAAGAAAAATCAAGAGTCTCCACGCCCAGGCTTTCGCCGGTGTCGGCATCGTAAAAAGCGAATGAAACGCCCCCGGACTGTAGTTTGCCGGCATAGGGGATATGGCTTTCGCCGAGGGCGGCGCCCGTATCTTCCACTTTGGTGCTTCCGTATTCGTAGCTGTAATGCTCCAGCCCCGCCCCCTGGCTGTGCTGGTAGTTCACTTGCCAGATGATCGCATCGGCCAGGGCTTCCAGTTCCTGGGCATATTCCGCGGCATACTGATCGCGCGTGGCGA
Source organism: uncultured Desulfovibrionaceae bacterium (assembly GCA_964517355.1). Lineage (GTDB taxonomy): Bacteria > Desulfobacterota > Desulfovibrionia > Desulfovibrionales > Desulfovibrionaceae > CAZFCK01. Next base: position 4,811 of record CAZFCK010000062.1, on the reverse strand, counting down.
GCAGCGCGGCCAGCTCCCCTTCCTGGAGCCGTGCCCCATCGCCATCGGCCAGGGGCGTGACGTTCACTTTGCCCCCGGTTGTGCTGTTCCAATACACCCCTGTCTTCGGCATTACCGTAAAGGAATCGCCCTTCGCGGCATCGCTGGCTGCCACGCTGGAAGAGTCCCCGCTTTGGCCGAACCAGATTTCCAGGCCCGCGACTTCGACCCTGTCCTCATAACCTCCCGCCGTAAATTCGAGGGGCACGCCGTCATCATCGCTGACCCAGGTTTTCCCGCCGTCCAGGGATACGCGGAACGTCGCGGCGGACGCCGTGCCGTCGGTGGGGCCGGAGGAGGTGAACTCCACATAAAATTCCTCGTTGCTTTCACCGCTATAGTACAGTTCGCCGTCATACTCGGAATCCCTGGTGAGATCCTGTTGCACCTGAGCGCCTTCAAGGGTCAGCTGATAACCGACCACACCGTCCACCAGGGGCAGCCCCCCGGAGGTCAGCACGCTGACCTGCGAGTTTTCTCCTTCAATGACCGTGACATCCAGCAGTTCGGAAAGTTCTCGTATGGCTGCGGAGCGTTGATCCTGAAGGTTCAGGTCGTCCGGATTGGAGGTGATGTCGTTATTCAGGGTCGCAATCTGCTCGATAAGACTGTTCACCTCATCCACGCCCGCCGCGATCTCGGTCTCCAGGGTGGCGAGCGTGTCGTCCAGGGATGAATCGAGAATGGAGAGGCTGTCGATAAGGGTTTGCGCATAGCTGAGCAGCTCCTGGCGGGTTGCGGCATCGTCCGGGGCGCTGCCCAGGGAGGTGAAGCTGTCCAGAAATGTGTCCAGGGCCGTGGAAACGCCGTAGTCATCGCTTTCGGTGAACAGGCTTTCCACATTGTAGAGATTTTCCGCCAGAGTGCTCCAGTACGTGGATTCACTGTTGGCGGTAAGGTATTGCGATTCGAGCAGCGTATCGTAATTGCGTTTGATTTGCTCCACAGAGGCGCCGTTGCCGAGACTCAGCCCGTTGACCGATATGGACGAGTTCGTGGAATACGTCACGGTGCGGCGGGAATAGCCCTCTGTATCGATATTGGCGATGTTTTCGCCGGTCACGGAGATGCCCACTTGGGCGTTCATGAGGGACTGCCGCCCCAGGCTCAACAGGCTGTTTATCATGACGCGACTCCTAACGCTTCAGGTTCAAAGCTTCCTGGAGCAGAGAATCCACTGTTGTGATGACTTTGGAATTAGCCTGATAGCCGCGTTGATAGGTGATCAGGTCCACCATCTCGGAGGAGTAATCCACGTTGGACTGCTCCAGGTAATTGGAGGCGATGGTGCCGAGGCCGTTGGTGTTGGCGAGGCCCGTGACCGGGAGTCCGGATTCCGCGCTGGCTGAATAGAGATTGCCTCCTTCGTTGACCAAGCCCTGATAGTTGTCGAAATCCGCCAGGCCCAGGACAAAGAGATCGGTTGTCTCTCCATTGGAAAAACATCCCGAGATCACCCCGTTGGCGTCTATCTCCAAGGACTCCAGATACCCCGGGGCGTAGCCGTTCTGGGTCATGCTGATGGTTGAGGAGGAGGAATCGTAGGAATGCGTGGCGTTGGCGTCGACAACCGGATCGCTGAAGGTGAAGAGACGCGCCGTTGTCGTACCCAAAGCCGAGGCATTGGACACCGCTCCACTCCAAGAACTTGGCGTTGAGCTGTCGTGAATGCCGAAATCCAGGCTGATGTTGACGGCCTTGCTGGAGGAAGTGCAGCTGGCGTTGGACGCTCCGGAGAAGTTGGCCGTAAAGAGCGGGTAGCCGTCCTCGCCGATATCGGCCGGAGTCCAGTTGCTCAGGTCGTGCAGATCGCCCGAAGCGCTTTCCCCCAGCGTGAAGCTGGTCAATCCTGCCAGCTGCCCGGAGGAATCAAACGTGATGGTCCCGCTCATGAGCAGGCCGGCGCACGAGGTGGTGGAAAGAGACTGACCGTCTATCACGCGGCCGTCGTCCGCCGGATCGCAGGTCACGATATATTCCCAAACCGTATTGCCCCCTGCCGAACTGGCCACGGATGCGTCCTGAACCGGATCGAAATAGATCGTGAGATCATGAGAGCTGCCGGATTCATCGTACACGGTGATGGTGGTTTGATAGGTGTAGCTGTTGTCGCCGATAGGAGTGTCGGCCGTGCCGTCCCACTCCTGCTGGAGAGCGAAGAACGGGGATGTTTCGTTGGTGGATTTTTCCTCGCTGTCCGCGTTGAGGTTCACCAGCATGGTGACGAGGGATGTGGCGCTGGGAGGGGATTGTAGATTTTCAATCTGAATGTCCGAGATGGAACCGATGGTGCTGATGCCCGTTCCCGAATAATCGCCGTCTACCGACCAGCCCTGCACGCGGTAGCCCTGGGCGTTGACCAGATACCCGTCGTCGTCGAAGGAAAAATTGCCCGCGCGCGTATAATAGGAGGAGCCTGTGACCGGGTCTTCCACAATGAAGAACCCGTTGCCGTTGATGGCGACATCCGTGACGGAGGTGGAAGCTTCGTAGGAGCCTTGGGTGAAGTTATTGTAAATGGTGGAAACAGAGGCGCCATGACCTACCTGGTCCGTGCCGTTGGAGGTGTTCACCGTGGAGTAAAAGATGTCCTGAAACTGGATGACCTGGGATTTATAGCCGATGGTGTTGGAGTTGGCCAAATTGTTGCCCACTACGGAAATCGCCTGGCTGTGGCACGTGAGGCCGGCAATACCGGCATACATGGCGCTGGTCAGTGTACTCATGGGAGACTCCTCGCTGTGGCTAGGAAGACGTGGGGGTATGCACGCTGGTGATGGACATGAGATCCACGTACCGCCCGTCGTCCAATTCCAGGACCGTGCTGCCGTTTTGCGTCGTCATACCCACCACCGTGCCTTCACAGAGCGTGGAGACATCGATGATTTCCCCGTCCGCATTGAGGGGCACGATGCTCACGGTATACGTGCCGTCTTCAAGCTCCTGCCCGTTGCCGTCCGTTCCGTCCCAGGAAAAGGTGTTGTCCCCCGCTTCTAGCGAGTCGAGGGAGATGTTGGCGACCAGGTTGCCCTCGCTATCGTAAAGATAGGCCGTCGCAGCGGAGGCGTCCTCGCCCAGGGTGTAGGTCAGGTCGGAAACGCCGTCCTCGCCTTTGGTGATGGTGTCTCCCTCGGCCACGACATCCAATCCGATGAAACTCACCGCGCTGTTCACCAACTGGGCGTTAAAGGCCTCGGCCATGCTTTCAAGGGTTTCGTTGACGGCGGTCAGTTGCTCGAGACTGGAGAATTGAGCCAATTCACCGAGCATGTCGGTATCTTCCATAGGATTGAGCGGATCTTGATTTTCAAGTTGAGCAATAAGCAATGTCATGAAATCAGTATCACTCAAATCTGTAGAAGACGTTGTACTATCCGTAGTAGTGTACAGTGAGCTCGCCAATGTTGATTCAATATACATTTCTTTCCTCCATTTCATATTCTTCATTTATATATGAAATCATTTTTCTCATCTCTAAGACATCCATTCTACAATCCTTACATGCAGACATATGATCCTCTACAGCTTTTCTCGCTTTTGCAGGAAGCCGTTTATCTATGTATGATGCTATTGTATTGTAACCAGGACATAAAAAAGAGTTTCGTGAAAATCCTTCAAAGATATCTCCACCCCAAATTTTAAAGCCAGTATCATGGATATAATGCTCAAGACGTATTCTCATTTACTTTCTCCTTTGCTTATATATACGTCGGAAGCCACACAATTCATCCATTAACAGAGAGTAAACTGTGTAATAGATGCGTAATGTATTCTTTAGTGAGTCTGAAGACGGCTTTAGATTTCTAAAGGCAAGTGGAAGCGAAGCTTTTGCGGATCGTGACGAGCGCGGACAAAACGTTGGAGCATGTCAACTTTGAAACGTGAATGCCTCAGGCGGGTTAAGAACATTTATAAACATGTTCTTATGAATCTCCAAAACTTTTTCATATAATACAGCTTGTTATTAAGCTTAAATTGATCACGCCATTCGCGAGTGCAAGGTGAGGGCGGTCCCCCTGGCTTGGCTTATTCCAATTCCATTTCAAATAAACCGTGATTCTAGAGCATCTCACGCTTGAAAAGCGCTAGATGCTCTTATGCATTTCCCTGGAACAATTGGAAATTGTTTCAGGGGAGAGCCTTGTTTCAAGGCGAAAATGCGCTAAATGAAATAGGAAAGCGCGCCAGGACGGTGCGCTCGAAATACAGATCATTTTGAAAATCGAATTCGAACAGTTTTACTTTGAAAAAGTTGAGATGCTCTTATGCATTTCCCTGAATCAATGAACATTGCTTCAGGAGTGAGACTTTTCCAAAGGCGAAAATGCGCCGGGGAGGAGCCCCACAATATACCGCCGTAACGTTACGTTAGGAGAGGCACATCGTGTGGAGAGAGGGTGAGGGAAACAGAAGATACTACATAAATTGATACGGGTTTCGGGCTAAAATAAAAGAGTATAAAGTCGCGGGCTTTCGCGCCCGCACGACGACCAGGGGAGGCCGCTGGACGCCGGAAAACGACGCTATTATTCACGTTTTATCAATAAATGCGAAATGTTATAATATACTCGCCACCCAGAAAGTCGTATAAATCAATCTGAAAATGGAAAATGGTATGCGTGTGATCTGAAAGAATTCTCATCATTTCAGACCAATAAAAAACGGCGTCTCACCCTTTTCAGGGCCAAGACGCCGTTTTCGGCCAATCATTTTTTTCTGTTAGAGCATCTCACGCTTGAAAAGCGCTAGATGCTCTTATGCATTTCCCTGGA
>CAZFCK010000061.1:0-21758 GCA_964517355.1 uncultured Desulfovibrionaceae bacterium | reverse complement strand
GGAAGGGGGGTCCGGGGGGAGAACCTTTCTCCAGAAAGGTTTCCCCCCGGAAAAAACTAACAAGTCTTTAATCAGTGCTTCCTTAAAAACCTTTTTTTCAGAAGGTTCTTAAGCCGCCGGGGCAAACCTATTTCATGGTTCTTCCTCAAATAAATCCAGGCACTCCCCTTTTAACACCCGAATCACTGTTTGTCCGTGGCTCTGGTCAGTTCGGTGACGTTGCTGCGCGTGAAAAAACCGTCGAAGCCGTCGTAGCGCTGGATGTATTCATTGACCAGGAACGTGTGGGGCGACATCTCGGAAAACGTCTGGCGCAACCCCTCTTCGCGCGAGCCGACCAGTTCGACGAGAAAGCGCATGCCGTCGTGCGCCAGCGCGTCGTAGGTCTCTTCGATCTCCGTGCAGGAAAAGGCCAGGTGGTGCACGCGCAGCCCATAGTTGTGGATGAATTTTTCCGTGGGACCGGACGCCTCCACCGTGGTGAAGGGACTGATGCCCGAGGTGAAGACCTGGGCATATTCGTTGGGGCCGAGCCGCGCCACGTTGGTGATGGAATTCAGGGATTCCACATACACGGCGAAGTCGAAGTCGTAATCCGTGAGCCCCATGAACTCGATGATGGCGTCGTCGCGATGCGCGGCGTGCACGCGGGTGGCAGAATGGTCGAGCGCGTGGATATTGCGCAGGTGGGGCAGGTCAGGCTTCTCAAAGGTCCAGTCCAGGGCCTTGCCGGATTGGGTGCGCCATTGCCTTTCCCGGCCTTTCCACTGCACAAAGCCCAGGGAATTGCCGGTGTATTCGGAGGGCGGGGTCTGGATGAAGGAATACCCCTCCTCGCGGATCACGCAGGGGCGCATGAAGGCCTGGCCGCGCTCCTGCTGCAAGGCCGCGTAGAGTTCCAGATCAAAGCCCTTGAAGATGAAGGATTCCAGCCGCGCATGGGGCAGGTGCGCGCTTTTGGGGCCTTGGTTGAAAGGGACGAAAGGATTTTCCCCTGTTTTCCTGGAGCGTATCAGAAAGTCGGCGCTGCCGGGGGCGGTGAGCACGCAGGTCGTGAAGGCGGGATCTTCAAAGGCCTCCTGGAAGCGCAGGCCCGTGAAGCGCAGATACTCGGCCACCGTCGCTTTCAGGTGTTCGGGATGGACATTGACGACCACGGCCTCCAGGCCACCGGTGAGCCCCTGGCGGTTGCTTTTGCGGCGTTCTTCCCGGGCGGCTTCCACACGTTGCAACAGGATGGCGTCGTTGTTGGCGAAAACGTTCATATGCGTGCTCCATTACGGGTATGCGGATTTACCGCCGTTGCTCACTCCAGGCCCAGGGCCTCTTTTGTCAGGAATTTGCGGCCCGTGACGCGCAGGATGCGCTCCAGGTCCTCGCGCCCCCGCACTTTGCTTTTGCGCAGGGCGTTGAGCATGGAGTTCACGTTGATTTCCTGTTGCAGGTAGGCCCGCACCACGTCGCCGGCCTCGCGTTGGTGCGAGACGCGCTCCAGCCAGCCCACGCCCTCGGCGTAGACGATGTGCGCGGCGGCGTGCGCCGCGATGAGCGCGTATTGATGGCGGAGCGGCACGGCGTTGAGCAGCCGCTCGGGGTAGCGCTCGACCAAAACGGCGGGGCAATATTCGAAATAGAGTTCGCGAAGCAGGTCATCATCCTTGATGCTCGTGGCGGCCTCGCAAAAACCGGTGTTGAGCGCGTCCGAGACCTTGTTGATTTCCTGCGAAAGGTGCAGCGTGATGGCCGTGAGGGGCTTGGCTCCGGCCATGCGGCGGTATTCGCGGAGCATGAGCCGCGCCTCGTCCCCCGCGCGTTTGCGCAGAATCTCCAGCACTTCGGCCACATAGCGCTTTTTTATGGCCAGAAATTCCGGTTCCGTGGTCACCAGTCCCGCAAGGATTTCATACGAAGAGCAGATCACGCCGGTCTTATTGGCCGAGGAGCCGTGCACGATCAGGCATCCGGCCTCTTGCAGCCTGTTTCTGGCCTCGTTGGCAATGAAGATGTTGGCACCTTCGACAATGGCTTTCACTCTGGGTGTCTTGTCGGGGGCGAGGAATTCATGCCAGTTGCGCATATTGATGGTGTCCGGGCGTCCGCCTGCGGGGATGAACAGATCCGCCTCCACAGTGTTGTGCAGGTTGGTGCGCAGACGCACGCCTTCGGCGGTATCCGCGGGCGCCACAAAGGCCTTTTCTCCGGAGAGCGCTTTTTTGTCGAAATCAGTGATGGGGCGTTCACCGTGGATCAGGCGCAACAGCTCTTGGTGGTCCAGCCCCCGTGGATCATAGGCGCAGCCGTGGCCGTCGGCCATGGTCAGGATGCGCGCATTGCCCCCGTAGCGCTTTATGAGCAGCTTGACCGCGTTGCCGGCCACGTCGCCGCGCGGCCCGCCCGTGAACGTGACATCGAAAGGCCGGGTAAAGGGATCGATGCCCAGAAAGCGCAGGATCTCCTCGGCGAAAACGATGACGCCGAGGCTGGTGACGCCGTATTCCTTGTGGTTGATGCCCGCCCCCGGCTTGGAGCTCATGATGGTGGAGGGCCAGGCGTAGCCGCGTTTGGCGGCGCGTTCGACCATCCAGTTCACGTGCTCCGGCGTGATGTGCTCGTCCGGCCCCAGATAGATGATCTCCTCCTTGCCCAGGTAGTCGCGCACCTCGGGCAGGGTGTATCCCTCGGGGCCGGGGAGGAAGCAGTCCATCATGGCGTCCACCATGCCCTTGACGCCGCGGTCAACGTCGCCTTCGGGTCCGAGCAGGAGCACGCCTTTGGCGCCGCCTTCGGGAATGTCCTTGTTTTTCAGTTGCTGGGCCAGGGCCAGCTTGGTCACCTCGTCAAAGAGCCGGTTGGACTCAAGCTCGAACTGCTCCTGGGTTCTGGTGGTCACCACCCGCAGTCCGCCCCGGGCCATTTCCCGGTAGCGCACGTGGAACCCCTGGGCATAGGGGCCGTGATAGAAATAGACGCCGTAAGGACGCTCCGCATGCTCCTGCTGTCCCGCGCGTTCAAGAAAAACGGGATCGAGCCGGAAGCACAAGCCGTGGGGCGCTTCCATGAAATAATTGGTGCGCAGCGTGTGCTTGAAAAAGCTCAGGATGCATTGCAGGATCAGGCGCGGGATTTCATGCTCCATGTCCTCCAGACAGTCGCGAAGCCTTTTTTCCATTTCCTGAACAGCGGCATCCGCGTGCAGAGGCGTGGGGGCGAAGCGCGCTTCAAAATACTCCACGAGCTGGGCGCACCGTTCGGGATGCGCAAGCAGGGTCTGATTGATGTTGTCCGCGGTAAAGGCCCAGAGATTTTGTTTTATGAGGAATTGATGCGCGAACTCCGCCCCCGCCAGGAGCAGCATCACGCGCTTGAGCTGCCAGCCGTGCTTGTCCGCGAAGATTTCCAGGTCATGCTTCGCGAAAAGCCATTGGGTGAGCAGCAGTTCCTGTTTGAGCCGCTTCCAGAGCGCGGCGTCCCGGTCGAGAGGTTTGCCGTCGGCGCAACACACGTAGAAGCTGATGATGCCCGCGCTGGAAGCGCTGCGGGGCACGTTGAGGAAGGTGTCCGCATAGCCGCGGCGCACTTGCACGCCTTGGCGTTGCAGCGCCTTGACCATTTGCAGCAGCAGGCCGAAACGGGGCGGATCGTTGAGGGCGATGCTGATGCGGCTTTCACGCCACTGGGGCGGCGTTTCCAGCGTGACGCGCGCGTCTTCCTCTCCTTGCAGCTCCTGCAGCAGACGATAGTGGCGCGCGGCACGGGCCGGTTCGAATTTTTCCACATAATCCAGACTTGCCCCAAGCAGGAAGTGCGCGCATTCTTGCTTGGTGGCGGCCGGCGGAAGAAGGGACGGAGACGACGGGTCGCACATCTGCGCGCAGGCATGCTTGAAAGCGGCCTGACGTTTGTCGGGGCGCGGCTGCGGCGCCAGCAGCACGGTGTTCAGCTGGAGCGTTCCGTCCAGGGAGCTGTAAAAACGGGCGTTGTCTATGTTGGTGTGAACGTGTTTTTGCAAAAGCGATGCGAGCGCTTCGGGACTTCCCGGAGAAATGTAGGTGATGCGGGTCTCACAGGGGCTTTTCAGGGCGATGGTTTGTCTTTCGCTGAAAATGAGGCCTGAGATGATGCTGCAAAGATGGCGCACCTGCTCCTCGCCGGAATGCGTGCGGAAGTAATAGTCCGGCATGTTTTGGATGAACCAGGGCACCACCTTTGCGGCCTGGTCGCCCAGGCGGGCGCGGACCTGTTGCAGTACTTCCTCATGAAAGGGGCGGATGGAGGCCGGCATGTGCGGAATTTCTCCCCTGGCCCGAAGGCGTTGCTTGCGCGCCATGCGCGTCGGCGCCCGGATTCGAATGTAACGGAAGAAAACACCCCTTGCCGAAAAAAATGTTTTCCGTTTTTCAATATATAAGGATACTGCCCGGCGTCACGGAGGGAGTCAAGCACGGCATGCGGCGCGATGCGGGGGCGAGTGCGGGCGAAAGAATCGGGAAACGCTCCCGGATGGTTGTCATTCGCCGTCGTAACGCACCTGCATCAGCTCGGGGTTGATCTGCAGCACGGTGAAGCGGTGGCCGGAAATGCTGAAGGAGGATTTTCCCGGACCGGCGTAAGGGTAAAAGAGGTTGAGCGCGCCCTGATGCCGGGCGACTCCGAGGCTGAAGGCGTCCTTGTCCGGCATGCCCGCGAAATAAAAACACAGGGGCTTGCACGACCATTTCGTGTTCTTCAGGCAGAATTCGTCCCCCACGTTGAGGGTGAACTCTTCGCCCACGCGGTCGTCATAGCAGCCGGCGAACGCCGCGGGGGCCGCCAGCAAGGCGCAGACAAGAACGGACATTATGGACATCAAAAGATTTCGCATCGTGTTTCTCCTTGCCGCCGCACCAACAAAGAAATTTGCGCTCGATCCAGGAGGGCGGGGCGGTGTTCAAGTATCTCCATTCCTGAAAATACACCAAGAGGGCGCTGCGCGTCCAGACAAAGGCGCGGTACGCGCTTAGAGCATCTTGACTATGAAAAAGTATAAATGCTCTTATGCATTTACCTGAAACAATGAACATTGTTTCAGGGGTGAGCCTTATCCAAAGGCGAAAATGCGCTAGGCGCATGTCCGGGAGCCCGGATACCGGGCGCCCCCGGTTGCCGGGCACTTTTCCTTGCTCAGCGTTCCAGGAACGCATAGGCTTGCGGACGTAATAACGCCCCCGTATGTAGGATAAAACAGATCAGGCCTTTTTGAATGTTCAGGAGAACACGTTATGAGCACTTCCCACAAGCCCCGGCCCGGAACACGCTGCATAGAGCTGGGGCGGCACCCGGAGAAATTCCAGGGTATCGTCAATACGCCGGTGTACCACGCCTCCACAGTGACCTTCACCACCCTGGAGGATGTGGCCAAGCCCGCGGACAAAAGCGATATGCTGTATTACGGGCGGTTCGGCACGCCCACCCACAAGCACCTGGAAGAGGCCGTGGCGGCCCTGGAAGGAGGCTTTCACAGCTATGTGACGCCCTCCGGGCTTTCGGCCATCACCGCCGCGCTGCTGGCGCTGGTCGAGCAGGGGAGCCATCTGCTGATCGCGGATACGGTCTACGGCCCCACGCGCAGATTCTGCAACTCCATGCTGCGCCGCATGGGCGTGGAAACCACGTTCTACGATCCCATGGCCGATGCCTCGGCGGTGGAGGAGCTGATCCGCCCTGAAACGCGCGCCATATTCATGGAGTCTCCAGGCTCGCAGACGTTTGAGCTGCAAGACGTGCCCGCGCTCTGCGCCATGGCCCGTAAACACGGTGTGGCGAGCATGATGGACAACACCTGGGCCAGCCCGTTCTTCTGCCACCCCTTTGAACTCGGCGTCGATATCTCCATCCAGGCCGCCACGAAATATATTGTGGGGCATTCCGACGCCATGCTGGGCATGGTCACGGCGAACCGGGACCTGGACGAGCGCGTGCGCGCCGCGGTGTGGGATCTCGGCCTCACGGCCGGGCCGGATGATTGCTACCTGGCCTTGCGCGGTATCCGCACCCTGGGCGTGCGCCTGGCCCGGCACCAGGAAAACGCCCTGCATGTGGCGCGCTGGCTGGAATCGCGCCCCGAAGTGGAGCGCGTCCTGTATCCGGCATTGCCCAGCCACCCGCAGCATCATATCTGGAAACGCGATTTCCACGGCGCGAGCGGCTTGTTCGGCGTGGTGCTGCACCCGTGCGCGACGGAGGGGCTCAAGGCCATGCTCGAAGGCATGCGGCATTTCGCCATGGGCTACAGCTTCGGGGGCTTCGAGAGCCTGATTCTCCCCACGCATCCCGGACCTCTGCGCACGGCCACGGTCTGGAACGCCCAGGGGCCGACACTGCGGCTGCACGTGGGGCTGGAAGACCCGGACGACCTTACCGAAGATTTGGCGCGAGGCTTCGAGCGCCTGAGCGCGCGTTAGCACTACGAGACGCCAGAGCCAAAAGCGCCCAATAAAAATCCCCTTCTCACTTGACATCGTCTGAGGAGCATATATGACTCTTTAAAAGAGTTAAACACTCATATATGGTGGAATACAAATGAGCAGGCTCGCCATCGAATCGCTTTCCTCGGAATTGATCGATATTCTAAAAACAATGGGGAGTCACCTGCGTATGGCTCGTGTCGCCCGCAATATGACTCAAAAAGACCTGGCCAACAGAGCTCGCACGTCTGTTTCGACTCTGCGAAGGCTGGAAGCGAATCCGGCAAAGGTCAATATCGCAACCCTCGCTCAGGTTCTGCGGATCCTGCAGCTCGAAGGGACGCTTCTGGCGGTTGCAGCGCCCGAAAAAGATGAGATCGGTAAGGCCTTGATGCTCAAAAAAATGCCAAAACGAGTTCGGGTTGAAGACCCGTTCGGTATTTAGATTATGGAGTCGAACGCGACATATGTATACGTCTACCTTGAGGGCGAATACAAAAGGGTAGGGCGGTTGCGGATGGACGAAGAAAACGACCGCGTCGTCAGGTCGCTATTCCAATATGACGAGGAATACGCATCCGATCCGGATGCTTTCCCCCTCGACCCGGAAGGATTGCCTTTCCTGGAGCGAAATCCCGTCTTTGAGAGCCCAACGAGTCGCAATATGTTCTGCTTCAACGATGTCTATCCGGATAACTGGGGACAGTGGATTCTGAATGCCATTGCCGCAGATAACCAGGAACGCTATTCGAACTTCACCTGGCTCCTGTCGGGAGGGGCAAACCGTATCGGCGCCCTGGCATTTGGAGGAAAAGACGGTCCTGATTTTCATTCCGGAATTTCAGGTGACTTCATTGAACGCAGTGAGATCGAACTCGACCTTCTACAACAAGCCGTCATCGATTTCCAAGAAAAAGGGTACCACGAAATGGACAGGTACCTGCGCCATTACCTTGCGTCCGGATCCTCGGTTGGAGGTGCCCGGCCCAAGACCCTGCTCACCTTGAAAAACGGCACACCGGCAATTGCGAAATTCCGTTCAAAGGGCGACGACTGGAACGTCTGCCGCATCGAATACGCGGTCATGCAATTCGCAAACGAGTTCGGATTGAATCCGCCTGCGACATATATTCAAAACGTCAACGGAAAAGACGTATTCGTCATAGAACGTTTCGATCATACTAGAGCATCTCACGCTTGAAAAGCGCTAGATGCTCTTATGCATTTCTCTGGAACAATTGGAAATTGTTTCAGGGGGGAGCCTTGTTTCAAGGCGAAAATGCGCTAGAGTATTTAAACTTTGAAAAAGTTGAAAGGCTCTGCAAAGATTTGCTTGCAAATCTTTGCCGCGAAATGATTGTAGGCGGGCTTTGCCCGCCGTTAAGCGATCATTTCAAGCGTTAACTGCTCTAAAGATGGCGCAAAACTGCATCTCTGCTCGGGGTTGACTTTGGCTCAAGCCCGATATGGCCTGTTATACATCAACGACAAGCACTCGTATTCCGAGCTCGTGAACGCCATTGAGAAATTTGGAAAAAAGGACTGCGTTTCAGAAGATCGCGAGCAGCTTTTTAGAAGGATGATCTACAATATACTCATGAACAACGAAGACGATCACCTCAAGAATCACTGCTGCCTCGTCTCCAAGGAAGGTATCCGGCTCTCGCCTCTCTACGACGTCGTTCCTTCCGAAGCGCCGGTCGCGCATCTGCGCACAGCGCCGAACAGCGACGGAAATACGCTGATGACGCTCTCAAACGCGTTGCGTAGCGCCAATGGTTTCGGATTGCGTGAAAACACCGCGAAGGACATCCTGGAAGAGATGGTGGAGGGATTCGCACGATCATGGGAGGCGTTTTTTCAGGATCATGGCGTTTCCAAAAGGGATATGGGAAGACTACGGAACGTTCTCGGCCCCTGGGTCAAGACACGGGCGGAAAAAGAGGACCACCCTTGGGTTAAATCCAAAATCTTGGCCAGAAAGCTCTTGGCCGGAAAGCATGCGGTCGAAGGGGTCGAAGGCCCTGAAAACACTTCAGGCCATTCGGAAGCTCACGAAATGATCACCCCCGGGCCAGGCTGAGACGCCCGGGCAAAAGCACTCGATAGGCCGTATTTTCTTGCCTGCCTCGATGTTTTTTTGTATATGTGGAAACAAGTCGGATTAAACGGGGCCGAGGCCCTTCAGATCATAAGGGAGGACCACCATGGGATTTCTCGACGGCACTCCGGATCCCTATAATGAATTTAACGGCACGCAACGTTTCTACGACAACTGGTACAGCCAGAAACGCGAAAACCAGATCGTTGCCGAATTTCAGGCTGAAATCGACCGGCTCAGAGAGGAGCTTGCGGATACAAAGAGTAGACTCGCAGAGCGAGACCTCGATGCAAGAGCTCATAAGGCCATTGTAAGTGAGGCTTGTGATAGTGGCCTCATGACTCGCGATCAAGCAGTTGAAAAATACCATAAATTCTGGAAGGAAGCCCGTCAGAAATTATTTGGCTAAAATTTTTTCATACAAAAAAGAGTCTGAGCTTGGATGTATGCTCAGACTCTTTTTTGTATTTGACTGTTAGAAATTAATATACAGTATCATTTCCTTCACCCCCAGGCTTTTGCACATCCCCGGAACCAGGTCCTTTATGGGAACCTTGTTTAGGTTTATGGCCACCTTTCATACTGGGGACACTACCTGCGACCTTATGTTCCACCTTTGAGCTCGTGGCCGCGAACATACCGCTGACCCGGCGCTCCTCGCCCTTCTCGTCGCCTCCGAAGGCGACATTGCCGATCCAGCGGCTGATGGACTCGGGCAAATGGGTGATCAGGCCGAAGACCTTGTGGCTCATGATGATGGCCACGCCCAAAAGGATCACCAGCATCGCGATAACCGTCACGGGACCGCCGAAATGACGGGCGTTCATGCCGGAGTTGAAGATCTGAAACATCTCGCCGACAAACTTGCCGCACACGTTGATCAGAAAAATGGAAACAAGCAGGCCGGCAACCATCAGGGGAGGGCGGATAAAGACCGTCAAAAGCATCTTGTACCCCTGCTGCCCCATGTGACCGGCAAAACCCTCGCCCTTAACTTCAACTTATACCGTTTCCCGTTCATAGTGTCGGCGCAAAGCACCCTTTTCTGCGTTATAGGAGGAATTGCCAAGCTTGGAACAATGCTAGAAAAATATAGTATCTATTTGATATTATACAATTTAAAGCTTTAAAAAGGGGGGGTCCGGGGGGAGAACCTTTTTCAAAAACTTCAGCCCGTGGGCGCGGTCGTATCGCGCCTTAAGGATGAAGATAGCAGCGCTGGTTTCCCCCCGGAAGTTATCATAAATTAATTTGGAAATGGGAAATAGTATTATTTGCTCAGGAGCAGGGTGTACGTGACCTTACCCTCGTCCTCGCGGCTGACGCCGACGGTCAGGCCTTGATTGTCTTTGCTGTAGGAGGCCATGGCGCCGTCGTCCTGGCGCGCTTCCATGTTTTTCTGCCAGCCTTGCCCCGCAAGTTGGGCGTTGAAGAAGTCTATGACTTCGCTGGGCGTGCCCGCGGCTTCGAAGGAGGCGTTCACCGTGTTGTCCATGGACATGGTGGCCATGGCCGTGGCTCTGGAAAAACGCGGCAGGCTGCTGATTTCAGGAGGAAGGGGCGGTTGGGCCAAGGCCGTGGCGGCCAACAGCAGGACGCACAACAGGGACAGGATTGGGCTGCACGTTTTCATTGGTTGATTCTCCTAACAATTGAGGTGAATGAGAAATTACCGCGAGAGCGTCTCAACTTCGCCGACGTTCACATGCTTTGACTTGCGCCAGGGTGAACGCTCCTCTGGATCTGCGGTTAACGTATCTATCATTGTCAACATACCCACAGGTTCTGCCGGCCACAACGTTTTGGAGATTCGTAAGACCTTTTCCAAAAAGGTTTTCAAGCCGCCGGAGCGAATCTTTTTTCAGTCAAAATGTTCTAGAGCATCTCACGCTTGAAAAGCGCTAGATGCTCTTATGCATTTCCCTGGAACAATTGGAAATTGTTTCAGGGGAGAGCCTTGTTTCAAGGCGAAAATGCGCTAGCCGTCCGCCTCATGTTGCTCCGTGAACATGGCGCAGAGATTTTTCCGGTCCACTTTGCCGCTGGCGTTGAGCGGCATCCGCTCCACGACATGGATGTGCTGCGGCACCATGTAATCCGGCAATTGTTTGCGCAGTTGGTTTTTCACGGTTTCGGGCGCGATATTCCGCCCCCCGAGGAATGCGACGATGGCTTCGCAGCGCGTGGCGTCGAAGGGCCAGCCCATGGCGATGGCTTCCACGACGCCGTCGCAGGACAGGAGGTAGTGTTCCACCTCGTTGAGTTCCACGCGGTTGCCCAAGACCTTGACCATGTGATCGATGCGCCCCAGATAATGAACGGTGCCGTCGTCGAGGAGCGTCACCCGGTCGCCGGTGCGGTAGAAGCGCACGGGCGGAGAATCCTTGAGGGGCAGTTCCACGAAGCGCTGGGCGGTCTGTTCGGGATTTTGCCAATATCCGGGCACGGTTTGCGGGCCGCACACGCAGAGTTCGCCCTGTTGGCCAGGGGGCACGGGCTTGAGGTTTTCGTCCACGATCACGGCGCCGAGTCCGGGATTGGGGCGCCCCATGGGCACATAGCCGTGCGTCGCTTGTTCGCCCATGCGCTCCGGGTCGAAGCGGTGGGCGAAACAGGTCACGGTCAACTCCGTGGGACCGTACAGGTTTTCCACAATGGACCCGGGCGCGGCCTGCTGCCAGGCCATGGCGGTCGCTTCGGGCAGGGCTTCGCCCGCGAACAGGCTCCAGCGCAACGTGGGCATGGTGTCGGGCCTCAGCGTCCCCATTTTGCGCATCAGGGCCGGGATGGAGGGCACGGAGTACCAGATGCTGATCTCGTTTTTGTTGATGAAGCGCGTGGGAGCCAGCATGTCGAGGGGCGTGAGGGCGCAGACGCGGGCCCCGACTTCCCAGGCCACGAAGATGTCGAAAATGCAGGGGTCGAACGTCAGCTCAAAGGTCTGGGAAAAGCGATCTTCAGGGACTGGCGCAAAGCGCTGCACCATGCTGTCCACGAAATGCAGCACGTTGGCGTGCAATACCGGCACGCCCTTGGGTTTGCCCGTACTGCCCGATGTGAACAGCAGATACGTCATTTCGTAGGGCGTGATCGGGGGGAGATATTGCAAGGGGCGCATGGCGGAAAGTTCCGCATGCCCCAGAACAGCGGCTCCGGGAATGTCGGGCCGGGACGCGGCGGGGTCCGGCAGCAGCAACAGGGGCAGGGGCGAGACGCCTTCCAGGGCCTCTTTGAGCAGCGGCGCGGAGACCGCATCCACGATGATGGCGTCCAGTCCGGCTTGCAGGATCATTTCCCGCGTGCGGGAAGCGGGCAGTTTCTTGTTCAGCGGCACGAACGCCGCGCCGCTGCATAATGCCGCAAGGATGCCGGCATAGGCCACGTGGCTGCGGTAGCCGAAGACCCCCACACGCATGGCGGGGCGTCCAAGATGTCCGGTGATGCCTTGCGCCCAGCAGCGGGCCAGATACGCCAATTCCCCATAGGAGTATGAGCGGCCTTCGGCCATGAGCGCGCAGGCGTCGGGCTTGCGGCTGGTGTTGCGCAAAAAACCCGTGCGCAGGCTGCGGCCATCCGTTTTTTGCACCGCGTCGAAATAGTTCAGCAAAGATCTTCTCCCCTGGCGTTGCGCAACGGCAAAGCGTTTCAGACCTTTTGCAGATGCTCGCGAATGGCGCGTACGCTGGTCAACTCCACCATGATGTCTTCGTCCACCGCTATGCCGTACGTCGCTTCGAGCATCAGCATCAGGTTCACGTGGTTGAAAGAATCCCATTGAGGAATCTGACTGTAGGCAAGTTCGTCCACAACCTGGGTTTCAGGTATTTGCAGGGTTTCGGCTATGTTTTTCGCAAGGTTTTCCATAAGATCGCAGAATCCTTCTTCTATAAAATGCAGAGAGCCGGGGCGCATCGGAAAAAGGGCGTGCCCGGCCGGCGCGGCTCTCAGGGTGTTCGCGTGGTTCGCGTCAATAGTGTCGGTTGCAGGGCGTCGGGCCGTTTGCCGGTACGGGGAGTCAAAAACGGTATGCGCGGTCGGTGTCGAGATAATTGAGAGCCGAAAAATCCCGCACCGGCGCATTCTGCCGCGCGTTGCAGATGAAAAGGGGAATCCGCTTGGCCGCCATGGTGAACCCCGCATCACCCATGGCCTCCAGCAGCGTGCGTTCATTGTGGGATACGGTGCCCCACAATTCCCAGCCACCGCGCCTATACACCACATTGAGCGCTCCATGCAAGACGGCTTCCAGGGCTTTTTGCGCGCCGTTTTCGTGCCACAGGGCCAGCCGCCAGAAGCGGGAGTCGCCTTTGGGGTGCCAGAGCAGAGCCGCGGCGGGGGGCGCTCCGCCGCCTTCCGCGAGCACGGTGCAGCATTCGATCTCCGGGCAACGGCCGATTTGCCAGGACACGTACTCGAAGTCGTAGCAACTGCGCCAGAGGCCTGAAGGCGCGGGGGGGCACGGCGCTTGGAGCAATGGCCGCAAATGTTGTGAAACGCCCGGCTCCAGCCGGTACGGTGCCTTGCGCGTACGAAAGAGGGCGCCCGGCAGGGGCAGGTTTTGCAGCAGGGGGCGCGCCGCGCCGAGCACGGGGACGGTCTGAAAACGCTCCAAGGCGGTGCCCAGCCGCAACCGCCGCCGGAGCATGCAGCCCGCGCCTTCGCTGGTGAGCGCGGCCATGCGCGGCAGGATGTGCAGGGTGTCCCGGCTGCCCCCCAAGGACAAGGCCAGGCCGCATTCCTGGATTACCTTGCGCAGGAGCATGATGCCCATGCCCGGCGACGTATCTTTGGAAGCCAGGCACCAGTCCACGAGCCAGACCGCGTTTCGGGACGTTTCGCCGTCGTGCAGGGTGAAGGGGATGGTCCCGAGAAATCCTTTTATCTGGTCGTCCTTGATCCAGACAAAGCCGCGTTCGCGCCCCGCGTTGAAACGGGCGTCGTAATATTTCCAGGCCGTGACGCGATCGGGCATTCCCCAATAATCACGCAGGTAGGCGCAGAGTTGTTCTTGAGACACGCTGGAGAAAGGGGCGATCACGATGTCCTCCGCACGAGGCTGGGATGTTCTGCGAGATAGGCCTGAACCTGGGCCGGCGTCGCGCCGGTGAAGTGCCGCCGCGCAAAGACGAAAAGGCGTTCCAGGTCCGCGTAGAGCCGCTCGATGGCGGCGTGGTCCCGGAAAGTGGGATTTGCGCCGGGCATGAATTCCGAGGAATGGAGCATGAATTCCACATAGAGGTCGCCCCGCTTGAGCGCCCGGCGCAGGAGCCTGATCATGGAGCGCAGGTTGCCGGGCCGGGGGCGCAGCCATTCGGGCCGCACGCGCAACAGACGCCAGGCCGCGGAGCGCGCCAGGGGCACGGCGCTGACCGCGTCGCGCAGGCGCAGGTGCCAGTCCACAGGGGGGGCGATGGTCACTGGCAGTTCCAGCAACACTCCCTGGCCTTCAGGCGCGGGGCGGGAGATGTCGCGTCCATCCATCAGATAGGCCTGGTCCGGGAACGCGCTGTAATCGCTGCCGCCTTGTTGCGCCGGGTCTCCGGGTTTGCCGCGCCAGGAGACATGGGGCGTGACAGAGCAGTCGATCAGGTAGCCGTTTTCGATCAGCATGCGGGCGTAGGCGTTGTTCATGCTCCAGCGCCCCGCGCGGTGCGTGATGATGGCGGTCTGAAAGGCGTCTTCCAGGAGCGCGGTCATGAACGCGATTTTTTCGCGCATCACAGCTTCGGGATATTCAATTAAATAAGGACAATGTTTGTAGTCGTCCTCAGTGAGGGCGTATTCCGGGGGAGAATGCCAGGCGTGCAGGTGCATGCCCACTTCTCCCGTGCCCTGGGCGATGATGCGGCGGCCGAGTTCCCGAAAAGCCGGGCTCAGAGCCATTTCATAGTTCGTCAGATAACAGGGCGCGAGACCGTGGCGTTCGCAGAGTTCCTGGAAGCGCGGCAGATAGGCGGCGTTTTCCGTACGGATGTCTTTGGGCAGGGCCCAGAGGTTGTCGCCCTCGGTGTCTATGGTGATCACGAAAAACGGGGGAGTGGGAGCAGGCATTGTCGCTGGAATATGCTTTCTCGGAGCGGGTTGCGGATATTGGGGATGCTGGGGCGGTTGCTTTCGGCCTGAGAATGGATACACTTTCAGGGCCAGCTGCGCAATGCCCGCACTCTTCCCGCGATGCATGGTGATTGACCCTTGCTCTTGCCTGTAGCATAACAGCCGCCTTCTACAACGTTTGTCTCCTAGTTTGGTGTGTCATGCGCGTTATTCCCCGTTTTGAAAAGCCGGAGTGCCCGAGGGGGCGAGAGGCCGCGAAGACCGGTTCCAGCCGTGATATCTGGCGTCTGACCTGGCCCCAGATGTTGATGATGCTGGTGCATTTTTTCATCGGTTTTGTGGATGTTTTGGTTGCCGGACGCATCGGCAAGGAGGTGCAGGCCTCCCTGGGGTTAATCACCCAGAGCCTGATGTTTCTCATGATCATCGCCACGGCCTCGGCCAACGGCGGCGTGGCCGCCGTGAGCCAATCCCTCGGAGCCTGCCTGTTCCGCCGCGCCGAGCGCTATGTGGGGCTGCTCCTCGCCTTGGGGCTGGGGGGAGGGGGCTTGATTATGCTCTTGGGCTTCGCGCTCAAGGATTTTTTTATTTTTGTGTTGCATGTTCCGCCCCAGATTGAACCTGTTACATCGTATTTTTTGTCGGTCTACCTGCTGACGCTGCCCGGGTATTATCTGCTGGTGGTCAGCAACTCGGTGTTTCGCGCCTATAAGAAGGTACAAGTGCCTTTGTACAGCATGACCATCGTCACCGTGTTGAACACCTTTTTCGACTTCGGGCTGGGGCTCGGCATGTTCGGGCTGCCCGATCTGGGCTACCAGGGCGTGGCCTGGGCCACGTTTTTTTCCGTGAACACCGGGGCGTTGTTCAACGCATTTGTGCTGCGCAGACGGGGATTGCTTGGGAAAGCCACGTTTCCGCGCTGGCGCTGGGCGCGGTTGGCCTGGGGCTATCTTTTCAAGGTGGCCTGGCCCGCGGGCGCCATGCAGGTGGTCTGGCAAACGGGATATCTCGTGCTCTTCGCCATTGTCGCCTCCCTGCCTGTGGAGCGTGTGACGGCCCTGGCCGGCATGACCGCCGGACTGCGGGTGGAGGCCATTCTTTTTCTGCCGGGACTGGCGTTCAACATGACGGCCAGCATCCTGGTGGGGCACTTCATCGGCGCGGGCGATTTCAGCAAGGCGAAACGCACCGGCTATACGATCCTGGGGCTGGGGGTCGGGGTTATCGGTCTTCTGGCCCTGGTGCTCTGGCAGTATGTGGACTGGGTGGCCGCGCTACTCACCAGCGAACCGCTTGTACACCAACAGATAAAGGATTATCTTTTTTACAATATTTTGGCCATACCGTTCACGGTATGCACCATGATCCTTGGGGGAGTGATGATCGGCGCCGGAGCCACCATCTATAACCTTGGGATTTTCGGCATCTGCACCTGGGGTGTGAGGCTGCCTTTGGCCTATTTCCTGGGGCACGTGCTCTGGGGCGCCCCTTCCGGCGTCTGGCTGGCCATGCTTGTTTCCCAGGCAACCCAGGCCACTGTCATGCTTTTCTTTTTTCAATTCAAGGACTGGAGCCGCTTCAGCATGCGCAGAAACATGGCTGGCGCGGCCCGGATCCGTAAAGGAGTATCCCGGACATGAGTCTGCAATTCGCAACGCCGCGGTTGGAGGACCGTGAGGCCTATCTTGGGTATCTCGCGCAATGTCCTCAATGCGCATCTGATTATAGCTTTGCCAACATTTTCGGCTGGGCCGAGGAGTACGGGCTGGAATGGGCCTTTGCCGAAAACCGCGTCTGGATTCGCCAGACCAGGCCGGAGCTTGTGTACTGGGCGCCGGTGGGCTCCTGGCGGGATTTGCAGTGGCGCGACTGCGCCCTGGTCAAACAGGGCGCGACCATGATCCGCGTCCCTGAACAGCTGATGCTGCTCCTGCAGGAGCGTTTGGGCGATCTGGCCCGGGTGGAGCAGGCGCGCGGGCATTGGGACTATATCTATTCGATTCCAGATCTGATTTCCTTGAGCGGAAACCGTTTTCATCGCAAAAAGAATTTGTTGCATCAATTCAAGAAAAATTACGATTACTCCTATCAAGACATCGACATGGATTGCATCGAGGAAACCCTTGAAATGCAGCAGGAATGGTATCAGTGGCGCGAATGCGAGGACTCCTGCGCGCTCTTGGCTGAAAACAGCGCGGTTGCCCGCATCCTGCATAATTGGGACCGCATTCCCGGACTGGTCGGCGGGGCGTTGCACGTGGACAACCGGATTGTGGCCTACACCATCGCGGAACGACTGGTGAACAAAACGCTGGTGGTCCATTTCGAAAAGGGAAAATCCGAGTTCAAAGGGGTCTATCAGGCCATCAACCAGATGTTCCTCGAGGCCCAGGGAGGAGAATACCATTACGTGAACCGGGAGCAGGATTTGGACGACCCGGGTCTGCGTAAGGCTAAACTTTCATATAATCCAGTGGAATTTTTAAAAAAATATACGGTGCACCTGGGATAGCGGGCAAGTCCGGCCTTCCGGATGCGAGGGAACCGCTATGCGCTGGGGGGTGGTTGCGGCTGCGCATGGAAACGGCGGGCGGTGTGTTGTCCGCCGCCCGTTGGCGCGGCGTTTTGAAACAATGCCATTTCTCCGGCACGTTCGGCGGAGATGTGAGGAAACACCAGAAGATGTCGGCAAATGTCAAGGATAATATTTGTCTCGGTTTGTTGATGGCATTTTGTGTTGCTTTTGTTTTTCTCACGGTTTTCCATTTGCATGTTCATATTGATGACCCGGAATTGCATGAGAGATTTACCACCAGCGATTCGCTGCATTATTTGAACGGCGCCAAGGAGGTTCTCAACAGTTTTTTTCCCTTTGAATACATCAAAAACTATCCTCACCGCGAAATTTTGTATCCGTCCGTCGTGGCCATCCCTCTGTATTTTTTCGGAGAGAATTTCATCGCGTTGGGGGCGGTCAGCATCGTATTCTTCTGCGTCGCGGCGGTGATCACGTTTTTCGCCGTGAAAGAACTGTATTCCGATTCCATTGCCGCGCTTTTTTCTTCAGGCCTGATCCTGTTCAACCGATTTTCGATCTTCAACTCCACGTACCAGTTGCTGACGGAGGGGATGTTTATCGCCTGCCTTGCGGCCGTATTTTATTTCTTTTTGTCCTACTTCAGGAAGCTGCAGTATAGGTATTTGGTTTACATGGCGGCAGGTTGCGGGATTGCACAGATCATCCGTCCGAACGGCTTCTTTGTGTTCGGCGTCCTTGTTTTCTGCATCCTCGTGG
Organism: uncultured Desulfovibrionaceae bacterium; assembly: GCA_964517355.1. Taxonomy (GTDB): domain Bacteria; phylum Desulfobacterota; class Desulfovibrionia; order Desulfovibrionales; family Desulfovibrionaceae; genus CAZFCK01. The sequence goes on along the minus strand of CAZFCK010000061.1, from coordinate 3,862 downwards.
ACGCGCTTCTCTCCAAGGAGAGAGTTACTCGACCGGGAGAAAAGAGGCATCGCCGCTTAATGGGTGTTCTTGCCGCCTGTTGTCTGCTTTTCGTCGTGCTGTCGGCGGCCAGCTGGGCGCCGCGCGTGTATTTTTTCAACAACCCCCTTTACCACGGTTATTTGCCGAATTTTCTCTGGGCCGATACCTACGACCAGGCGCACAACTACAAGTCGGTGTATTCCTTCCAAGATTATGCCCGAAACCATGAATTTGAACATGTGGTCACCCGCATCGTGGTCGGCCTGGAAAAAAGCTTCCTCGATTACCCCTTGGACTACATGGGGTGGCATGTCTGGCTGGCGATGGTCCTGGGGCTTGTCATAGCCGTTTGGAAAAAAAGGCGCGACATCCTGATGTTCACGGCGGCGTACGTGTTGGCGATGGCCCCCATTGTCTGGACCGTCTGTTCCAATCCCACACCTCGGATAGGTTTTTCGTTGTCATTGCCTTTTTCCGCTTATCTCGGAGGCTATGCGCTTTCATTTTTCTTAAGGCAACGCAACGTTGCCGGAGCATGTACGCGCCTACAACGGTGCATGACGAGGGGCGGGTCATGGAACCGCGTGTGACGATTTGCATTCCCACCTACAATCAGGCGCGGTATCTGCCCGATGCCGTGGAAAGCGCCCTTGCCCAGGATTGCCCCGGCCTGGAAGTGGTGGTGGCGGATGACGCTTCCACGGACGCCACACCTCGCGTGTTGGACGCATTGCAAAAGAAGGGCGATCCGAGGCTGCGCATCGCCCGGACTCCAACCAACCTGGGACGGGTGGCGAATTATCGCCGTTGCCTCTATGCGCTGGCCAGGGGGCAATGGGTGCTCAACCTCGATGGCGACGACTACCTGTGCGATCCGGGATTCGTTTCCACGGCGCTTGAAGCCGCTGGGCGTTACGAGAACGTTGTGCTTGTGGGGGCGGGGCACGTGGAGCGCAAAGGCGAGTCCCGGCGCGAACGCCTGCCGGTGGAGCGGGAATCTTTTTTCCCCGGCTCGCGGCTTTTTCTCGCCTGGGGCGCGTACCCTCTGGTCCATCTGGCCACGTTGTACCATAGGGACACGGCGCGCAGGATCGGCTTTTACCGCGAACCCATCTTGAACACCGATCACGAATCCATGCTGCGCCTGCTCCTGCACGGCAACGCGGTGCTGCTGCCGCTCGCCGCGGGGGTGTGGCGGGTGAACCAGGGCAGCGCCAGCCAGGATCTGCGTTTCGAGGCCACCAGACAGGCCTTGCGATGCTATGCAGGACCGGCGGCCCACGCCCGTGAACTGGGCGCGGTTTCAGGCTTGCGGCCGGAGACCGTCTCGGCCTGGGAGCGCGCGTGCGGCGACAAGCTCCTGGCGGACTACCTTTACAGGGTGCTGCGGCTGGCGTCCGGAGCGCCCCCTGCCGATGCGGAGTTTCTGCACGGGGAGCTGGCCGCTTTGCGGCGTTACCTTCCGTTTCGTGTGCCTCCGCTTGCGCACGACAAACGGGATGCCGCGAAACTGGCCTTGTTCAAACTCCTGGGCACAGAGCTTTTTGCCCGGCTTACCGGATGGGGGCGCGACAAGAGCGTGTGAGGACTGTTGCCGAGTCTATTTTTTTGGGTAAAACGGTTTTTCCTTCAGAGTTGACCACCCTATACCGACACGCCCTACAACCACAGCAAGGGGGAGATATGAGGAAAAAGGAACGTGCCTGGAAAAAGACGGCTCTGGTCATGGGACTGCTGCTTTCGGCTGTTTTGATCTGTGCCTGCAAGCCCGCGCAGATGGCTGCGCCCCATAATCTTCAGCCAGAAGGGGGCGTCCTGGAAGTCCAGGGCAGACAGGGCTTCAAGTTCGACGAATCGTTTCACTTCGGCGGTTATTCCGTGGAGGACGTGCACAGGGGCTGGACGCGGAGCACTGCCTGGGGCTTTGGCGCGCTTGAGGATTTTTCCGCGAGCCAGGAGTTGTCCTTCACGCTGCGCACGCCGCAAGGGGGGCGCTGGCAATGCGGATGCGCGGCGGGTGTGGATCAACGCACCCTGCGTTTCTTTTTCCCAAAGGAACGCGCAGAGCTTTCCTGGGGAATAGGGGGGCGGGGGAGCTACGTGTGCGCCCTGCAAGGCCCCGACGGCAGCGTATGGCGTTTGGCCCTGGGCAGCTCCGGCGACAGTCTGTTACGTGGCGTGCTGTATGATACCGCCACGTTTGTAGATATTTCCGCCACAACGCGGCTGCAGGGCACCTCGATCCCTTTGAGCGAGGCTTCGGGCTATTATTTCGCGGCCAACGGCGCCACATTGGGGGCGGTGGAAGTCATCAATGAGGGGCGGGTCTGGCTGCCGCACGGACCCTTGGCGGCTCCTCTGGCCGGAGCGGCCGCCGCCCTGCTTCTGTATCAGGATATCGGGCCGTAGAGCGAAGATAGTTTGAAATAATAAAGCCTCCGGCGGCTTAAGAACCTTTTGAAAAAGGTTCTTAAGGAAACGCTGATTAATTCACTGGATATGCGAGGGGGAAACCTGACAAGTCTTTAATCAGTGCTTCCTTAAGAATCTCCAAAAGTTCTTGGTTGGTATGACAAGGTTGCATGCTTGATGATTTCAGGCATCCTTTTCGCTGGTCCAGGGAGAATGTTCCCCCCCTGGGCGAGTTTTTGCTTACCTCTCCGCCCGCACGGGCTTTTGGGCCAGAAAATGGGCGCCGCTCGTGGTCAGGTCCTCATTGCCCAGGTGGCGGAAGGCGCGGGCCAGATGGCGATGCTCCAGCGTGGAAGGCAGGTTGCAAGTCAGGCTGTCCACTAGGGTGAAACCGTTTCCCTGCATGAGTTGCAGATGGGCCGAAAAGGGCAGGCGGTTCAGCGGATAGCCCCGGTTGCGCGTTCGCAGGATAAAATTCCAGAAAATCGGCGAATAGGTCCAATGCCCGTTCCAGACCCGCGAAGTGCCGTGGCATTTGAAATCCACCTGATGCGACATGACGCCACCGGGGCGCAACCATTGATGCATGCGGCGGTAGACGTTTTCCGGGTGCGCCACATGCTCAAGCACGGCCTGGGAGAGCACCAGGTCCACACTGGACGCTGTGACCTGGTCTTTGGTGTGCCAGTGGGGGTGGTAGTGGATCATGCCGCCGCCGTTTTGGATGGAAGAACGGATGCGTTCAAGGCGGTCCGGGTGCAGGCCGGCTTCCAGGCGTTCTTGCGGGAGAATGTGATGGGGGAAGGAATAGTCCTCGAGAACCGGTTTCAAGTTGGGGAATTCGCTCGCGTCCGGGATGGGCGCGCGGGCGCGGAGGAGCTGCGCGACTCCGTTGAGAATCTGGAGATTCAACGCGGCGCTGGTATGGGGCACCACATCAAAGGCGTAATATGTCTGCACCCCGCACAGGAGGGCGGTCAGTCCGACTCCTATGGAATCGCCGGGACCCAGTTCGGCGACGCAATTGTAACAGGTTGGAAGATTGTGCGAAGCCATGCGTACGAGATGGCGCATCCACACCGAATAGCAATAGCGGCTGGAGTTTGTGCCGCCAGTACCTCGTTCTTCAGGCAATACCAGATATCTTAGTGGGGTATAACTTAAACCGCCGAGAATGGCGGTCTTGAGCCGTTCTTTGGGGCGCAACATTTTTTAAATCCGCCTGTATTGAGCGTATGGAATGGGATGGAATGGGCTTATAGTGGAAGAACACGGTTATGGCAATGCAATTTGCAAAACACTTCTGCCCTGTTGGCGGTGCTGAAGCCTTTTAACGTTCCAATTGGTTTACCTCCGGCCATTCAATAATCTCCCATGTGGTTATTTCCTTTACTCCGAAAGTGCCTTCGGGGGGAAACCTTTCTGTAGA
>CAZFCK010000060.1:0-21778 GCA_964517355.1 uncultured Desulfovibrionaceae bacterium | reverse complement strand
CAGGGAAATGCATAAGAGCATCTAGCGCTTTTCAAGCGTGAGATGCTCTAAAGATTACATGCCCGGTCCGGCAAGGAGTCCTGTTGTACACCGGCTGCCGGCGCACGAGCTTTTCCGCTTTCAAAAGGTCATCGCCCCTGGCTCGCGCGGGCGAAGGCGCGGGCTTTTTCCACAAGGCGCGAGGATTCGTCCATGAGTTTTTTCCAGCTTGCCGCGGAATGGACGTTTTCAGCCCGGCCGTCGTGGCTGCGCACGGAATAGAGCACCTTGGGGACGTGCGTGAAGCGCGCCCCGTTCATGGCGAATCGTAGATAGCATTCATGGTCGTTGGCCGTGTAGGCCGCGTCGAAGTAGCCGAAGCGCTCGTGCAGTTCGCGGCGGTAGAGCTTGGAGACGCCGCACAAATACCAGTCGCAGAACGAGGCCTTGAAATCGTAGTCCGGCAGCCGGAATTCCCGCAGAATGCGCATCTCGTCGTCCACAATGAACATGTCCGAATACACGAAATCCGCCGCATCGCAATCCAAAGGGGCGGCCAGGGTGGAAAGCATCTGCGGGTGGCAGATGTCGTCCGAGGCCACGTAGGTCGCGTACGCGCCCGTGGCTCTGCGGAAGCCCTCGTTGTACGAGGGGGTGTGCCCCAGGCGTGCCGCATTGTTTATGATCACCAGTTCGCGCCCCTCTTTTCCATAGCGGGGGTGCTCGGTGCGGCTCACGCTGCCGTCGGGCTCCAGGCGCGAGGCAAAGGACGCCGTATCCTGGCCCACGGCGCGGGCGAACTCACGCAACACGTCCGCGGTGTCGTCGGGAGAGGGATCCGCCACCACGATGAGTTCGATGTCCGGGTAGTCCTGGAACCAGATGGAGTCCAGGCACGCGCCCAGGTATCGGGCCTGGTTGTATGTCGGAACAATGACGGAAGCCTTTGGGGTCGCCTTTTTCATAATTTGTCCAAGCGCTCGAATGTGCGGCAGTGAAAATGGTTGTGGCTTTGGGGCTCCGCCCCAAGCCCCGCCAGGGGGGAACGCCCCCCTGGACCCGCGGATGTCATGTATAAAAAATACAAATATACCAACAAGTTATTCAATATAAAAAGTTTTGGAGATTCTTAAGAACCTTTTTCAAAAGGTTCTTAAGCTGCCGGAGGCGTTCCTGTTTCAACGGCAATACGCTTCAGCGGCCTGCAAGGGCAGGGCTCTGGCTTATCATAGGCGGCATGCAATGAAAATGCCGCTTTTGGAGTCGGCACGCAACATACTCCGTGGCGCGCCGCACGTCCGGTTCCTGTTTGCCTTTTCAATGGATATCGGTACAATATCATGAAATGGAACTGCCTCCGGGGCCTTGAGAACCTTGTGACGGGTTCTTAAGAATTTCCAAAACGTTATCATTTGTATGCATTATAAGCATATCTGCAAGTTAAGCACATAATTCGCGGGTCCAGGGGGGCGTTCCCCCCTGGCGGGGTTTGGGGCGGAGCCCCATAATAAACTCTTTCGAAAATACGTTGTTCCAGGCACAAGCGGGGAGCATGAAAAAGGCACTCATCACGGGCATCACGGGGCAAGACGGCGCTTTTCTCGCCGAACTGCTCCTGCGCAAAGGGTATGAGGTCCACGGCATCAAGCGGCGGTCCTCCCTGTTCAACACCCAACGCATCGACCACCTGTACCGCGATCCCCATGAAAAGGATCTGCGTTTCATTCTGCATCACGGCGACCTGACGGACGCGACCAACCTCATTCGCGTGATCCAGCAGGTGCAGCCGGACGAGATATACAATCTCGCGGCCCAGAGCCACGTGCAGGTCTCTTTTGAGACGCCCGAATACACAGCCAACTGCGACGCCATGGGGCCGTTGCGCATCCTGGAGGCCCTGCGCATATTGGGGCTCGGGCGTTCGGTCCGCTTCTATCAGGCCTCCACCAGCGAGATGTTCGGGCACGCGCTCCAATCGCCGCAAAACGAGCGGACGCCGTTCTACCCCCGCAGTCCTTACGGGGCCGCCAAGGTCTATGCCTATTGGATCACGGTCAATTATCGCGAGGCCTACGGCATGCATGCGAGCAACGGCATCCTGTTCAACCACGAATCCCCCATCAGAGGGGAGACCTTCGTGACCCGCAAGATATCGCGGGCCGTGGCGCGCATCAAAATCGGCCTGCAGGAGGAGTTGTATCTCGGCAACTTGAACGCCAGGCGCGATTGGGGCGACGCTCGGGATTTTGTGGAGGCCATGTGGCTGATCACGCAGCAGGACGAACCGGACGACTACGTCATTGCCACGGGAGAGCAGCACAGTGTGCGCGAGTTCGCGGAAAAAGCCTTTGCCGTGGTCGGCATTTCCATCGTCTGGGAAGGGCGGGGCGCCGATGAAGTGGGCCTGGACAGCGATACGGGCAAGACGCTTATCCGCATCGATCCGCGTTACTTCCGCCCCACGGAGGTGCAGGCGTTGTTGGGAGACGCCGCCAAGGCGCGCGGGCGGCTGGGCTGGTCTCCGAAGATCGGCTTCGACGCGCTGGTGCGGAACATGGTGGAGGAGGATCTGCTTGAAGCGAAACGGGATGCCTTTTGCAAAAAGGGCGGCTTCCGCACCTTCGACCATAACGAGTGAGCGCAACCATGCAGCCCGATAGCGATTCCCGCATCTATGTGGCCGGCCATCGCGGTCTGGTGGGCTCCGCGATCGTGCGCGAACTGCGACGCGGGGGGTACACGAATCTTCTGGCTCGTACCAGCAGTGAACTGGACTTGCGCAACCAGCGGGAGGTGGAAACGTTTTTCAGCCAGGAGCGCCCCGAGTTCGTTTTCCTGGCCGCGGCCAAGGTCGGGGGCATTCTCGCCAACAACCGCTACCCCGGCGACTTTATCCGGGACAACCTGGCGATCCAGACCAACGTGCTCCACGCGGCCAAGGTTTTCGGCGTCAAGCGCCTGCTTTTTCTCGGCAGCTCGTGCATTTATCCGAAGCTGGCCCCCCAGCCCATACGCGAGGAATATTTGTTGACCGGAGCCCTGGAGCCCACGAACAGCGCCTACGCGGTGGCGAAAATCGCGGGCGTGGAGATGTGCAGGGCCTATAACCGCCAGTACGGCACCTCGTTCCTGCCTGTCATGCCGACCAACCTCTATGGTCCCGGAGATAATTTCGCACTGGAGTCTTCCCATGTGCTGCCCGCGCTCATCCGCAAGTTCCATCTCGCCAGGCTCGCTGTGCGGGGCGATATGGAGGGCATCGAGCGGGACGAGGCCAGATTCGGCGCGATACCCGGAGAACTGCGCCACAGCCTGGCCCCTGATCGGGGGGGCCAAGCGCCGCGGGTCGTTGTCTGGGGCACGGGCACGCCCCGCAGGGAATTCCTCTATGTGGACGACCTGGCGCAGGCCTGCGCGCATGTGCTGTTGCGCACGTCCTGCACGGATTTGCTCAACATCGGTGTGGGCGAAGACGTTTCCATCGCCGAACTGGCCGAGACCGTGCGCACGGTTGTCGGCGGGAGCGCCGCCATCGTGTATGACGGAAGCAAACCGGACGGCACGCCGCGCAAGCTTCTGGATGTGGCGAAACTGCGGGCTCTTGGCTGGCGTCCTTCCACCGGGCTGGTCGAAGGCATCGCGGCCACCTACGCCTGGTATCTCGATCAGGTGCGATGAAACGCGGCCGCATGGCGGGCGCGGTTTTCCCCCTCAAACGTTCTATCTCGTATGACTTGTTGGCATGTTTCCATCTCTATACATGATATACGCGGGTCCAGGGGGGCGTTCCCTCCTGGCGGGGTTTGGGGCGGAGCCCCAAAACAACCCATTTTAACGTCATACTGCTCAACGAGATGTTGGATAGCGTTGTTCCGTGCCGGAGGAAATTCAAGGATGGAATCCCCTCCCGTGCCACCCCTCCTTTTTCCGCCCTTTTCATGGACCTGAAAAATCGTGTACAGTGCGCCGCCGCTATGACAGAGTTCCGGAAAGGCGGCGAGCGCGGAGAACGTTTCTATAACGTGGCTTCTGGAATGAATTTTGCAATTATCTATGAACCGGCGGGTATGCCGGACATCTTTTCCGGTTGGAGTTGTAATGTGGTCATAATTACTTGCAGACGAGTGTATTCCTGGGGGACGGCCCATGCTTGAAACGGCGGGAAGAATTTTGGTGACCGGGGCGGACGGCTTCATCGGTTCGCACCTCACGGAGCGCCTTGTACGCGCCGGGCATGACGTTCGCGCCTTTGTTTTCTACAACTCCTTCAATTCCTGGGGCTGGCTGGACAGCCTGGACAAGGACGTGAAGGACGGCCTGGACGTGTTCGCGGGCGACGTGCGCGACCCGGTCGGGGTCAGGAGCGCGATGCGGGGTTGCGACGTGGTCTTTCATCTGGCGGCCCTTGTCTCGGTTCCGTTTTCCTATCATTCGCCCCAGGCCTTTATCGATACCAACGTCAAGGGCGCGTTGAACGTGGTCCAGGCCGCGCGCGACCTGGACGTGGCCAGGGTGGTGCATACCTCCACCAGCGAGGTTTACGGCACGGCTCTCTCCGTTCCCATTGACGAATCCCACCCCTTGCAGCCGCAGTCGCCCTATTCGGCCTCCAAGATAGGGGGGGATCAGATAGCCCTTTCCTATTACCACGCCTTCGCAACGCCCGTGGCCGTGGTCCGCCCTTTCAACACCTACGGCCCCCGCCAGTCCGCGCGCGCCGTCATCCCCACGATCATCACCCAGGCCCTGAGCGGCGCACGGGAGATCAAGCTCGGCGCCCTGACGCCGACGCGGGATTTCAATTTCGTGGCCGACACGGTGGAGGGATTCATCGCCGTGGCCGGGGCAGAGGCGGCCGTGGGAGAGGTGGTCAACGTGGGCGGGAGTTGCGAGGTCTCCATCCAGCGCCTGGTGGAGCTGATTCTGGAGCGCACCGGATCGCGGGCCGAAATCGTCACGGACGAGCAGCGCCTCCGCCCCGAAAACAGCGAGGTGCGGCGGTTGTGCTGCGACAATGCCAAGGCCGCCCGCCTGGCCGGATGGCGGCCGCATTACGCGGGGGAGCAGGGTTTGCGGCGTGGGATCGACGCAACCGCGGCATGGTTCGCCCGTCCGGGGATCATGGAGCATTACAAGGCGGATCGATACAATGTCTAAGACGGCAGTCATACTCGCCGGCGGCAAAGGCACGCGGCTGCGCCCCTATACAGCGGTTCTGCCCAAGCCCCTCATGCCCATCGGCGACTACCCCATCGTGGAGGTCATCGTCCGGCAGCTCGCCGCCGCGGGCTTCGGCCGCATCCTCATGGCCGTGAACCATCAGGCCGACATCATCAAGTCCTATTTCAACTCCGGCGCCAAATGGAGCGTGCATATCGACTACTCACTGGAAAAGACGGCGTTGGGCACCATGGGCCCGCTCAAGCTCATGGAATCCGGACTGCCCGAACATTTCCTGGTGCTCAACGGCGACATTCTCACGGACCTGGATTTCGCCGCCTTTCACCATCGGCACGTGGCCGCGAACAGGTTTTTCACCATTTCCTCCTACAAACGCGAACAGCGCTGCGAATTCGGCGTGCTCAAGCTGAACGGCTCGGACCGGCTTACGGGGTTTGTGGAAAAACCGGTGCAGGAATACGACGTGAGCATGGGGGTCTATATGCTTTCCAAAGAGGTGCTCGAACATATCCCCCCGGAAACGCCCTTTGGTTTCGACGACCTCATGTACGCCCTGCTGCAAAAGGGCAGCCCGGTCTCGGTCCTGCGCCACCAGGGCATCTGGCTGGATATCGGCCGGCCGGACGACTACATGCAGGCCATCGATCTTTTTGAAGAGAAAAAAAACAGGTTCATCAACGGAAACGCACTATGACGGCAATGCGGTGGCGGATTCCCCTGTGCGACATGAACATGGGGGCGGAAGAAAGCGAGGCTGTGGAGCGCGTGCTGCGCTCCAACTGGCTGACCATGGGCAAGGAGGTGCTGGCCTTTGAAGAGGCCTTTGCCGCCTTTACCGGAGCCGCGCACGCGGTGGCCGTGTCCAACTGCACAGCGGCCCTGCACCTGACGCTCAAGGCGCTCGACGTGGGCCCTGGAGACGAGGTCGTGGTGCCTTCGTTCAACTTCTGCGCCGGACCCAACGCGGTGCTGGCCCTGGGCGCGCGTCCGGTGTTCGCCGATGTCGTTTCCGCAGACGACCCTTGCGTCTCCCCGGTAGACGTGGCTGCGCGCATCACGCCCGCCACCAAAGCGGTCATGGTCATGCATTACGCCGGATGCCCCTGCGATATGGAGCCGCTGCTCGCCGCGGCGCAACGGGCCGGGGCGAGCGTGCTGGAGGACGCCGCCCACGCGCCGGGGGCCGAGCTGGGAGGGCGCAGGCTGGGCACGTTCGGCGCGGCGGGATGCTTCAGTTTTTTTTCCAACAAGAACATGACCACGGGCGAGGGCGGCATGATCGTCACGGACAACGCCCGGCTTGCCGCACGATTGCGCCATTTGCGCTCCCACGGCATGACCGCGCCCACCCTTGACCGCCATGAGGGGCGCGCCGTGGGGTACGACGTTGTGGAGCCGGGATTCAACTACCGGCTGGACGAGATCCGGGCCGCCATCGGACGGGTACAATTGCGGAAATTGCCGGAAACCAACGAACGGCGGCGGACATTGTCGCGCCGCTATGTGGAGAACCTGGCCGGAATCCGGGGGCTTTCCATCCCGCCGGCCCAATGCCGGGGGCTCTCCTCGGCGCATATTCAACCGATTTTCGTCAACAACAGCGAACACCGCGGTCCGCTCATGGAGCACCTCAAACAGTGCGGCTTCCAGTCGAGCGTCCATTACCCGCCCGTGCACCTCTTCACGTGGTTCAGGAGTCATTTTCCCGACACCAGGCTGGAGGTCACGGAAGATCTGGGAGCCAGGGAACTGACTCTGCCCCTGTACGGCGCCATGTCCGAGGCGGACGTGGACGATGTCTGCGACGCGGTGCGCTGCTTTTTCACGCAGCAAGGAGCGCAATGAAATGAACGTGCTCGGCATAGGCGCACATTACGACGACCTGGAGCTGGGGTGCAGCGGCACGCTTATCAAGCACGTCCTGGCCGGCGACAACGTGACCATGCTGGTTGTGACTGATTCCGGATACAAGAATCCCAGCGGCGAAGTGATCCGAGAGGCCCGGCAGGCCAGGGAGGAGGGCGAGGCCGCGGCGGCGTTGATCGGCGCTCCCTTGATCTGCCTCGATTACCCGACCTTTGAGGTGCCGTTCGACGAAGGGCTGACCAGGACCATCCAGCAGCTCATTGAAGATCTTGAAATAGATTTCATCTACAGCCATTGGGATCAGGACCTGCACCGCGATCACAGCTTCGCGGCCAAGAGCGTGCTCATGGCGGGCAGGCACGTGCCGCGCTTTCTCATGTACCGCAGCAACTACTATGAGACCGGTCATGATTTCGGCGGGAACTTTTATACCGACATTTCGGCGGTGATGGAGCGCAAGATCGAGGTCATCAAGTCCCACAAGTCCGAATTGGAGCGCAACCGCTACGAGTGGCTCGATTTTTTTGTCAACCAGAACGCCAACCACGGGCGCATCATCGGCGTGGAGTACGCCGAGTGTTTCAAGGTCGTCCGCTATTTAGCGTAAGAGAGACCGCTACGGTGATAGTGACCATCCATCAGCCTGATTTCGCGCCCTGGCTTGGGTTTTTCGACCGCTGGGCCGCGAGCGGCCTGTATGTCGTCCTGGACGACGTGCAGTTTCTCAGGCGCGGCTGGCACCATCGAGACAGGATCAAAACGCCTCACGGAGTGCAGTGGCTGACTGTGCCCGTTAAAAAGAAGGGACGCTTCGAGCAGCCCATCAATGAAACCGAGATCGACAACGGCGCGGACTGGCGGGACAAGCATTTGAAAACCATTGGCGCGGCCTACGGCAAGGCGCCGCGCTTTTCTTCCCTTTTTCCCCTGCTGGAGCAAATTTACGGGAAGAGGCACACGCTGCTTATGGACCTGAACATGGATTTGCTGCGCCTGTTCGCGCGGGAACTCGGCGTGGATACGCCCCTTGTCCTGGCGTCGGACCTCGGCGTCGCGGGGGCGGGATCGGAGCGCCTGGCCGCCCTGGTGGAAACGGTGCGGGGCCGGACCTATCTTACCGGAACAGGCGCGCGCGCCTACCTGGATGAAACGGTTTTCCGCTCCCGTGGCCTCGCCGTTGCATGGCGCCCCTACCAACAACCTGAATATCCGCAACTTCACGGTTCTTGGGCGGCAGGGCTTTCGGTTCTGGATTTCTGCATGAACACGACCAGGGCGGAGCACGGCCATGTTTTCCTTTAACCCCCCCCAGGAGAAGCGCGGCTACCGCCTGACCATTCTGGTGGATGCGCCGGATGCGTGGATATTGCCATGGGCGCGGAAACTGCGCGATGCTGCCGCCCCGTTTCACGACGTGCGTCTGGTGCGCGGCTATGAGGAATGCGCGGGGGGCGACATCGCGTTTCTGCTTGGCTGCACCAGCATCGCCCCAAAAGAGATGTTGGCCGGATACCGTTGCAACGTGGTGGTGCATGAGAGCGATTTGCCTCTGGGGCGTGGCTGGTCTCCCGTGGCCTGGCAAGTGCTGGAGGGGCGCGACGAGATTCCGGTGTGTCTGTTCGAGGCCGTGGAGCGCGTTGACGCGGGGCGCGTTTTCCTGCGGGACGTCATCGCCTTGAACGGCGCGGAGCTGCTCCCGGAAATCCGGGACAAGCAGGGCCTGGCCACGGTGCGCCTGTGTCTGCGCTTTCTGGAACTCTGGCCGGACCTGGAGGGGGAAGAACAGACGGGGGCGGCCACCTTTTACCGGAAGCGCACGCGGGACGACGATCGCCTTCCCGTGGACCGGCCTCTTGAAGAAATTTTCGACCGTCTGCGGGTGGTGGACAATGAACGCTATCCCGCCTGGTTCGCATTGCGGGGGCGGCGCTACGCGCTGAGCATACGCCCCATGGATGAAGATGGGGGCGGCAGCCCGTCGCAGGGCCGGGACGGTTTGAACGATCCAATGAACAAGGAACGGTGAGGAAAGGCCACGTGTTGCAAGTGCTGCATGATCGCGAAAACGAACGGCTGGTGTTCAGTCTTGATGTGCCCATGGAACCTATGCTGCAGGACCATCCTGAATTGGTTCCCTTTACGGGGCGTTTCGTACGGGCGGGGGGAGAACGGTTGCTCGACCGGGACGGGAATTGTCTCGGCTTTTCCATCGCCACCCCCCTCTGGAGGACGTTCATCGAGAACGTGCTGCCGGAAGCCGAGGCGGCGTTCCAGCTCCAGGTACTGGACCAGTTGCTGGCGTCCGGAGGCATGGAACTCGGGGCAGGGTTGCAGGTCAATTTTCATCAGAACCCCTTCGACACGGCCGAACGCTATTGGCGCTTCATTCTGAACCAGGGACATTTCACGGCCTACTTCTTCAACCGGGTCAACTGGTACATGGCGCCCAAAAACAGGATCACCACGCCGTTTCCTTTGCATGTGGACATTGAAACCGCCAGCACCTGCAACATGGATTGCCCCATGTGTTATAGGCGGCAGCTCAAGGAGACGGGGCAGATGCGGCCGGAGCTGTTCCGCAGGGTCGTGGACGAATGCGCGGCCGAGAACGTGTTCTCCATCCGCCTTTCGTGGCGCGGCGAAACCCTGACGCATCCGCGTATCAAGGAACTCATCGCCTATGCCTGCGAGCGCGTCCCCAACGTCTCCTTTCTCACCAACGCCTTTTACATCAACGAGGAAATGGCCGCATGCTTCATCGATTGCGGCGTGAGCTACGTGGCCGTGAGCTTCGACGGGATCGGCGCAATATACGAAAAGGTGCGCGCGCCCGCGAATTTCGAGGAGAACAGGACACGGGTGGGGCGGCTCAAGCGCATGCGCGAGGAGCGCGGCGCACGCAAACCGCAAATCAGGTTGTGCACCATCTGGCCGGCCGTCAGGGACGACCCCGAAGCCTATACCCGGAGCATGGGGCCGGTTTCCGACTATATGGTCTGCAATCCGTACATCAATTTTATGGGACCCATGCGGCTCAAGCCGGACTTCATTTGCCAATACCCCTGGGAGCGCCTGGTGGTGGGCTTCAACGGCGACGTTCAATGCTGCACAGGGTGGGAGGCCGACGACATCATTTTGGGCAACGCGGCGGAACAATCGTTGCGCGACATGTGGCGCAGCGAGCGCATGGACCGCATCCGGCGGCTCCACGCCGAGGGCAGGCGCATGGAATTGGGCTCCTGCGCGCGGTGCAGACACGGCTCCAAAGGCGATGAGAATGCGGACATCGACGAGATACTTGAACGCAGGTGGTAGCGCCCCCTTGGTCCGGGTCGCGCTCCTGGCCAACTGGGGCCTGGGTCTGGAGATCCTGAAGGCCCTGGAGGCGGAGCGCCGGGTGGAGCTGGCGCATGTGGTCACGCGCTGCCAAGGTCCCGCGGAGGACCCCTGGGCCTTGGCCGTACGCCGCCGGGCCCAGGACAAGGGGCTGGCCGTGTCCTGCGAGGAGGAGCTGGACTTTCAGGCCCTGCGCGCCTTGTTGCGAGAGGTGCGGGCCGATCTGCTCGTGGTCCACGCCTACCCGCGCCGTCTGCCCCCGGACGTGTTCCGGACGCCCCGGCTGGGAGGGGTCAACATTCATCCTTCCCTGCTGCCGCGCCACCGAGGGCCCGCGCCCACCCATTGGGTCCTGCGCAACAAGGAGCGCGAGACGGGGTTGACAGCGCATTACATCGACCAGGGCCTGGACACCGGGGACATCATCCATCAGTGCAGGGTGGACGTCCACGCGGCGGACGATCAGGGCAGCGTCATCGAACGCCTCAAAGGCGTGGTCCCCGCATTGCTGCGGGCGGCGCTGGACAAGATCCTGGACCCCGGCTTTCGTCCTCTGCCGCAAACAGGAGAAAGCTCCTACGCCCCGAAACCGGAGAGACAGTTATGAGACAATCCGAGACGCACGTTCAGTTCAGTTGTGAGAACTGGTTTGAATATTTACGAAACGAATTGCGCAGGGGAAGAGGAAAATATCTTTCCTACATGATCAACAGGTACCAGTGGAAGCATTACCCCAAGCGCAAGGTGCCGCTTTTTCCCCTGAACGTGGATATCGAGGTCAGCAGCCGCTGCCAGATCAAGTGCGCCCACTGTTTCCGCCAGCAGATGGACATCGGCGAGAACGACTTCATGCCTCTGGAGATGTACAAAACCGTGGTGGCCGAGTGCGGCAGGCACGGCTTGTTCACCCTGAAATTCAGCATGCGGGGCGAGCCCCTGCTGCATCCCGACATCGTGGAGATGGTCCGTTTCGCCAAACAGGCGGGGGTCAGGGAAGTCTGGATCAACACCAACGGGGGCGTGTTGAACAAAGACCTGGCCGAGGGGCTGGTCGCTGCGGGCGCGGACTGGATCACCATGAGTTTCGACGGGCTCCGTGAAAAATACGAACACGTCAGGTATCCTCTGAAGTACGAGGAATCCCTGGAAAAGCTGAAGATGCTGCGCCGCGCCCGGGACAAGTACAAAGCCGGAACCCTGCTCAACGTCCAGACCATCTGGTCGGCCATCAAGGACAACCCGCAGGAATACACCGACCTGATGAAGACCATCGTGGACCGGGTGGCCTATAATCCGGATATGAATTTCAAGGATATTATTCTGATCGCGGACCCGGATTTCGTCTGCCCCAGATTGTGGCAGCGTATTTGCGTCACCAGCCGGGGCAATTATCTGAAATGTCCTTCGGATTTCAAGATGGAGGAAATATTGGGCAATGTCGCGCAAATGGGAGTGAAACAGGCCTGGGACACGGTCCAGGAGGAGCAACGCCGTCTGCACCTGGCCGGCCGGCGTCTGGAAAGTCCCGTGTGCGCCAAATGCCACCATGGCGCCCTCAAGAAAAAGGTGGAGTACAAGATCGGCGATGAGAGCCGTGAGGAATTCGCCTACGACATGCAAAAGGAATTCGCCGGATGGGGCGAGATTGAAGCCAAGGAACGTCAAAACGGACATGAATGAGCATATGAACGCGCCCAGCGCCCCCGCATCCAAGACGCCCAAAGAGTATTGGGGCAAGTTCCTGAATATCGAACGCTACAAGATCGAGTGGCACGCCAAGCGGTTGCTCTACAAGGTCTTCGGCATCAAACTGCCCAAGCTGGCCGACCAGCAGGACTACTGGAGCAGGCGCGGCGAGGTCTATTTCAACGAGATCACGGCCTCGGGCTACCTGGACCGGGAGGTGTTCTTTCAGGATGCGCTCGTGGACGCGCTGCGCAAGATGGAGTTCTCCAGTTTTTTCGAGGCGGGCTGCGGCTTTGGCTGGAACATCGGCCGCGTGAAGCGCGAGTTCCCCGGCGCCTTTGTCGGCGGCGTGGATTTCAGCTTCAGCCAGCTGCGGCATTCGCGCCTGCATCTGCAAGACCTGCCCCTGCCCGTGGTCAACGGCGACGCCACCGCCATGCCCTTCAAGGACAACGCCTTCGACGTGGGCTTCACCCTGGGGGTCTTCATGAACATCCACCCCAGGAAAATCCGCGCCGCCCTGGGGGAGATGCTGCGAGTCTGCTCCAGGCGCGTGATCCACATCGAATACGACGAGAATCACACCACGAAAGCCTTGCGGGAAAAGCGGGCCTTCAAGACGAACATCGTCAGCCACGACTATTGCGCCCTGTACCGGGAGTTGGGCGCGAAGATTCATGATTTCAGGACGCACGAGGACTTTGGTCCGGCCTACCGGGAGCATGAACGCAAGGTGAGCAGCGCCCTCGACAGGTGGGAAGGATTCGAAGGCCCGGAAAAATACATTTACATCGAGGTGGAGGCCTGATGCGCGCACAGAACGGTTTTTTTCCGCACAAGGGAGCGTTTTCCGGGGAGCGGGGCACGCCCTACGTCATCGCCGAAATCGGTTTCAATCATGAAGGGGACATGGACGTTGCGCAACGCATGATCCTGGCTGCCGCAGAGGCCGGGGCCGACGCGGTCAAGTTTCAGACCTTTCGCGCCGCCGACCTGGCCTTGCCCTCCGCCCCTCATTATGAGCGCATCAAACCGGCGGAGATGGACCTGGACGGCATGCTGCGGCTCAAGGCCTGGGCCGACGAGGCCGGGGTGGATTTCCTGTCCACGCCCTTTTCCGTGCAGGCCCTGGAGTGGCTGATGGAGGTCGGCGTGCCCGCCGTGAAAGTGGCCTCCATGGACTGCGTGAACACGTATCTGCTCGAAGCCGTGGCCGCCACGGGACGCCCCATATTCTTGTCCACGGGCATGGCCGGGCTGGATGAAATCGGGCGCACCCTGGCCTTTCTGGAGGCCAAGGGCAGCGGCGAGGTGGTCCTGCTGCATTGCGTCTCCAACTATCCGGCCCAAGCCGGAGAGTTGAACCTTGCGGCCATTCCTTTTTTGCGCCGGACATTCGGCCGGGCCGTGGGCTATTCCGACCACCACCACGACCCCAAGGCCTGTTTGCTGGCCGCGATCCTGGGGGCCCAGGTCATTGAAACCCATTTCACCATCCAGCCCGAACGGCAGGACGGGGACCACGGCCATTCCCTGGGGCCGGAGGCGCTGCGCCGCCTCATCGCGGACATGGGCGAGGCCGCTATCATGCTGGGGGCGGAAACGGCCCTGTGCGACCGGCCGGATAAGGAGAACGCGCCCCTGTTTCGCCGTGGGCTGTACGCGGCCAGGGATTTGCGCAAGGGAGAGCGCATCGACGCCGGATGCTTTCTGTTCTGCCGCCCTGTGTCCGAGTTCTCCCCTGCGGACGTGCCCCGTCTGCAAGGCAGGGTCCTGCGGCGCGACGTGCCCATGTACGCGGCGCTCGGCAAGGCCGATGTGGCGGCTGAAGAGGATTGAGACGCGCCCGCTTGGAGTGGAAGGGGAAGATCTCCGGCGGCGTAAGGAAGCACTGATTAAAGACTTGTTAGGTTTTTCCGGGGGGAAACCTTTCTGGAGAAAGGTTCTCCCCCTCGCATATCCAGCGAATTAATCAGCATTTCCTTAAGAATCTCAAAACTTATTAGCGCATTTTCGCCTTGAAACAAGGCTCTCCCCTGAAACAATTTTCAATTGTTCCAGGGAAATGCATAAGAGCATCTAGCGCTTTTCAAGCGTGAGATGCTCTAAATTAAATAAGTTGATTGTGTATTCACATTTGTATGCGTGATATTCGCGGGTCCAGGGGGGCGTTCCCCCCTGGCGGGGTTTGGGGCGGAGCCCCAAACTTATCCATCCGAAAGATAAAACGCGCTCGCAGAATACTCGCGGGGCCAAGCATTGTCGGGCGATATGGACGAGAAAGGTGGAACAAACTTCCGGGCGAAGCCTTTGCGGGAGTGGGTGCATAAGATTTTCGCCCCCGGCGAAACGCCCCGGCGCGTGGCCTTCCGCGTGGACGGCGGCAACTGCGCGGGGTTGTCCTATGGGCACGTGTTCCGGTGCATGGCCTTTGCGCGGACCCTTGAAGAGCGCTTTGGCGCGCAAAGCCTGTTTCTCATGCACAAGGGGCACGAAGGCGCGGCCTGTGTGCGGCGGGCAGGGTTTCCCGTGGCGTTGGTGGACGATGCCGGTCTGGACGGCGCCCTGGATCAGGCGCGGCAGATCGCGCGCGAGCGGGGCATAGGCTGGCTGGTCGTGGATCTGCCCTACGCGGCCCTGGACGCGCGGGGTCTGGAAGATCTTGAGGAACAGGGCCTGCGCTGCGTGTTCATCGACGACGCCCGGTTCATCGCGCCCGCTGTCGCCGCTGTGCTCAACAGCAGCATCCTCGCCCCTGACAGGGTGAGGACGCAGAGTCGCGTGAACACGCGGTTTTTTCTGGGACCGGACTTTTTTTTATATGAAAGCCTGCCCGTGGCGGCTCCCAGGTCCAAGGAAGTGCGCACGGTGGCCTTGACCTTCGGGGGGGCGGACCCCTCGGGCCTGACCGTCAAGGCTCTGCGCGCACTGGAGCGCGAGACTGCCGGGGACCTGCGTTTCACGTTTATGCTCGGCCCGGGGTATGCCCGGCCGGAAGCCGTGCTCGCGCGCACGCGCCAATGCCCGGAGCGCTTTGCGGCCGTGGTCGCCCCAGAAAATTTGCTGGAACTGCTTGCGCGGTTCGACCTGACCGTCTGCGCCGGGGGGCGGACCATGTATGAATTGCACTGCATGGGGGCTGCCTTTTTCCCCGTGGCCAGCATCGGGCACGAGGCGGAAGCGGTGCGGGAGTTCGTGCGGCGGGGGCTTGCCCCGGCGGGACTGGAACAGTGGGATGACCGGGCGTTCCTCGCAATTTTGAAGCGCCTGGCCGGATTGGATGCGGCATGAAGCCGCTCGGGTCAAGAACGGCAGCATGGAGAGAGACATGGACGCAGTGCTTTTTCTGGAAACGCCCCGCCTGATTTTGCGGCCCTTGCTGGAAAGCGACTACACCGGGACCTATCTCGCCTGGCTCAATGATCCCGAGGTGAACCGTTTTTCACAACGCCGCCCCTTTCCTCTCGGCGAAAACGCCATGAGAAGCTATGCCGGGCAATTCGAAAAGCAGCCGAAATCCGGCTTTGTGCTGGCCATGGTGGACAAGGAAGACCACAAGCATATCGGCAACATCGCGTTGGTGAACATCCAGCTGATCCACAGATGCGCGGAGATAGCCATTCTCATCGGAGAGAAAACCCGCTGGGGGCGCGGCTTGGGGGGCGAAGCCATCTACGCCCTCACCCGGCATGCGTTCGAGGAGATGAACATGAACCGGATTTTCGGCGGCACGTTCAATCCCGCTTTCGTACACTGCACAAAGGGCATCGGCTGGAAAGAGGAGGGGCGCTTTCGCGAACGCATCTGGTCCGGCGGGAAATATCACGATCAAATCTGGCTGGGTATCCTGCGGCATGAATTTCGCAAGATCAGTCGGTTCGAGATGACCGGAAACGCCCAGGGAGAAGAACGATGAATTGCGTGATGACGCGCGGGGTTTACCTTCGATACGACGGCCGGTTGCCGTGTTATTGCAGTGCGGGCGAAACCGTTACGCTGGGGCGGCTGCCCCAGGACGGCAGTTCCTTCCGCTTCGTGGAAGACTATTACCGTTCGCCGCTGTTCCGGCGTATCCGGGAATCCATGTCCCGGGATATGGTCCCGTTTCCCGGCGTGTGCGACCAATGCACCTATCTTGACGTGCATGAAGCGTATCGCGGGGATTTGCTGGACAGCTCCCTGGCCTGGTTCCACTTCGAACCGAGCTACAATTGCAATCTCAAGTGTCAATGGTGCGACGGTCAGCGAACGGGCGCGGCCGCGCCCTGGGGCTACAACCTGCCTTTCGAGCTTTTTTCCGGCGTGGTCAACGATATGGCCGCGCAAGGCATCAGCCTGGAAAAAGGCAATATCTGCGGTGTGGGCGAGCCCACCATGAACCCCAATGTCTGGAAAATGGTGCGCCTGGTCCGGGAAAAGCTGGGCGGCGACATCCTGCTGAGCACGAACGGAAACGGCCCCTACAGTCCGGATATCGTCACCAGCGGCTTGAACAAGATCAAGATCGCCATCGACGGCGTGACCCAGGATGTATACAAAAGATACAGAAAAAACGGGCAGATTTCCCGGGTGATCGACTTCATCAGCCGTATCACCGCAGACAGGGAGCGCCTCGGGTCCGCGTACCCCAAGATCATCTGGCAGTATATCCTTTTCAATTACAACGATTCCGACAAGGAACTGGCGCAACTACAGAAAATGGCCCGGGACATCGGCGTGGACATGCTGCGCATCGTGTACACGCGCTGCGACAACTATTCGACGCGCCATCCCGATGATTTCCCCGTGGATTTTCCGGACATCCTGTTCTTCCCCATCAAGGACGAGTCTCTGCTGGCTGTGGAAGATGCGCAACACACGCTGGAGCGGATCGCGGAACGCATGGACGAGTCGCCTGCCGGCGCGGCCCTGGAGTGCATCGCCCTGGCCAACGGCGTGCATCACCGGCTGGCCCTGGGGGTGCGGAATTACAAGGAGCTGCTCAGTTTCGTCAGCCTGACCCACAAGCTCGACGACGCCAATGCCGGGGCCTTGACCCTCGGCGAATACGAGGCCCTGCAGGACGTGCGGGCGCAATGCTATGGCATGTTGGCGCAATTGTATGAGCGGTTGGGCGAAAGAAGTCAGGCCGAGGCGTACGCGCGCCTGAACCAGAGGAACGGACAATGAAGATCGCGACAATCATACTCGCGCGTATGGGCTCGTCGCGGCTGCCCGGTAAGATCATGATGGACCTGGCGGGCAAGCCGGTGCTGGAGCACATTGTGCGGCGCATGCAAACCCTTGGCGAGCGGGCGCCCGTGATCGTGGCCACGACGGACGCCCCGCAAGACGACGTGGTGGAGGAGCTGTGCGCGAAGATCGGTTGCGGCTGTTTCCGGGGGGCTGAAGACAACGTGCTCCAGCGCTGCATCGACGCCTGCGCGGCCTTTGACCTGGACGCCTGCATCCGTATCGGCGGGGATTCGCCCTTGATCGACCCGGAGATCATAGGGAACATGCTGGACATGTTTCTCGCCGAGGCAGCGGGGGGCAATCCGCCCGAATACGTGAGCAACAACATGGACCGCTCCTATCCTTTGGGCCTGGATGCCGAGATTTTCCTGGCCCAAACCTTCAGGAAAATCGACGAGGGCTCCAAAAACGCCGCGTCCTACGACAGAAAACTGACCGAAGAAAACGTGGTCACGTATCTGCACGCCCATCCCGAGCTGTTCGAGCAGCGCTCCTTTTTCGAGGATTTCGACTATTCCGGGCATCGCTGGACCCTGGACACCCCGGAAGATTTCGAACTCATCCGGCGCATTTACGATGCCCTGTATCCCGTCAAGCCCCTGTTCGGCATGCGCGACGCGCTCAACGTGCTGGAAGAGCATCCCGAGTGGAGCGCCATCAACGCCAAGGTCGTTCCGGTCACCGGATTCTGGACCGAGGCGGAAAGGGAGAAGTTCCGGCGACGCTATGGGCAGGAGCCCCCGCGCGCCACGGAGGACGGCGGCAGATGAGCGGGGGAAAACGCCGCGCGGCCCTGGTGGGCTGCGGCAATATCGGCGCGCGGTACGACGAGGCCCCGGGATTTCCGGACGCGGTGTACACCCACGCGGGCATGTATTCCCGTCTGGAGGACTTCGAACTGGTCTGCGCCATGGACGCGGACCCCGTCCGATTGGAGGAGTTCGGCCGCAGGTGGGGCGTGCGAAGGCTTTACGGCGATCTGGAGGAGATGCTGCGCATCGAGTGGCCGGATATCGTGAGCATCGCCACGCCTGACGAAGCCCACGCGGAACAGGTGCGGACCGTGATTGCGGCGCGGACCTCCAGGCTGGTGTTTACGGAAAAGCCCCTGGCCCAGGATACCGGCACGGCCATGGAGTTGTTACGCCTGGCCCGTGAGGCCGGCGTCACGATCATTGTGGACTACGTGCGCCGCTTCGACCTGAAGCATAACGAGATACGGGAATTTCTCGCCAAAGGAGAGCTGGGGGCGATACAAAACGTGGCCGGGCATTATGTGCGCGGCTTGCGACACAACGGCTGCCAGCTCATCAACCTGCTGCGTTTCTTTTTCGGCAAGGTGCGGGCGGTGCAGGCCTCGCCCTTTTCCACCGGGGGCTCGATGCCCGGAGATGACAGCCTGGACGCCTTCCTCAGCTTTGAGGGCGGATCTGAGGCCGTGCTATTGGGCTCGGATCGCCAAGGCTACGGTTTCAGCGTGTACGAGCTGGACATCATCGGCCGACAGGGGCGGCTGCGCCTTTCTGCCACAGGCGAGTGTCTGGAATACGGCCGGGTGGCGCGCGACGAGCGGTTTACGAATTTCAGCACCATTGCTCCGGCCACGCCTCCCTGGTCCGTCGGCACGTATGGAAAAGCCATGCTGCGGGGCGGTCAGGAGTTCGCGGCCATATTGGCTGGAGAGGCGCGTTGCCCGGTCAACGCTGCCCGGGAAGCCGTAGACGACCTCGCGGTCATCGAGGCCATACGGGAATCACGGATCACAGGCAGGCACGTGGTGGTTGCTTATCCGGAAACGTAAACAAAGATTGAGGAAATACAAATGTCCAAGCTTGCCATTTTTGGTGGAGAACCTGTGCGCTCCAGGCCCTTCCCCCCGTACAAGACGTTGGGAAAGGAAGAGGAACAGGCGGTTGTCAACGTCATCCGCGACGGCATGTTGTCGGATTTCATCGGCGCCAAGGGGCGGTTTTTCCTTGGCGGCAAACGGGTGAACGAGTTCGAGGCCATGTGGCGCGAGCACACCGGCATGAAGTACGCCGTATCCATGAATTCCGCCACGTCGGTCATCATCGCGGCCATGGGCGCTTTCGGCGTCGGACCGGGCGATGAGGTGATCGTCACGCCGTACAGCCACGTGATTTCCGCCACCGCCCCCCTGATTTTCGACGCCGTGCCCGTGTTCGCGGACAGCGAACCCGACACCTTGTGCATGTCCGTGGAAAGCCTTGAGCGCTGCATCACGCCCCGCACCAGGGCGGTCATTGTTGTGGATCTTTTCGGGCAGTCCGCGGACATGGACGGGATCATGGCCCTGGCGGAGAAACACGACTTTTTGGTGCTGAGCGACTCGGCCCACATCACCAAGGCCAAATACAAGGGCAAAATGGCCGGGACCCTGGCCCATATCGGGAGCTACAGCCTCAACGGCCACAAGACCATCCACGCCGGGGAGGGCGGCATGGCGGTCACAAATGATCCCGATCTCGCCTTCAAGCTGCAGTTGCTCCGCAACCATGCGGAAAACTGTGTCGCCGATTTCGGCGTGTCGGACATCACCAACATGATCGGCTACAATTTCCGCATGACCGAGCTGGAGGCGGCCGTGGCCATCGAACAAACCAAAAAGATCGACGCGCTTGTGGATCACCGCCGCGAGATGTGCGCGTACCTCACCGAAAAACTCGCGGGCATCGAGGGCCTGACCACGCCCATGGTGCGGCCTGGGTGCGAGCACGACTATCTTCTGTATCCCCTGCTTGTAGACGAGGAAAAGCTCGGCGTGTCCCGCGACGAGTTCATGCGCCGTCTGGACGCCGAGGGCATCCGCATGACGCGGGACGACGGCTGCCATGTGCCGCCCATCAGCACCTTCGTCAAACCCATCCATCTGCAGCCGATTTTCACTGAAAAGACCTTCCGCCCCAAAGGGTACCCCTGGGCGCGCTCCATGTATGACGGCGAGGTGCGCTACGGCAGGGGCGTCTGCCCCGTGGTGGAGGATTTTTACGACAGGAGCCTGTTCTGCATAAACGCGATGTATCCGCCCCTGACCATTGAGGACATGGACGACATCATTGCCGCGTTCCATAAGGTGGCAGCCGCCGGACGATGAACATTCTGGCGTGTTTTTTCCAGGCCGGAGGCTACAACGGACTGGAGCCGTTTCTCCGGCGGGCCGCCGTACGCGGCCGCGTGACCCTGGCCGGCCGCGAGGCGGTGCGCCGGAGCTGCAATCTGGACGCGGGCGGGTTCGTTCCCGTGCGCGATCTCCTGTCTCCGGACTATGATTTCGCGCCGTACGACGTGGCGCTTACCGACACGATCAACCTGAGCCGCATGCCGGAGGCGGCGCTGTGCCGGGACGTTTGGCGCAAGGCGGCGGAAAGCGGTATCGCTTCCCTGGCCTTTGTCGACAGCTGGTGGGGGTACGACGAGCGGTTCATGTTGCCCGGAGAACAAACGCCCCCTTTGCTGCCGGAGACCATCGCCGTGGTGGATTCCCTGGCCGCGGGAGAGATGGTGCGGCGCGGCTACCCCCGGGAGCGAGTCAAGATTTTGGGCAGCCCGCTGTTCGAGACACTGAGCGCTCGGGGAGCGCGGCGCCAAGAAACCGCGCTGGCTGTGCGCGAGGCCTTGGGCATGGAGCCGGACGCTTTTCTTGTGGTCTTTGTCTCACAACCCCTGGAACAGGTGCTTGGTACGCACAACGGTTGGGGATTCACCGAAAAATCCATCCTGGCGGAAGTGCTGCGCAGTCTCGAAGGCCTGCAGGAGACTGGGAGTGGTTTGCGTTTCGTGATCCTGCCCCATCCCGAAGAGGATTTGGAGGGGCTGCGCCGGTGCGTATCTTCCCGCGCCACGGACATGCGCGTCCACGTACTCGCGAGAAACCGGATACCCAACCACGACTTGCTCCTGGCCGCGGACCTCGTGTTGGGAATGTTTTCCATTTTGCTGGTGGAGGCGGTGATTCTCCGGCGCCCCGTGCTCAGCGTGCAACTCGGCCTGGGGCGGGAGGATATGCTCGTGACCAACATGGTCGGCGCGACCCGCGCCCTGCGCGACAGGCAAACCCTGCATGAGGCCCTGGCTCGGGCGGTGACGGATGGCGGATTTCGGGAGGAATTGCTCAGGGAGCACGAGCGGTTCGTCTTCCGGCGCGACGCCTGCGCCGCATGGGAGGCGGAAACGCTTTCGCTGGCGCAAGGGCGACTGCGGCCCGAAGATGGGCGCGGTTTCGCCCGTTTATTTTAGGAAGGCCTCCGGCGGCTTAAGAACCTTTTGGAAAAGGTTCTTAAGAATCTCCAAGACTTATTGATTGGTCTGACTTGTCAGCATCATGGCAATGTTGAATACCGTTTCCTGTTCACAGTGTCAGCGTAGAGTACCCCTTTCTGTATTGTAGGAGAAATTATACCATTTCCTAACTCGATTTTCTGGCGTCCAGGGGCCTCCCCTGGTCGTCGTGCGGGCGCGAAAGCCCGCGACTTTA
>CAZFCK010000059.1:0-21990 GCA_964517355.1 uncultured Desulfovibrionaceae bacterium | reverse complement strand
GCTTGTGCTCCATTAGTTTCAAATCGGTGATTTCAGAACTAAGCGTCCCTACGCCAAGCAATTCCGCAGTCTCTTCTGAATAAATGGGGAATTTTTTGGTAAGAAAGAACCTCTCGAGCCCATTCTCGCCTGGAAAACGTTCTTCGGTTGAAAGAACTTCACCTTGAGGAAGGGTCAATGCTTTTCGGTCATTCTCAATATATTCTTTGATCTGCTCTTCTGTCGCCAGCCCTTTGAAAAGCTCCGTATCTGTCTTGCCCACCAGTTCTCTGGCATTGTGATGGCCTGTCAGCGTCAAATAGGCTCGGTTGACGTTGAGGTATCGCAACTCCGTGTCCTTCATCACGGCAATGCTGTCAGCGTTGTCAATGAGCTGAAAAAGGTGCTGGCGGTCTTCTTCGGCCTTTTTTCGGGCTGTGATGTCCCAAACAAAACCGAACAGGCGTTCCTCTCCGCTCAGAGGGTCCGTCGCGTTCGTGAAGGTAAGCAGGGTGTCAATGATCTCACCGTCCTTGCAACGGTATTGGTTCTCAAACACTTTCCAGTGGCTTCCTTGACTGCCGATTTCCTCAACGAATCTGGGACGTCGTTCAGGATAAACATACAGCGCATCGGCTATGCTGGACTTGTTCACCTCCTCCACAAGGCTTTCAGGGGAAGAGTGCTTGAGCATTTTTGCTATGGCCTGGTTGACATAAACGAATTTACCTTCGGGGGTCGACTCAAACATGCCCACAGGAACATTGTCGAACATGTTTCGTATGCGGCTGGCCTGCTGACGCACGGACTCCTCAACCCGTTTGCGTTCAGTAATATCCTGATGTGTCCCCAATAATCGGACCGCTCGGCCCGACTCGTCTTTTTCTGCGACCATGCCACGGGCGTTAATCCAACGCCATTCTCCGTTCTTTGAGCGCATGCGAAATTCGAGCTGGAATGGTTTCCCGCTTTCCAAATGGCTTATTATAAGCTCTTCGGCAGGCTGCGCGTCATCAGGGTGGAGGAGCTTTCTCCATGTATCGAATTCCTGAGGCAGTTCGTAGGGCTCATACCCGAGCATGGTGTACCAGAGGGGACTGAAAAAGACTTCGCCGGTGTCTGTTCGCCAGTCCCAAACGGCGTCATTGACTGCTTTCAAGGCAAGAGCCATGCGCTCTTCGCTGGCTTTCAGCGCTTGTTCAACTTGTTTGCGGTCCGATATGTCACGACTCACGCCCATCAGGTAGAGAAAACTTCCTTCATGATCCATCACGCTGCGAACATCGACTTCAAGCCAAACGCTATGGCCATCTTTGTGTAGGGCTTCGAGTTCCAATCGGCGGTGGACAGTGCCCGCTTGTCCTATGGCAATGGCGTCTTGTAGTTCTTCTTGAAGCCCCGCCAGCATCTTGAGACTGTCGGGAGTGAAGCGTTGCTCTGGTAGTGCTGCTATGGCTTCTTCAGGAGTGAATCCAAGCACATTCTCGACGGCGGGGCTGATGTAAGTAACACGCAAGTCGGCATCGCGCTTCCATATGATATCACGCACATTTTCTGTTAAAAGTCTGTGATGCTCTTCGCTGATTCGCAGTGCTTGCTCTGACTTTCTTGCTTCTGTTACGTCACGAAAAACTCCGAGGATCAAATTCTTTCCCTGAAGCCTGAAGCGGCTTGCTCTGACTTCGACCAAGCGAAAGCTTCCATCTGGACCAATAAACCTGACTTCCTGCAGTTCTTCAGGGGCTTCCAAGTGCTTTTTGAATTGAGATGTTATTCCTTCGGGTGTCATGTCATCCGATGATTGAAGTGCCCCTTGGTGAAGACCAATGAGCTCAGAACGTGGGCGATCAAATAGGTTTTCAGCCGCCCTGTTGCATTCAATGATAACTCCTGTGTCTGCCTCCGCCACCAGGACGGGGTTCAGGACGGAGTTATATAAAGCTTTGTAGTGCTCTTCACTTTCGCTGATTCTGTCAGCAGTTTCTTCACGACGTAAACGTCTCGTCATCAATAATCCCAGCAGCGAAGTGCCAATAGGATATATGAGCAATACAGGAATCGAAATCCGCTTGAGGACATCGAAGGCTATTTTCCACGGAAGAGTGAGCATCAAGCCCAGCATCACGACATGTATTGTCAGCCCAAAGAGAATGAGTTCCCACCAGGGTAAGGTGGATTGCTTCTTCAACCTCAAGTGTCGCCAAAGAATTCCCGTCGCGCCAGAGGCCAGGATGACCGAAACACCGGTCCAGGCTCCTGCGCCTCCCTGGTAGAGGCGGAAAAGGGATGTCATGCCAGCAGCAATGGCGGTGGGGAGCGTTCCGAAAAACAAGCCGGATATGCCGAGGAGTACGGAACGAGTATCGAAGATTACCCCTGGCATGAGTGTCCAGGGGGTGGACATGATGACGAGGCCAACTGCTCCAATGAGAACACCAACAACTAGCTGCTCTAGCTTGGCTTGTCCCAATTTTCGATGCGAAGTGGTAAGGTCAAAGAGAAGGGCGACAGCTAGCAGCAGTGCTGTGTTCTGTGCGAGAGCGATAAATGATTGGCCTGACACGATCAGCGACCTTCCCTAAACTTGAAATCCCTATGTACTACATGGAACTGCCCATTTTCTTGTAAAATCCCGCCCAAACCCGTGACCATCCTCCCTGAGTGCTTGATACTGGCCCTTGGATCTGGGGCATTTTACCTGAAAACTCCGGGAAAAACCTTGTCGGAGCACGCGGATGAATATTGTACGTTATAGACCACTGCAAGCTCTGCGGACAATTGGACATTTCTCTGTAGTCGAAAAAAGCCTACCTGTGCATCCTTCTTCGGCAGCCTGACGTCCTGAATCACGAGAGTCTGCGCAGCTTGGCGATGAAAATATTTTCCATTGTCATTGCAGGCAGATGTTCAGCTTGTCTTTACTGTTTTCCTCCCTCTTCCCTCAAAAGTAGCTGTGCCACCTCAAAAATTGCCCCTCCTTTGTGAAGGGGTGGTTCCCATTCCTGTGAGGCGATTGGCGTCCGCAGCACTTCAACGATTTTGATGAAGGATTTAACCTGTCTGATGACAACCTTTTTAACAACCCCACAGCACCACCGGAGCCTGAGCCCGAGGGTTTCAAGGGAAAGTTCGTCTGGAACCACACCGACAATTCATTTTTAACCATGTCGTATTAAGATTACAAAGGATTAGTGATAGCCTCTGCAATCGCATCTAATAATATCGATTTTTTCACAGGTTTTGGTACATAGCTGTTCATGCCTGCATTCAAAAAGGTTTCACGATCTCCTAGCATGGCGTACGCAGTCATAGCTACGATTGGTATCTGAATGTTCTCTTTTCCAGCTTCGCCATTACGAATTGCTTCAGTGGCCTCAATCCCGTTCATTTCTGGCATTTGAATGTCCATCAAAACCACATGGAATTTGTTTTTTCTTAAAGCAATTAAGGCTTCACGCCCCGTTGACGCCATGTGCCCTTGAAAACCAATTTTCTCTAACATAAGACGAATTGCACAGCTGTTAATATAATCATCTTCAACAATAAGGACTTTAAGCCCCGCAATAGAATTGTTTTCCCCTGGGCACTCGGTTTTAACTTTTTCTCGTACGTCAGCACCACTTTCAAACGGCAAGCTGAACATTATAGTCGTCCCCTTACCTTCATGAGAATCAATGGTAAGCCCTCCCCCCATAAGATCGACCAAGCGTCTGCATATCGCGAGACCTAAGCCGGCTCCTTCATATCGCCGAGTGAATCCGCCGGAAACTTGTGTGAAAGGCTGAAACAACTCATGAATTTTCTCTTCTGGGATGCCAATGCCGGTATCGGAAACCATAAACAATACGCGAGGCCGTTTTTCATTTACAAACTGGGGGTATGCTCCCAATCTGACCTGACCAGCGTCGCTGTATTTTAAGGCATTGCCGACAAGGTTATTTAAAACCTGTTGAACACGCAGCCGATCTCCCAAAAGATAGGAAGGCAACTTGGGATCTATGTCACAAAAGAGATCAATGCCTTTTTGTTCTGCAGCCAACTCGAAGAGAGAGCAGACATCTGACAAAGCCGCCCTAAGATCAAAGGCCCTTATATCTAGAGACATTTTCCCTGCCTCGACGCGTGAAAGGTCCAAAATATCAGAAAGAAGATGGGTAAGCCTGTCGGATGACTTTACTGCCGCATGAGCATATTCACGTTGTTCTTCTCCCAATTCTGTTGTTTCCAAAAGCTGCAGCATGCCCACAATGCCATTTAGAGGGGTCCGTATCTCATGGCTCATATTAGCCAAGAATTCAGATTTAGCCTTATTTGCCTTTTCGGCCAGTTCTTTCGCTTTGATCAAAGCTTTTTCAGCAGCCTTTCTCTCGGTGCAGTCTCTGGATATCGCAAGGACGTATTGTGTATTGTTTATTTCAAACAGCCGGCATGAAACCTCAACAGGAATGACTTCACCATTTTTCGTGACTTGATGCGTTTCGAAGAGTGCAGCCCCCTCCCTGCCTAACCGTTCCCAAGCACTTTCTGCGGCCCTATGATCTTCAACAGGGTTAAGATCTTTTGGGCGCACTGCGAGCAGTTCTTCACGAGTGTAGCCAAGTTTCGAACAAGCGATGTCATTGACATCCGCAAAGCGTTGCGACTCGCCGGTCACATAAGGAAGGACAAAAATAGGATCATTGGCTGAGTTAAAGAGCAGCTTATATTGCTCTCTACTGGCGATCAATTCTCTTTCAATAGCTTTAAGCTCAGATATGTCTTCTAAATTTGAAAGTAAGTAATCATTATCGCCAACTTTCACTCGAATTGCATTGTAGATCACTTCTAGATTTTCATGATTTTTCGTTCTAATTTTTATGCACTTAGTGACAAGTTTGTTCCTTTTTATCTTATCAATCAAACCTTGACGCTCTGCAGCCCCAATCCACCCTGTTGCAGTTGAAGTTTTCCCAATCAAGTCGCGCCGGCTATACCCAGATTTCTCGACAAACTTTTTGTTCACATCAAGAAAAGTTCCTGTCTCGAAATCTGCAAATGAAATCATGGTTGGCGCAGATTGAAACAGTGCATGGAAGAGGCGTTCGCTTTCTCGTAGTTTGTCCTGACTTTTTTTTTGCTCCGTCACATCCTGCACAAAACCGCAAAGCCGCCTCTGATTCGAAACTGGATCGGTATACGCGGAAAAGGTCAAGATGGCGTCGATTATCTCACCCGATTTGCATCTATAACGATTCTCATAAGACTTCCATTTGTAGCCTTCGTTGCAAACATCTTTAATGAAAACAGGACGCAGATCAGGATTTTCGTATAAAATTTCAGAGATAGATGCAGAGTTGATCGTATCAATCAACTCTTCTGACGTGTCATATCCCAACATGTGAACGATCGCATTGTTAACATAATGAAATTTCCCATCCAGGGTTGATTCAAACATCCCTATTGGTACATTTTCAAACAGAGTGCGAATACGGTCAGTTGCCTCTTGGGCCTCTGCACGTGCCTGTACTACTGAAGAAATATCATGAATGAAGTTGAGTGATGCTGGGGAGCCTTGCCAGTCAATTATCATTCCGGAAATACATACGTGAAATAACGTGCCATCCTTTTTTACCGCCCTGAAATCGCATCGTAGTGGGATATCTTTACCGGCCAGATGATCAACGTGTCTTTTAAGGACTATTTCTCTATCTTCAGGATGGATGAGTCGCTCAATATTCGAGTTATGCAATTCTTGGTTTGAATAACCAGAAAAATCTGAAATGTATGGATTTGAATACTGGATTAATCCACGTTGAACAATTAAAATCCCCTCTTGGCATTTCTCAACTATAAGTCGATAAATATCCATCATTTCGGAGTTTTTCATTGCAATCCCCCCACCATTAGCAACTTTTAGGCGCATTAAAAAAATCTACAACTCAGTGAAAATATCACCTAGGCATGCGAGTGCATATCGTAACTACGGGCGGTATGAGGCGATCATGCCGCCCCCAGCAATGACAACATCAAAAACTCTGTTGTGGAATACCCTATTCGGCTTGACTTTCTGCCTTTTCCGATTCCAACGATGCGGCAGCCAATATTTCCACTTCCGCGAAGATTCTATCAACATCAATGATAATGATGAACTGATCGTCTTGACGCCCCATTCCTTTGATGTAGCTTGCTTCTATCGCGGCCCCCATTTTTGGTGCTGGTTCAATGTCGCTTTCAGACATTTCGAACACTTCTCGAACAGAATCAACCAATGCACCCATGACGATTGCGTCATCCCCAAAAGCAACCTCAAGTATAATGATACATGTGTCTACGGTGTGCTCGATTTGGCGCATGCCCAGCTTACGTCGCATGTCGACAACGGGTACAGCATGGCCCCTGAGGTTAATAACTCCTTTCATGTAATCAGGGGTCCGCGGAATTTCTGAAACTGTTGTAAGTTCTAGTACTTCGCGAACTTTGCCAATCTCCAGGGCAAAAATCTCTTTCCCTAACGTAAAGGTAAGGTACTGTCCTCGTGATGATTTCTCGTTAGTAGCCATACCCCCCCCTAGAAACGCTCAAAGTCCCGATCGTGGCCATCTTCCAAGTGCACATCTACATCTAAAGCCTTAGCTCTGGGGCGTGCAGCGGCAAACGCACTCGGGAGCGCTGCAGGCTTCTTTGTGGTTGCGGTCACACGTCGGGAGCGGACTTGCTTATTATTGCTGACTTTGAAGAAGGACATCGTCATTTGAAGGTGCTGTGCCTGACTGGAAAGCTCTTCACTTGTTGAGGCCATTTCTTCAGAGGCAGAAGCGTTTTGCTGGATGACAGTGTCGAGTTGTGCGATAGCTTGGTTTATTTGAACCGCTCCAGAGTTCTGTTCGTTGCTCGCAGCAGTTATTTCCTGAACCAAGGATGCGGTTTTCTCGATATCTGGGACCAAAGCTTGGAGCATGGTTCCAGCCTTTTCTGCCACTTCAACGCTCGAAGATGACAATTCGCTGATTTCAGCAGCAGCAGTGCCAGAACGCTCAGCCAATTTGCGGACTTCCGAGGCGACTACGGCAAACCCCTTTCCATGCTCACCAGCCCGCGCTGCTTCGATTGCGGCGTTGAGGGCGAGAAGATTGGTTTGACGCGCAATTTCCTCAATGATGGATATTTTTTCCGCAATACTTTTCATTGCGTCAACGGTTTGAACGACTGCATTGCCGCTTTCTCTGGCATCAGCAGCGGCCTTGGTCGCCAACGCATTAGTTTCTTTCGCATTTTCGGCATTTTGGCTAATATTGGCCGCCATCTGCTCCATTGATGAAGATACCTCTTCGATAGATGCGGCCTGTTCTGTCGCGCCTTGCGACAAAGACTCAGAGGATGCAGAAAGCTCTTCACTGCCAGTCGCAACGTTGTCCGTTGCAGACTGGACGTCAGAAACCACTTCTGTAAGCTTGTCCTTCATATTCCTCAGGGCCTCTGCCAAAACACCGATTTCGTCCTTCTGGTAGACATCGACTGTTTCAGTCAAATCGCCTTCCGACAGTTTTTTCGCAAAAGAGACCCCCTTCATGACGGGACCAGTTATAGATTTAGATAAAATGTATCCCAAAAGCAACGCCAATACAGATCCTGCAACCATAAATGATATTGAAATGATAGATGCTCTGGAAGCTTCATCTTTGGCATCCTGTTTTGCTTGCTCTGCAACGTTTTCGTTGATTTCAATAATGCGCGATAAATAGCCCAGAGCCATCTTTTGCTTTTCTCTCGCTTGAACCATGGCCAGGTCATTCATTTCAGCATACATCGATTCGGCTTGCCCAGCCAAGTTGCGCAGTTCTCTCAATCGATCAAAAACAGCGTCAGCATATGGTATCAGCTTGCTTTTATAAGTTTCCCATGCACCATAGCTATCGCCTGCAGTGACCATTCTTTTGATTTCCGCAACGGTATAATGAAATTGCGCGTGTGGGGTCTTTACCTCTGAAATTATTCTTTTGAATTCAGGATTGGCTATCTGAATTTCCGCCATCCACTTTCCAAACGCGCACTGAGCAGGATCTTCACCTCCGTCGAAAAGCTCCTTGAATTGTATGGCTTCAGCGACTTGCATCAACATCTTGTAATGGTCACCTCTGAAACCTTCCAAGAGTTTACGCAAATCCGTGGGATTTAATATGCCGTTTTCAGTCAATTTGTGTTGAAGCTCCATAAAGCGATTGTTGACCTCGCCCCATTCCTTAACGGCAGGAACAAATTTATCCCAGACTTCGGCCTCTTCTTTTGTTTGTGGCAGCGGAGCATACGTGTCCCATGCGTCTTTGTACCTGCCCCTTGCTTCCTCAATCAGCTGAGCTTGGCGAACCCTTTCATCAGCTGTAAGGCTCGGATTAAGCATGGTTCTCTGTGCAACTCGAATGCTTTCCAGCTCCTTTTCAACGATAGCTAGGCTATAGATGGACGGGAGCCGAACCTCGCCGATTTCTATGACACTTTTGCTTACACCGCTGATGCCGAACCATCCCACAATGCCAACTGTCAAGGTGATTATGGCCACAAAGACAAACCCACCAAGCAGTTTGACCATCAATTTCAAGTTGTTCATCAACCCCCTCCAACTGAGTTATAGCTAAATAGTACCTAGGAATACTAAGACATTGACACATTTTCTGAAGTTGGTAAACTTAAATCCTGCGGTCCAAGAACTATGAGGCCGGTCTCGAATAAAAACCGACGCATCAAGCGCGAAAAGGAGCGGAGACCAGGCGGAATTTGGCGGATGGGAGGCTGAAACGGTCTGACGATGACGGGTCAGCCCTTTTCCCTTCAGAGGACGCACTTCGCCCGTGAGATATTTCACGCGAGCGCGTCAGATATTCATTTCCACATAAAACGTGGAGCGCACAGACATCGCCCCCATAGCTCTTTGAAACGCAACGACTCCATGGCGGTAGCCGTGACCTGGAACACTGTTTTGTCAGCGTGCACGCCATCTTTTGCGGCGACACCCATCACGCGACGACGTAGCGTTGTCGGGAACGACTTGACTGACTTGAACGCCGTGTCCGTCCGGTGCGCAATCATCCCAGAGGGAAACCTTCAACAGATTCGCGCCTTATCTTGAATGAAGTCATCTGAATATTACGAACAGGGGCGCCCTGGCGCGATTTATCCGAGGAATTGGAGCCTTGGCAGACCGAATGATAACGCCTCAATGCGTGGTCCAAGTCCAAAGAATGGGGTTCCCTTATAGGATGAGTTATGCAGTGAGGCGGACTTGGAATCCATAATGCCTGGCGGCTCACATGTGTGAGCCCACCAACATACCGCAGGCGCCAGAGAGGCAGCGAAAAACGTGACTGGGTGTTGAATGGTTATGCTGCAACATTCTGGAAATCCGTCACATTGCCACTCGTTATGATAAGTTGAAAATAATCCTCTTGGCTCTGATCTTCATTGCCGCATGGTTAATTTGGTTGAGATTTTTTTGAAACAGGCCCTGATCAATGGCGTAGTTATGATTAATTAACTGGGAGGGGATGAGGCAAATGCTCAAAAATGTAAAACTATCACTTATGTTGCCTTTTGCCATGGTAGGCTTGGTCGTGCTGGCCATCACCGCCATTGTCGCAGTTCAGTCTTACACCACCCAGCAAAT
Organism: uncultured Desulfovibrionaceae bacterium; assembly: GCA_964517355.1. Classification (GTDB taxonomy): domain Bacteria; phylum Desulfobacterota; class Desulfovibrionia; order Desulfovibrionales; family Desulfovibrionaceae; genus CAZFCK01. The sequence continues at coordinate 12,374 of CAZFCK010000059.1, read as the reverse complement.
GGTCGGTGAGGAGGCCATGCTCAGGGCTGAGGAAATGGCCTACCGCTATGCCAACGATATTGACGCCTATATGGAAGTGGCCCTGGACTCGGCTCGAACATTGGCTCAGGTCTTCGAAACGGCAAAGGATATACAGGCAAGTTTTGAACTTGGCCGTGACCAGGCCAATGCCATTTTACGCGGCGTTTTAAATCAAAATCCCGAGTTTCTTGGCGTGTGGACCTGCTGGGAGCCTGACGCATTCGATGGCCGGGATATGGCATTCAAAAATGCCGATGGCCACGATGCAACTGGCCGCTTCATCCCCTATTGGTTTCGCCATGACGGCCAAATTTCTCTCGATGCCTTGGCTGATTACAGCCAGGCTGGCCCAGGGGATTACTACTTATTGGCACGAAACAGCGGCCAGGAAACCATCCTTGAGCCCTATGAGTACGAGGTCGGCGGGAAAAAGATACTCATGACATCCGTTGCCGTCCCAATTCATGACAGAGCCGGAACAAAGGTATTGGGAGTGGTCGGCATAGACATAGATCTGGCCACCATCAACAAGCTCGTCGCGTCCGTTCGGCCTTACGAAACAGGATGGGCCACCTTGTTGTCCCATGGGGGCATCATTGCTGCCAATCCCAAGACGGAAAGGATAGGAAAACGATTTTCCGATTACGGCGATTCAGAACTACGGCGCAAGGCCTTGCAAAATATTGCCGCCGGTGAGGCGTTTCGGGAAATCGAAGCAGACAAGGAACGGGGAGCGACGATTCTTAAGGCTTTCGTTCCCATATGGTTCGGCAACGCCAAGACTCCTTGGTGTTTCATGATTAATATGCACAAGGACAAGGTCTTCGAAAAAGCACGCGCACTGGTCCTTTTTTCGATTTATCTCGGCCTGGGTGTGTCCGTGGTGGCAATTTTGGCGGCGATATTCTTTTCTCGTCAGATCACTGCCCCAATACGTAAATTGGTAAGCTACGCTGAAGCCGTTAGTACTGGAAATCTTGATATCACCAGCGGGATCGACCGAGGTGATGAGATCGGCATCCTGGCCGGCGTAATTCAAAAAATGGTCGAAAATTTGAAGGAAAAGTCCTATTGGTACGAGAATATCCTAAACGCCATCCCCTTTCCGGTCTCTGTCACCGATAGCAACATGAACTGGACCTTTCTGAACACGGCAGTGGAAGACCTCGCCAAGGTCCAGGCATCAGATATGATCGGCAAGCATTGCAGCAACTGGAACGCCAATATCTGCAACACTGACGACTGTGGAATTCGTTGCGCCGAGCGGGGCAGAGGACAGGGGCGCTCATATTTCACCCAGCCGCAATTCCCTGGCAAGGAATTTATGGTCGACGCCTCATTTATCTACGATAAAAATCGCAACAAAATAGGCCATGTAGAAGTCATTCAAGACATCACTGAAGCCAACGAACTTAAGCGCAAGGCCGAACAGGCGCTCAAGGACGGCATCACCCAGGCCGCAGAAGAGTTGGAAGGCGTCGTTGAGGTCATTACTTCTGCTTCTGAGGAACTATCCGCCCAAATTGAGCAATCCAGCAGGGGATCCGAGATGCAGTCCCAACAAACCAGTGAGACCGCCACTGCCATGGAGCAGATGAACGCCACTGTCCTGGAAGTCGCAAAGAACGCCTCCAATGCCTCTGAAGTCTCACAGGAAGCCAGGCAAAAGGCCCAAAGTGGAGCTGGTATTGTGCATAATGTTGTCAACGGCACCAAGAGCCTCCAAAGTACGGCCCTGGAGCTCAAAAAGGATGTCACGTCCCTTGGCAAACAGGCAGATGATATCGGCCAGGTCATGAACGTGATCTCCGACATCGCTGACCAGACCAACCTCCTCGCGCTCAATGCGGCAATCGAGGCTGCCCGGGCAGGTGAGGCGGGCAGGGGCTTCGCTGTGGTAGCTGACGAGGTAAGAAAACTGGCTGAGAAGACTATGGCCGCCACCAAACAAGTTGGGGACGCCATCCGCGATATCCAGCAAATGACCTCAAGAAACATCGCCAATGTAGAAAATGCAGTCAAAGAGATCAATTCGGTCACGGAACTTGCGAATCAGTCAGGCGAGGCCCTCAACGAGATCGTGCAAATGATCGACCAAGCTTCGGACCAGGTTCGCTCCATTGCCACTTCCTCTGAAGAGCAGTCCGCTGCCAGTGAGCAGATCAACCGCTCTGTTGAGCAAATCGCTGGAATATCGAACGAAAACGCAGAAGCCATGCGACAATCTTCAGCGGCAGTTAGCGAATTGTCCAAACAGTCGCAAATTCTCAAGAGTCTCATCGACCAGATGAAGAGCGGCAGTTAATCCGGAGCATAAGGCCGGCTGCAGGAGGATGCGAATGCACGGGCATTGTCATGTTATCCAAATGCGGTTCAATGACATGAAAGGTTCTGTCCATGGAATTCAATAAAAAACTTTTTATCTCATGTAGTTGATAGAGTGCTCGTGAATTCGGGGATCTAGCAAAATTTGCTTGCTCGACAGTCCTCAAGACATATTGCTCCAGATGTTATCAACCAAGGAGGGGAAGCTGGACGAGATTGTCAGACACATCGCCATGCGGGATGGCGCCATGGCCCCCCAGACAATATCTTACTTATAGAAGAGCCCAAGAAAGAGCGTACCCTACTGGAATCTCTTGACAACTACGGCAATGCGGAACTCAAAGGATGGAATCATGAATCATAAAAACCAGAAGATTACGGGAAATATTGATGTCGAAGAGCTTCAGTTGGTAACGTTCATGTTGGGAGATGAAGAATTTGGAGTGGATATTTTACTGGTGAAAGAGATTATCCGTCCGTTGCAGATTACTGCAGTGCCGAATTCTCCATCGTATGTTGAAGGTGTAATCAACCTCAGAGGAACGGTTATCCCTGTGATTGATTTGCGCAGGCGGTTTTCCATGATTTCGAAGGACGCCAGCAGTCAAACCAGAATAATCGTCATCGAGTTCAGCAATGCACGAATAGGCTTTATTGTCGACAATGTATCCGAGGTATTGCGCATTCGCAATGACACCGTTGAGCCGCCCCCTCCGGTAGTGGCTGACATAGACTCTGAGTACATCAGCGGAGTCGGTAAGCTCAAAGACAGGCTGCTTATATTGCTTGACATGAAGAAGCTTATAAATGCCGGGGAAATTACAGGCATGCATGGCTTTTGACATTCAAGTCTTTACGAAGGAGGTTAGCTGCTCTATCAACGGGCTTTTACAAACGCAACGTAACCGTCGAAACGGTCGATGTGCGGGAAAAGGTCAATGCCGCGTAAGCATCGGACGAGGAGATTGAGCCTCCAGCCCCGTCTGGCAATCGTTCGTGACCTGTACATCGTCGACGAATTTTGCTTTGCTGTTTTTGCGTTTGGACATCCAGCCCTCCACCAGATGGGTCTTTCGATTGAGGTGGGACATTGGATATGATCGCAAACAAAAACGAGATGATACGCGAGACATTATTTAGTGTCAGGCTGGTGGTTCGCTCAGATCAGGGTAAAGGATAATATTGCCGCCATGGAACAACTAGGCGCATTTATAAGAAAAAAAAGAGAAGAATTGCTCAAATGTGACCGTTCATTCTCACAACTGCAGATCTCCAAAAAGATCGGCATAGAACAATCGTACTTGAGTAAAATCGAACGCGGGGTCGCGACCAAACTTTCCGAAGAGAAAATTTTAGCCTTAGCTGAACTTCTGCGGGAAGACCCTGACTATCTGCTCGCTCTTGGAGGAAAAGTGTCCAGCGATGTTTTAAACATTATCCAGAAGCGCCCTCGAATTTTCGCGCGTCTAGTCCGTGATATGAAAAACATGCCTGAAGATGTGATTGAAGCGGATCATGACTTTAAGCAAAGGCAATCCAGGATCAGTCACCTCTATAATTTGGCAATGATAGGCTTTTTCCACTTTGAAGAAGACCCCGAGCACTCGGCTTGGTCAAAGCTTACACCTGAAATTTTGCTACTGCCGCAAGGGGCGCTACCGAGCATGGAGTCGCTTAAAGGCGCTTTATCCTCTCCCAGCCTAAAGTTGTTTTCATCATTAGAAAAAGAGTCCTCCCTTGAGCTAAAACCCTATGAGTGTGAGCTGCAATTGCAATCCGTCGAAAAAGGACCAAGATACATAAAGATTTGGGGAGACAGTGAAAGACCATTCGGTTCTAACTCGTTAGTTCGTTTAGGTCTTATCCAAGATGTGACGAGAGAAGTTTTGTCTAGAGAGGAATTAAAACAGGCGCATTTGGCGTTGAGCGGCACTGTTGAAAACCAAACAGAGCAGTTGAGCTTGGGGATCCAAAAACTTAAGAAAGAAATCGCTAAACGTAAACTCCTTGAAGCAGAGCTTCGTGAAGTCAATCTTGATATCTCACGCCAAAAAGAAATTCAGAAGATGTACCTTAAAGAGAGTGCATATGCATTGCGCTCTCTCATCAACAAACTTGCTATCGAGAGTGAAGACAAGAACGATTCTTCGTCAAGTATACTGAGCCATATTTCGGCAGCCATCAATAATATGAATGACTTTTTTGAAATCGAATCAGGCCTCTCTGCACAAATGGACGACATTGAACCAAGGTCTTTTTTTCAAAGTCTAATCTCCGACATTCAAAAAGAGTCAAAGAGTTGTCTAAGCCTTGAGCTGTCGCCTGATTTGCCTCCTACCGTTGTCGTTGACCACCAACGGCTTCAGCAGATTGTTCACCCCATCGCGGCCTACCTCATGCAAGATACCCCCTGGGGGAGCATCCTCTTGACGGTTGACTACTTAAGCGACACCGGACTGTTGATCCTGACTTTTTCTTCAACGAAAATAACTTCTTCACTTAGCAAAGAATTCTTCTATCCTGCTACTCGTCATAAGCAAAAAGGAGTACCCTCCTGGATGCTTGCAACGGTTGGTCCAATAGTCGAAGGATTGGGAGGAAATCTGTTTGTTGACCGAACACCGAGTGGTGGGGCGATTGTTTCCATCAAATTGCCTTCTGCCTCTCATGACCTGTCGGAAGCCAGCCCAAGCGGTAAGCAGCCTCTTCTTGTTGTTGAAGACGACGAATATAGTCGACTTTACTTGGAAAGAATTATCACGAAGCTTGGTTTTGAGGTGGAAAGTGTCGCGTTGGGGCAAAATGCCTTAGATAAAGTATATCAACGAAAGTACGGTACGATTCTGCTGGATATTCAGCTACCTGACATCGACGGAACTATGGTGGCCAAATCTATAAGAAAAGAAGATTGCCTGAATTCAACGACTCGCATTATTGCAGTCACCGCACACGCAACACCCGAAGATAGAAGAATTTACAACAAATGTGGTATTAACCAATTCATTGCAAAACCTTATAAGATAGAATCGCTAGTCAAAATACTACAAAGAGAGTCACCCTGAATTACATGGTTTTACTTGCTAGCCTAGATATTTCTTGATCAAATTTACAAGTTCTCTAATTTTGACCGGTTTTGCAATGTAATCATTCACACCTTCAGCAAGAAACACAGCTTCATCTCCGTCCATTGCATATGCTGTCATCGCAATGATTGGGATGGAACTATTGTGCTTGCCGGCAGATCCCGCTCGTATTTCGTGTGTTGCCTCGACACCGTTCATGATTGGCATTTGAATATCCATCAGAACCAGACCATAATGGCCATGTCTTATGACGTTCAGCGCCTCAAGACCGTTTTCAACAGGGTGAACTTCATACCCTTGTTTGGTGAGAAGCCTGGTTAAGGCAAACGAGTTGCTCACTTCATCTTCAACAAGGAGAATCTTGCTGCCTCCGTTACTAGAAATCCTACCGGAAGTGGTTTTGCTTTTCATCTCTTCTGTCGCGCTCTGCTCTCGCCCCTGACAATCCTCGACAGGGATAGAAACATAGAAAGTAGCTCCCTGACCAAGGCTGCTATCGATACAAATCGATCCCCTCATCAGGTCTACGATACGTTTGACAATAGGCAGTCCTAATCCGGCCCCTTGATGTTCTTTGGTATATCCTTGTGCGACCTGTCCAAACACTTCGAAGGCTTTATTCAAATGGTCGTCCCCAATGCCCGAACCTGTGTCAGAGATGGTCAACAGAAGATGCTTTTTTGTAAAATGAGATCTTCCCAAGTAAGATATATTGATCGACACAAAACCGTGTTGAGTAAACTTCAACCCATTCCCTGCCAAGTTGAATAAAATCTGCCTGAGTCGCACTTCGTCGCTAATAATTGTTTTGGGAGTATTAGGATCTATTTCGATTTTTAGTTCCAAACCTTTTTGATGGGCTGTTATTGCCAACAAACTTGAGACTGATTCGATCAAACTCGGAACGTCAACATCTCCATAGGTCAAGGCCAGCTTTCTTGCTTCAATAGCAGAAACATCGAGGATGTCGGTTAGCAATCTTGTCAATCTTTCTCCTGAAAAAAGGGCTTTATTTAGGAACTCGGCTTGTTCCTGATTGAGTTCTGAGCTCTCAAGAAGTTGCAACATCCCAAGTAACCCATTGAGAGGAGTTCGTATTTCGTGACTCATGTTTGCTAAAAATTCTGATTTTGCTTTGCTTGCGGCTTCAGCTGCTTCCTTGGAATGGATGAGTTCTTCTTCGTACTTTTTCTTGCCGGTAACATCCCGGCCAACAGCATAGAGAACCCCCTCGTTTAAGATCGGGCGAACATACCAGCTAATCCAAATATATTGGTTGGTTTTCGTCCTTAAACGAGTTTCAAAACCAAGGATGTTGAGTCCATTATATAGGTTTCTCGAAATAATGTCTTTTGTTGAGGCGATATCATCTGGGTGTAGGAAGTCGAAAATCGTACAACCAAGCAATTTGTCTTCAGTGTATCCAAGGCTCTCATAACAAGCTGAGTTCACACGCAAAAATGACATTGCATCAAGATCTCCAACCCATATGGGATCAAGGGACATATCAAATATCCGCTCGAAATTATCAAGAGCCTTTTTGCGCTCCGTGATATCTGAAAAGATGCAAGCAAACTGATTAAGAGCTGGACGGTAAGCTGTGACCTCAAAATAACGGCCCACTTCCTTAGAATAATTTTCAAAATAAATGGGTTCCCCCAAAAGGGCTACCTTCCCATATGCTTCGATCCAATATGCCTCTGTTCCGGGCATCAACTCCATAACAGTTTTACCGATGACTTCTGCTCTACTGAGTCCGACCATGTCTTCAAAAGCCTGATTAACTGCCAAAAATTTATAATCTACTGGGATTCCAAAATCATCACAAATTATTTCATGAACAGCAAAGCCATCAAGCATTCTTTCAAAAATATTTTTATAATCCTGTTCAAGACGTCGGTGAGACGTGATGTCTCTACCTATGGATAAGACCGATGTGATTTCTCCTGATTCGTTATATTCAGGGATGAGCCGCAAGTTAAAAATAAACTCATGCCTCTGATCCTTGAAAGAAAATTCGCCTTCAAAATCATGTCTATCGTTAAAAACCTTTTTGATAGCGCTTTCCAGATAATTACATAATTCTTTTGGAAAGCCGAGTTCAGAGTGGGTTTTTCCTATAAACTCTACAAGAGGTATGGATACATATCGAGTAACGGTGTTTGAGACAAAAAGATGTTTAAGCTGCTTATCAAATCGCATGATGACATCCGGCATTCCATCAACAAGCGCTCTATACTCCTTCTCTCTCTCATCTAATTTACAAATAAGTCTTTTGTGCTCCGTGATATCCTGGTTAGCGCCAATAGTTTTTATGGGTTTGCCATTTTCATCCCGGACTAAAAGGAAACGTACGACGATGTCCCTTACTTTTCCGTCACGACGGACAATACGGTGCTCAATTTGCTGGCTGTAGTGACATTCTTCAGTCGCTAGAGCATGAGTGATGGCTGTCTCGACCAAACTTTCTTCATCAGGATGAACAAAATTTCTGGAGTAAACTTCGGCAGACATCAAATAACCACCTTCACGCATAACATTTGTTGCGTAAAGGTCATAGAATTCATCATTGAATGTGAATATCTTGTTTTTTAGGTCCATTTCCCATGGAGCTATCGCCGCCATATTCATAACAAGTTTGAGGGTTTCCTGCTTCTCTCTTAATTGGTCATGGTAGCGAATGAGGTTTTCCTGTGTCTCTTTTAACTCTGTAATTTCAGTTGTTAGGGTTGCAACCCCCGATGGAGTCTTTCTATTGTCTTGGTATATTGGAAACTTCTTTGATAGAAAAGTTCTGTCATTTCCGTCATCCCCACTAAGGTGCTCTTCGACAGTGAGTACCCCCCCCTTAGGCAAAGAAAGAGCCTTTCGGTCATTTGCCACAAATGCCTCAATCTGTTCAGCGGAGGCTAGCCCCTCAAATAACTCTTCATCGGTCTTCCCAAGGAGTTCTAAATAGTTATTATGTCCTGTCAGTGATAAGTATTCTGAGTTAACCATCAAATATTTTAATGAAGGGTCTTTATACACAGCGATGCTGTCTGAGGCGTTCAACAACTCAGCCAAAAACTTATTTTTCTCTTCTGCAATGTTTTTGTCCGCGATAAGTCGAGCTTGTTGTACATTCTGGTAAGCCAAAAGAGAAAGTTGGCGAGCAAATGTATAAAGAGATTGGGCTATCAGCTGAAACCGCCTTTTTGACATGACAGGCACTTTTTTAAAAGCAGTAAGCAGTTCATTGCCATTCACACCGATTTCATTAGCGTAATTAAGAATAGATCCTTCATTGCAGGATTCGTCTCTTACCTGGCCGATAAGCCAATTAGCGACATGCTTGCCCCCAACGCTGATGCTTGCTCCTGCGTCCCAGAGCCCTCCACTGAGACATTTTCGAACTCTCGGCCCATGTGCATCTCCAATGCCGGTTATCGAATCTGAGTGAAGGCAATTCTCACGCCCTTTTGGTGAATTACGGACGATGTCTCTGCAAAAGCATGTAAAGTTGCTTGGCCTGGTAATGGGAACACCTTCAGGGGTCGTAATGAGAGATGCCACCCCAGTGGCATCTGCGAACTTATCTTGAATTATTTGCATTTCTTCAATGTCGAAAAGCATGTCAAACGTGATCTCAGACAAATCGCCACTTGGCTTAGTGAGAGCAACAATTTTTGTTCTGAGTGCTTCTTCATAGTTTTTACGCTCACTAATGTCGCCAAACAAAACATGATGTATACCCGAATTGCCTATAAATTTTATAGTAACTTGAACCGGGATATAAGAACCATCCTTTTTTTTGTAACGCCTCTCAAGCCGCAATACATCATCGGCTTTGATTTTTTCGATGTTGTCATAAGTACTTCTTTGTCGAAAATCCTCTGGATGAATGAGTTCTTTGGCGTTTATCCCCACTAAATCATCTGGGCTATCATACCCTAATATGAATGCGGCGGTATGGTTTGCATCAGTAATCGTCGATTCACTGTCGGCCAAAAAAATCCCCTCGCCTGCATTGTCGAAAAGAGCTCTAAACTTATTCTCGGATTTGATTAATTGATTTTCTTGATCATTCTTTTCAATCAAAAGTAGCGCGCTCGAAACGAATGCCTGAATTTGCCGAGCATCATCTTCAGTATAGTCAGATTCCTTATTAGCTACAGCTGCAACGGCAATCACTTTTCCTTCCCTTAAGATCGGCACTGACAAGACTTTTTTTAACGGGATGTGACCTTGAGGGTAGCCGTTTGACAAAACGAGACTTTGATAGTCATTAACTATTAAGATTTTGTGATCTAATGCAGGGCGTGCCCATACCCCAGCTTCGGATATGATCGCATGAGTGGGTCTAGAGGTGATGCTACAATTCTTCAATGCATTTTTTGACCAAGAATGGTGTATAATTGATCGCTCAAATTTATCAACAATACCAAAAAAAGAATAGGAGCTTTGTGTTGATCTTTCTATCTCTTCCAAAATTAGGGAATTTATTTCATGTTTGGTCACATTGGTGAGTTTGGCAATATCCCAAAGCGCTTGCAGCCTATCTTTGAGCTGGTCTCGCTCCATCGAAATCGACTGTTCCCTCGTGACGTCAAGTGTAAAACCATCAAAATATATCCCATTGTCATTTCTGCCAGTCTTTACAAATATCGACATCCACATCAGACATCCATCTTTTCTCCTTAACTGAATACGATGGTTATGCAATACTCCATGCTTCGACAACTTTTCAGTGATCACGTTTCTGGCAGCTGGATCAACATATAACTCCTGAATACGAAAATCCCTATAAAACAACTCCTCTTTATCGTATCCAAGCATCGCAGCAAAACAATCATTAATATACAGGTACTTTCCTTCTGGGGTTGAACGGAATACTCCGATTGGAGCTGATGATACGATATTTTCATATCGCTTATCGCTCAGGTGAAGCTTTGACTCAAATTCCTTTCTTTTTGAAATATCAATGAACGTATTAAGTGTGGCGGATTTCCCGTTCCAATCAATTTTTTTCCCAGAGACTTCAACCCAAACGAATTTGCCTGACCTAGCTTTAACTCGGAATTCATAACGCTCAGGTGCCTCTAGGCCAGAGGCTCGACGGGTATGATGCTCAAAGACGATAGACTTATCATCAGGATGTACAAACGATCTTATATCTGATGACAGTATTTCTTCCTCGGTGTTGCCTAAAAAATCGACAACATGCTGGTTACAATATTTGATAAGGCCATCTTGAATAACTGCGATGCCTTCTTGAATGTTTTGAATTATTGTTCGGAGCTGTACTAGTTCAGCATGCTCTTTGCTTTTATCTGCCACGTTTTTCTCCGAAATGATTAGCGATCCAAGGGCAACATCAAAGGAGACTCGGGTTGTTCAGACTACCGAGCGGCATTTTGAAGGTGGAGGAATTGATAAATCATGCCGTTTCGGATCGTACCTGAAAAAGGAATCCTTCAGACTTGAGACCAGATCAATATACCGCCAAAGGCAAAATGCTTCGACCGTTATTGCACAACTACACCAGAAATACCTCTCAATGGCTTGTGAGGTGGTCCCACAATTACGCGGCTTCGCTAAGGTGGATTCCTGCCCTTTATCCTCACCACATCACCAGTCCGCGCAATGCCGAATTTGTGGCACCATTTCAAGCCGGAGCAGCCTGGCGATCGAGAATGGACCCGACAAAAGCTCGTCGGAGGGCGCCGGACAGTTCCGGCGCTTCTGCGCAGGCGACGTCATTCTCTTGCTGCCCTTTTGAAGGTCTGACCCTTATATGCCTCATCCGGTGTCAGGTCGTCCAGACTCATATGGGGGCGCTCCTCATTGTAGCTGGTGAACCAGGGCTAGCCAAGACTACTACGAAGAACGCTATCACTCACGAGTGGTCCATAACCTGAAGCGGAAAGCCCGCGAGATGGGCTTTGCACTCGGTGAGGCGCCGGGGACGCCAGCCGGGTAGCGGCCAACTAAACTCAAACAGTTGTCGTGAAATTACTTAGAAAAAAATGTAAACCTCAAATAGAGTGGTGCCTTACTCGGGCACCATATTTTTTATGCAGCTTTTCGCTGCTGATTCAAAATGTCGATAACTTGCTCTCGTCTCTCGCCATTCTCCTTGCATTGCCGCAACAATACGATCTGCTCAATCAGCTCTTCCTTTGATAATTTTAAAGTCGAGGGTGAGGGCGGTGAGTAGTCGGCTCACAGAGCCGACCCCGCCAGCTTTAGCTGTTATTCGAAGCCACCGACTTTAGCCGGTGGAGTATTCACTCTGCACTGGACAAAGTACTCTTCAATCTGCTGTGCAGTGTCATAATCAAAAATTACATCCACCTCGCATTGGAATTCATCAAGAATACCATGCAGCTCAAGGTACAGTCTCGGGTTTGATAGTTAGGCAAGATTAGCGCTTACCTCGTTTTTGGCTGCTTCCAACAATTTATCCATGTCAAAATCGTCATGTGAATAGTTTCCGTTTTTTTCTCATTGATCCTCCCTGGTTCTCCCCCCACTTTAGTCTAATCCCCCACATCTCAAGATGCCGCAAACGAATTAGTTTGTCTCTCATGCGAGATCAACTCAAGGAACTTGGACGCCCATTCTGCACTAACGACGTAGCTGAGCTGTTGTGCTTTGACCCGCGTACCGTCCGGAAGTATGCCCAGGACTTGGGCGGTGTCCGTGTTGCCGGACTTCTACGGTTCTTTGAAAACAGAGCCAGGAGTATTATAGATGCCAGCATGTTGCACGCGTCGCGGCAAGAATCGTTGGCGAGCCCAAATCAAGCAAGAGGGCAAAATAATAGCAGTGAAGTGGTTCGGAACCGGGAAAAAGGGAGGCAAGGAGTACAAGGCCGCCCTGCTATGGGAGGAACAAATAAGGAACACGCTAGAGCATATAACTCTTGAAATAGTCTAGACAATTGGTTATGCTTTGCTCATG
>CAZFCK010000058.1:17589-22119 GCA_964517355.1 uncultured Desulfovibrionaceae bacterium | reverse complement strand
GCGTACAAAATTAAAGCGGCTTTATCCGAAATTTTAAACGTTACAAGGTACTAGATGCTCTTATGCATTTCCCTGGAACAATTGAAAATTATTTCAGGGGAGAGCCTTGTTTCAAGGCGAAAATGCGCTAGCTGCTCTAAAGGAAAAAACGTCGCGGGCTTTCGCGCCCGCACGACGACCAGGGGAGGCCCCTGGACGCCGCAAAACGGCCTGGGTATGTTTGTTTTTTCAAAACGTGCACGATGTCATAGAAGGCGCTGTACCCGGAAAGCCGGGATGGTAACCATGAATGGTTTGGATGCTCTTATACATTTGTTTGAAACTATGGGATATTGCTTCAGAGGCAAGCCTTGTTTCAAAAGGAAAATGCGCCAGGCCTGCAGCCTGGCGGGCATGCAGGGAGCGATGCTCCCGCCACCGCCTTTACAATGAACACCCTGAGCCCCTCTATGAATGACGGGGCGCCGCCAAGGGAGGATGCGGGCATGTATATGGTCATTGCCTACGATATAGCCGACGCCAGGCGGCTCACCCGCGTGGCCAAGGCCATGGAGGATTACGGGAGCCGGGTGCAATACTCCATTTTTGAGGCGGAACTGCATGATGGGGCCTTGCGCCGTCTGCAAGCCCGGATTACGCACATCATTGACGAGGAGGCGGACGGGGTGAAATACTTTCCGTTGTGCCATCGCTGCATGCAGTCAGTGCGCGTGCACGGCAGGGGCGGGTTGCCGGAATATTCCGCCACGCACCTGGTGTTGTGAAGCTGTGGAAGCGGGATTTTGCGGGAACCTCTGTACGAAAATGGCAAAATTAATTATTATACCGAAATCATGTTGTTTTGCTTTACAGCTGAAAAAGGGGTTCCCGCAAGGAGTGATTGACATGGGAAAACAAGGTGATAGAAAAAGGGAAACGTCAAATGCGTTGTCGTTCCGCCCCCCTCTGCCGGCACTGCGCCGGAGGTTCCCGAAACAAGGGGGGGAACATGGTGAAAGAATTGATGATCCAGGGGGTGCTGTCGGAATTGACCTGATTTGAGAAGGGATTACGACCTGAATGAGGGTACGCCTTGAAGTAGCAGGCTTACCCCTGTCGGAATTGACCTGATTTGAGAAGGGATTACGACCTTATGGGCTAGCTTACTGCACAACTATTTAGTTGTGCAGTAAGTCGGAATTGACCTGATTTGAGAAGGGATTACGACTTCAGGCATATACATTCTAATGTATATGCCCACTATGTCGGAATTGACCTGATTTGAGAAGGGATTACGACCCAAGAACTAACTTTACTTTCCCTATTTAATTGTCAAAGAAGTCGGAATTGACCTGATTTGAGAAGGGATTACGACCTCGCGGCCTTTTCTGCCGCGAGTACAGTGGCTATTTCACTCTGGTCGGAATTGACCTGATTTGAGAAGGGATTACGACTGCCCCGTTCCCCAGCAACGACAAGCGTTGCTGGGGGGTGTCGGAATTGACCTGATTTGAGAAGGGATTACGACGCAAAATACGCTCAAGAACTTTTTTTTACTCGATTTAGTTGTCGGAATTGACCTGATTTGAGAAGGGATTACGACCAGGGCCTGTGTGTTTTTTAAAATCGCCTTCATTTTTGTCGGAATTGACCTGATTTGAGAAGGGATTACGACCTCAAGAACTTTTACTTTCCCTATTTAATTGTCAAAGAACTGCTGTCGGAATTGACCTGATTTGAGAAGGGATTACGACTTCTGCCGCGAGTGAAGCTGATATTTCACTCTGGCAAGCGTTTTGTCGGAATTGACCTGATTTGAGAAGGGATTACGACATTTCTGCTTCACTCGCGGCCTTTTCTGCCGCGAGTGAAGCTGTCGGAATTGACCTGATTTGAGAAGGGATTACGACAGTCGCGCAGGCTGCTGTGTGTATGCCCACAATGCGGACATACACGTCGGAATTGACCTGATTTGAGAAGGGATTACGACTTTTCTTCGGCGTTCTTAGGTTCTCTTTTTGAACCTTCAGAAGTCGGAATTGACCTGATTTGAGAAGGGATTACGACCAGCCAGAATAATTCAGGGCGATTCTATCGCCCTGAATAGTTGTCGGAATTGACCTGATTTGAGAAGGGATTACGACAGCGGCCTCAGAAGCAGCTATTTCACTCTGGCAGGCATTTTGTCGGAATTGACCTGATTTGAGAAGGGATTACGACTGTATATGCCCATTATATATATTTTTCTTGAGCGCAAAATGTCGGAATTGACCTGATTTGAGAAGGGATTACGACCAGGCATATACATTCTAACGTATTCTAATGTATATGCCCAGTCGGAATTGACCTGATTTGAGAAGGGATTACGACCTAGAATGTATATGCCTGCCTGGTTTTTCAGACTACTTCAGAGGTCGGAATTGACCTGATTTGAGAAGGGATTACGACCTTGCAAAGCACACTATGGCTGGCTTACTGCACAACTATTTATTTAGTGTCGGAATTGACCTGATTTGAGAAGGGATTACGACTCAATCTGTGTTTCTTTGTTTGTGATCAATAAAGACAAACGTCGGAATTGACCTGATTTGAGAAGGGATTACGACGGGCGATATTGTACGCCCCGTCTTGGCGTGAAAAAACGTCTGGTCGGAATTGACCTGATTTGAGAAGGGATTACGACTTCGTTAGGGGAAAGGGCCCGAGAAGGGCGGCTCTTTCCCTGATGTCGGAATTGACCTGATTTGAGAAGGGATTACGACCAGAGATTTGTGTTCCCCAGCAACGCTTGTCGTTGCTGGGGAGACAGTCGGAATTGACCTGATTTGAGAAGGGATTACGACCCAAGAACTTTTCATTTTTCCCTATTTAGTTGTCAAAGAACTGCTAGTCGGAATTGACCTGATTTGAGAAGGGATTACGACAGCGGCCTCAGAAGCAGCTATTTCCCTCTGGCAGGCGTTCTCAGTCGGAATTGACCTGATTTGAGAAGGGATTACGACATTTTACAACTTTTGCTTACTTACTGCACAACTATTTAGGTCGGAATTGACCTGATTTGAGAAGGGATTACGACCTGAAATAGTCTGAAATGTGGGCAAAACTGCCGTTGCCTGATTCCGTCGGAATTGACCTGATTTGAGAAGGGATTACGACTAGTTAGCTGGCTTACTGTGCAGTTACTTTACTGCACAGGTCGGAATTGACCTGATTTGAGAAGGGATTACGACAAACTTGTGTGGTCAACCTTTCTTGTATCTGAAGTCTTCTAGGTCGGAATTGACCTGATTTGAGAAGGGATTACGACCCATTGCCTGATTCCCAGGCAGCAGCAAATTCTGCTGCGTCGGAATTGACCTGATTTGAGAAGGGATTACGACAAGATTTCAGCTTCACTCGCGGCCTTTTCGGCCGCGAGTCGGAATTGACCTGATTTGAGAAGGGATTACGACTCTAGTAAAAGGCTTACGCCTTTTACTTCGTTGGGGGAAAGAGGTCGGAATTGACCTGATTTGAGAAGGGATTACGACCAAGGCCCCAAGCCGCCGCCCGACTTCGGCTTTCGCCGAAGTCGGTCGGAATTGACCTGATTTGAGAAGGGATTACGACTTGGGGCGCCATTTATTCATACTTACAAAAAATTGACATAATTTTGTCGGAATTGACCTGATTTGAGAAGGGATTACGACTCTGATGTGTTGCTCATTTTGTTTCCTCCCCCGCAACGAACACTGTCGGAATTGACCTGATTTGAGAAGGGATTACGACTTTGCCGCCTTAGCGGAGGCGGCGTTCGCTTGCTGTTGCGCGGCTGTCGGAATTGACCTGATTTGAGAAGGGATTACGACCCTAGGGGAAAGTGTGCGGCCTGTTTTTTCATAGAAATAGGCTGTCGGAATTGACCTGATTTGAGAAGGGATTACGACGCCAAGGCCTCAAGCCTCGACAGTACTTCGGCTTTCGCCGAAGTCGGAATTGACCTGATTTGAGAAGGGATTACGACCTCAAGATTCTTAATTTTTCCCTATTTAGTTGTCAAAGAACTACTGTCGGAATTGACCTGATTTGAGAAGGGATTACGACATCAACCGCAAAAGTCCGCGACGAAATCAAGCTCCTATCGCAGGTCGGAATTGACCTGATTTGAGAAGGGATTACGACCCACTTCGTTTGGGGAAAGCTGCCTTCTCGGGCGGCTTGTCGGAATTGACCTGATTTGAGAAGGGATTACGACCCTCGGACCACATCTCGTAGCCCTGTGCCGAAATGGTTATCAGTCGGAATTGACCTGATTTGAGAAGGGATTACGACCGTATAACCATGATCTCCTCCTTTAAAGGTGTGGGGGGGTCGGAATTGACCTGATTTGAGAAGGGATTACGACAGGGTCGAAAAATTTACACCTATTCATTTTACTCTCCTTGTCGGAATTGACCTGATTTGAGAAGGGATTACGACGGGTAAAACCCCTACAACGTCCTTTCCCTGGATATCTTGTCGGAATTGACCTGATTTGAGAAGGGATTACGACCAGACTTCTGGAAGGATCGT
>CAZFCK010000058.1:0-17489 GCA_964517355.1 uncultured Desulfovibrionaceae bacterium | reverse complement strand
CCGGCATATGCCGGACGGCGGTCGGAATTGACCTGATTTGAGAAGGGATTACGACGCCTCGAGCTTCTTGAACTTGTAGGTAGGCTTGCCGTCGGAATTGACCTGATTTGAGAAGGGATTACGACGCTGCCGCAACGGCTGTTTCAAACGATTCCATGATGATCTCCGTCGGAATTGACCTGATTTGAGAAGGGATTACGACCAGACTTCTGGAAGGATCGTCCGGCATATGCCGGACGGCGGTCGGAATTGACCTGATTTGAGAAGGGATTACGACAGCCGCGTCCTTGCTTTCTGATACAACCAATTGCAACAAGTAAGTCGGAATTGACCTGATTTGAGAAGGGATTACGACATTCCTCCATAGTCATCGAAAGCTGGATTGCGGCGATTCTCAGTCGGAATTGACCTGATTTGAGAAGGGATTACGACATGTGGGCCGGGAGGTCTGCAACATCGAAGGAAACGGGGTGTCGGAATTGACCTGATTTGAGAAGGGATTACGACTCGCCGCCGCCGCACCTATCCTTTCCAGGACATCGGCAGCAGTCGGAATTGACCTGATTTGAGAAGGGATTACGACCGAACGTGAGTTCCTTAGCTATTTCCCTTAATTGGGAAATAGGTCGGAATTGACCTGATTTGAGAAGGGATTACGACCTAAGTAAATTTTAGCCTTTCACCTCCCTTGTTTGCCCGTCTGTCGGAATTGACCTGATTTGAGAAGGGATTACGACCTATAGACATAATCCTTCTCCCCTTTCCCGACACCAGGCCGGGAGTCGGAATTGACCTGATTTGAGAAGGGATTACGACTGCGCAAATTCGCGCAGGTTGTTATGTGCATGCCCGCAGTCGGAATTGACCTGATTTGAGAAGGGATTACGACCGTTTCTTCTTCGACCTGACAAAAGTCTGCCAGGTCATTGTGTCGGAATTGACCTGATTTGAGAAGGGATTACGACCAGAAAGGAAATCCTTTCTGTGGATTGATCAGCATTTGTCGGAATTGACCTGATTTGAGAAGGGATTACGACGAAAATTAAAGCCGCCACCGCCACCCAGAAAATTTGACAACCCCGTCGGAATTGACCTGATTTGAGAAGGGATTACGACACTCTTCAGGGTAGTCCGTTTCATCATTTTTAAGTGCATCCTGTCGGAATTGACCTGATTTGAGAAGGGATTACGACTAGGATTAAACACTGTTTTCTCTAGAGGGACGGAAGTCGGAATTGACCTGATTTGAGAAGGGATTACGACTTCGGGAGAAGCGTGACCTAAAACAGGGCAACCTTCAGGGGTCGGAATTGACCTGATTTGAGAAGGGATTACGACTTGAAGCGGCTCTGCGGCCACCTCGCGCGTAGGCCCGCGAAGCTGTCGGAATTGACCTGATTTGAGAAGGGATTACGACGCGTCAATGGAGGGAATACCGAGGCGCTCCAGTGTCGCGGCCGTCGGAATTGACCTGATTTGAGAAGGGATTACGACACGCTTGCCAAAGAGTGTCATTTCCCAGCAACGCCAAGTCGGAATTGACCTGATTTGAGAAGGGATTACGACCAGGCAATTCGTCCAGGGACACTACCATAAAATTCTCAGTCGGAATTGACCTGATTTGAGAAGGGATTACGACACTCACCCCACAGTAGGGGGCAAGCCTGGGAGAAATTGTTCTCGTCGGAATTGACCTGATTTGAGAAGGGATTACGACTTCTGCCCCCGTCCTTTCCAGGACGTTGGCAGCTGCAGCATAAGTCGGAATTGACCTGATTTGAGAAGGGATTACGACCAACTTCCCCAGGTCGGAAACCTTCCAAACTCCTGGAAGGAGTCGGAATTGACCTGATTTGAGAAGGGATTACGACGCCGCCATCGCTTCCTTTCCCTCTCCGCCGGTAAACCGTCGGAATTGACCTGATTTGAGAAGGGATTACGACTTGCAACTCTTGAGCGTTCGCATCGACGTACATGGCGATGGTCGGAATTGACCTGATTTGAGAAGGGATTACGACGCGCTTCAGTGTTAGCTTCCGGCATCGTGATGAAAATTTCCTCCAGGTCGGAATTGACCTGATTTGAGAAGGGATTACGACTGAACGTGCAGGCTACCTCGTATCTATAAAAAGCGCCATCGTCGGAATTGACCTGATTTGAGAAGGGATTACGACTTCCTTCCCAGGCCCTAATCCTACCTCCCCAACAAAGCCTTAAAGTCGGAATTGACCTGATTTGAGAAGGGATTACGACCAGGCGTTTTGCGATCGGGCAGGTATGTTTCCTGCCTCCCGCGGTCGGAATTGACCTGATTTGAGAAGGGATTACGACTTTCGTCGTCCTCGTCTATTTTTTGCAGCCACGTCACGGGTCGGAATTGACCTGATTTGAGAAGGGATTACGACGTTTTATGTTTTGGTTCATGATTAGCTCCTTTTGGCGTAAGGGTCGGAATTGACCTGATTTGAGAAGGGATTACGACCTTCGGGCAGTTCACCCAGGGACACCGTTAAAAAGTCCGCACCGTCGGAATTGACCTGATTTGAGAAGGGATTACGACGCCTTTTTCAAGGTACAGGTCGTCACGTTCGCTTACGGTCGGAATTGACCTGATTTGAGAAGGGATTACGACTCTGATCAGCCGGTAAACACTCTGCACGTGTACTCCGAGAATGTCGGAATTGACCTGATTTGAGAAGGGATTACGACCCCAAAGCAAGTGCGCGTTTAATTTGACAATAATTTCTGTCGGAATTGACCTGATTTGAGAAGGGATTACGACCTGACCGGTAGGGTATCTCTAACTCCGCCATCCTCCCGGCAAGTCGGAATTGACCTGATTTGAGAAGGGATTACGACTAGTGCCGCGCCTCATCCAGCCCCAGCCATTCCTTGGAGTCCTCGTCGGAATTGACCTGATTTGAGAAGGGATTACGACATAACCTTGCCCCTTAACTTACCTACGTTTTTGGTAGCGTCGGAATTGACCTGATTTGAGAAGGGATTACGACTGGGTAAAAATACCATTATCTGGGTCACTCGGGGTCGGAATTGACCTGATTTGAGAAGGGATTACGACGTTACCTCCCAATGCCCAATAACCCTGTCAAAGAGAAAAACCGTCGGAATTGACCTGATTTGAGAAGGGATTACGACTACCATTATCTGGGTCACTCGGATGAAAAGTGGCTTTCATTGTCGGAATTGACCTGATTTGAGAAGGGATTACGACACGGAGTGTCGTTTCCGTGTAGTCCTTCATGACGGAGTCGGAATTGACCTGATTTGAGAAGGGATTACGACGTGAGCATGGTCGGCAGCTCGACGGCCACCCTGGCCAATGCCGGAATTGACCTGATTTGAGAAGGGATTACGACAGCGCCCTAACTGGCCGACTCTTGCCCTGATCTGGCCATAGTCGGAATTGACCTGATTTGAGAAGGGAGTGCTCCGGCTATTTCTTGCCGACGCGGGGTTATTCCGGGGGACCTCCCGGCCTTTGCCCCTCGTTTCTGCGCATCGCGCATCATTTTACGGTGCGCATGTTCTCCCATGCCGCCGCCCCATACTTTATCAACACGTTAAACGTGTTCGTTCCCGACCCCGCAGGTCCAGGGGGGCGTTCCCACCTGGCGGGGTTCGGGGCGGAGCCCCAATAATTCCATTTCACAACCACCTTGGGTCAGATCGCCTTTCTCCCGGAGTATCGCATATTTCATACTTGCGGTGGCTGTTATCGAACTGCGCAATGGAAATGTTTCCATACTTTACATTTCCATGGCAGCATGGAATATCAGTACATCAATGCATCAGAGGAGACGCAGATGGATTACTCCGGCTATACGTTCGTCTGCAGGTTCGAGGATACCGCGCGGCTGCCCCGCTTCAAGGGCTCGCTTCTGCGCGGCATGCTGGGCATGTCGTTGCGCAAGGCGGCCTGCGCATTGACGCGGGGGGAGTGCTCCGGCTGCCTGCTCGCGTCCCGCTGTGTCTATAGTCTGGCCTTTGAGGCCACGCGCCCCCAAGGCAAGGGGCCCACGCCGCCGCACCCCTATCTGCTCGACCCCCCGCTTGACGACCGCACGGACTATGCGCCCGGCGAAGAATTTTCCCTGGGGCTGACCCTTTTCGGTGGGATGGTGGCCAACCTCCCGTATTTTATCTACGCTTTTGAATGCATGGGGCATGAGGGGCTGGGCGGCGATAAAGAGCGGGGGCGCGCGCGGTTCACCGTGCGCAGCGTTTCCAACGGCGCGGGCCCCATTTACGACAGCGAACACAAGGTCCTGGAGCGGCAGGCCCCGGCCAGGCGGCTCGACGTGGGGCATGGGAGTCCCGGAAGCGCTCCTTCACGCCTTACGCTGCGGCTCCTCACGCCCTTGCGCATCAAGAACAGAAACTCCTTTGCCGCGGAGCTGCCTTTTCATCTCCTGGTGCGGGGGATGCTGCGCCGCATTGCCACCATGTTCACGCATTTCGGCGGGGGCGAGCCCGCGCTCGACTATCCGGGGCTGGTGCGCAGGGCATACGACGTGGCCGTGGTGGAGGACGCCACGCGCTGGAAGGACTGGACGCGCTACTCCAGCCGGCAGAAACAGGCCATGCAGTTCGGCGGGCTTGTGGGCTCCGTCACCTATGCAGGCGACCTCGGCGAATACCTGCCCCTGCTCGAGGCCTGCAAGGTGCTGCACGTGGGTAAGCAGTCGGTCTTCGGGCTGGGGCGGATCGATTACGCCCCGCAAGGGGCGGCCTGATGCGCACCACGCTCCTCGCGGTCTGCGGCCGCACGCCTCAGGTGATCACCGAGACGCTCTTCGCCCTCTACCAGCAAAAACGCCCTGTGCATGCCGTGCGCGTTTTGACCACCAATTCCGGCAAAGCGGCTTGCAATGCTTCCCTCTTTGATCCGGAAACCGGACACTTGCAATGTTTTCTTAATGACTTCGAGATATCCGCCTCAGAGCTGGACTTCGGCCCCGAGCATGTGAAGGCCGTGGCCGACGCCAATGGCCGCATCCTGGAGGACATATCCAGCGAGGAGGACAATGGGCTTTTTCTGCAGGCCTGCATGGAGGCCGCCTTCACGGCCACCAGGGACCCGGCGTCCCGCGTGTTTTTTTCCATCGCCGGGGGGCGCAAGACCATGGGCGCCTGCCTGGCTCTGGCCGCGCAGTTCTATGGCAGACGGCAGGATCGTATCTTTCATGTGCTTGTTTCGCCTGAGTTCGAAAACTGCCCGGATTTTTTCTATCCGCCGCCGGAATCGCGGCCAGTGACGTTGCATGACGACCTGGGGCAACCCTTTACAAAGGAGACGCGCTACGCCCGGGTGACGCTGGTGCATATGCCGTTCATTTCGGTGCGCGAACGTTTGACGGAAAGCATGCTCAAGTGGCCGGAGAGCCCGGCGGCGCTGCTTACCTCCCTGGTGCGCGAGGAGCGCCCCCGCCTGGTGGTGGATTTGATGGAACGTAGCGTTATCTGGAAGGGGGTGGATCTGGATTTGCCCCCGGCGCTCATGACGCTGTACGGCTTTTTCGTGCAGCTGAAAAAGGAGTGCGACTGCGAGCGGGCCACGTGCGGCGAATGCACGCGGTGCTTCCTCACGCTGCAGCAAGTGCAGGACCACCAGCACGAGATTACCGGTCTGTATGAGACGCGCGTGCAGCGGCAGCGCGTGTACGACCAGATGAGCGATACGGGCATCACCTCTCTGAGCCAGGAAAATTTTCATTCGTTCCGTTCAAAGATCAACAAGGATTTGACAAAGGCTTTTGGCCTCTATGAGGCGCCACAACTCGTCATCACCTCCTGCGGGCCGCACGGCGGCAAAATCTATGGCCTGCTTCTGGACCGGGAGGCGTTGGAGATACGGTGGTGATGGAAATGTTGTCATTCTGTTGTCTCTTTCGATTGTCGGGTATTTATAGGGGGTATCGCAACAGAGGAGAATCCTATGGAGCAACTTGAGAATAACCTGCTTGTCATTGCCGCGTTGTTGCATGATGTGGGCAAGTTTGCGCAGAGAGCCGGGAGGCCGAAAAGCCCCGAGCTTGAGGGGGAGCTGTGTCCGATTGGCAGCAAAAATCGCAGGGCGACGCACCAGCACGTTTTGTACACGAATTATTTTATAGAGGACACGAGTATACTGCCGTTGCCCGAGGAGTTGGAGGGGCATCGTTCACGTATTGCACGTCTTGCAGCCGCGCACCATAAACCCGGAGAATCTGAGCTGTTGGAAAAGGCCATTTCCATTGCAGATAGACTTTCGGCCGGGGGTGACAGAATCGACGAACAGGTCGAGAACGAGGGAGACTATAAGACGGCTAGGCTAGCATCTGTTTTTGATCAGGTTTCATTGAAAAGCAAACAGGTGGAGGAAAGACGCAGCTATTACCCTTTGATCCCCATGGGCAGGGACGTTTTTCCCGTAACACTCGCTGAGGCACAGAAAACAGATTATTCTTCATTGTTTACAGACTTTCTTGACGGATTGCGGGGCATTCCCTCCAATAAAGGTATCGCGCATTACATTGCATCGCTGACTTCAGTGTTGGAAAAGTTCACGTGGTGTATTCCTTCGAGTACATGGAAGACCAGGCCGGACATCTCGTTATTCGACCATGCGGTGACAACTGCGGCCATTGCCCAGGCGCTCCACATTTATCACAAGGAAGAAGGGGGGGTGCCAGGCGAGGGTATTTCCAAGCCCAAGGTCATCCTTTTGGGTGGCGATCTCTCGGGTATCCAGAGATATATTTTTCATCTCGACAATGCCCATGGTTCAGGTGTGGCGAAACTTTTTCGGGCCCGGTCTTTTTACCTGCAGCTTTTGTCCCGCTCGGTTTCCCTTGCATTGCTACATGAATTCGGGATGTCGCCTCTTGCGCGAATCATGGATGCTGGAGGGCGTTTCCTGATGTTGCTGCCGGCGACACGGCGAGTTCGGGAACGGCTCCCCGAGTTCGAGGCCGAAGTACAGCGTTGGTTTTTCACCACCTTCAGGGGAGAACTTAGTCTGAACCTTTCATTCGACCTGGAGCTGAGCGAAAATGATTTCCAGTTGGAGATGTTTCAAAAGAAACTTGATGCCTTTAATGACCATCTTGAACTGCGTAAGCTGCAAAAATACGACAAGATATTGGCGGATGCGGACATGCCGGTTCATAACCTGCGTTATGACGATTATGCGGCGTCCGGCGAATGCAACGTATGTAAGGCCAATCCCGCCACCCCCGAGGCAATGAGGAGTTTTGCCAGAGAATTTCAAAAAGAGGTGACTATCTGCGATAACTGCTACCAACTTATTCACCATGTTGGGGGGCAATTGCCCACGGCTGATTATGTAGCCATAAAATCTTCGGGCAAAGGCACTGATCTCTTTGGCGGACTACGTTTTTCCCTGCATAAGTCTCCGCCTGGCGATGATTGCGTAGAAATTATCAATATACGTAATCACGATGCGTTTACGTTTCTTCCCATAGCCGGTTATCTGCCGCGTATCTCGCGGGAGGATATGGAGCGCTGGGAGCGTCGTGGCGAGAGTTCGTCACATGAGGATGGCGGGACCTTTTATGGGGAGGATCTGATTGAAGAAGGTATGCCCAAGACGCTGAACATACTTGCGGAAGAGGCCCGTATCCATGACCGAAATGACGGTAAGCCCCGCGGCAAGGCCTTTCTCGGCGCTTTCAAGGCGGACGTGGACAACCTTGGCATGCTTTTCAGCATTGGTCTGAAGGAGCGGCTTTCCATATCGAGGTTTGCCTGCATGTCCCGCATGTTGAATACCTTTTTCGCAGACTACCTGGTGCAACGCATCCGCAACGATTTTCCCGACATGTATGTGGTTTTTGCCGGTGGAGACGACATATTCCTGCTGGGACCGTGGACACAGTGCCTGGACTTTGCATGCATGCTCGACATGACGTTCCGGGATTTCATTTCTCATAATCCGGATATCACCCTTTCCGCCGGCATCACCCTGTCCAAGAGCGGTGTTCCCGTGCGAACCATGGCCCACGAGGCCGAGCGACTGCTCGATGCCTCCAAACAGCGAGAGCACGGGGGCCGTAGGGTCAAGGATGGGGTGACTATTTTCGATGTCACAGTGGGCTGGAAGGATTTTCATACGCTTCTGCAAAAGGGCGCCTGGCTGGAGAAACTTCTCCTGGAGGGCAAGATCACCCAGGGGTTGGCCTACAGACTGTTGCGCTACGGTGACGACTTCAGGGCATTTCGTTCAGGCGATATCAAGAAGGGGATTTGTATTTCCCATATGCAATACGACTTCCAACGCAATGTCAACGACACGGGCATGACCGCCGAGGATCGGGCGGAAGTCTTCGGCGTGCAGCAGGACGAGTTTCTGCTCTACAATCTGCGGCTACCGGTGTCTTATGCATTTTACAGGCTGCGTACCAACTGACAGGAGAGCGTTATGAGTATCTATTATGATGACAAAAACAATTTGCGGCCGGAGATCGTGGACGCAGAGGCTCAAAAGGCCGCTCTTAGCTTTGTGAACGATTATTCAAAATTAAAGTCCGCTCAACTTCGTAGATTCTATGGTGATTTTAAATTGCTTGAACGTAAATTGGAATCCAGAAAGACTCAGGTAGGAGGTGCGGCTTTTCAGGGCATCCTTCCTTTGGTCAAGATGAGCAAGTCCAAGGTTGAATATGCAAAAAGTCGTAAGACCGTACCGTTAAGTTTTGTGCAATGGCTGACCAAGCATGTGGATGCCATCAATACGGAGAAGGATTTTCGTGCTTTTCTGCTGCATTTCGAAGCGGTGGTTGGTTTTTGTTACGGCACGGGTAAACTTACGGATTCATAGGAGACGGAAATGAAACTCAAGCACATTTTACCCATCACCGGAACCATTCGCCTTATGAGTGGTCTGCATATCGGCGCAAGCAAGGACAGTATCGAAATCGGCGGCCTGGATCAGCCCGTCATCAAGCACCCCATCACAGGCGCCCCTTATATTCCAGGATCTTCTCTCAAAGGAAAGATGCGCTCTCTGCTCGAGGTCTATTATTTTACGGATAATCCGGACACTAAAGGGTTCGTGAGCAAAGGCAAGCCCTGTGGTTGCGGCAAGGCCTCTTGCAATGCCTGCCGCATTTTCGGGGCGCACTCGGACAAGACGGAGGACACCCTCGGACCGACGCGGCTCATCGTGCGTGATGCCATGCTCTGCAGTGATGACGAACAGAGATTCAACGACGGCAACCTCCCCATGGAAGTTAAATACGAAAATATTATCAACCGAGTGAAAGGGGTGGCTGAACATCCCCGCCCCTTGGAGCGTGTGCCTGCGGGCGTACGTTTTGACATGTATCTCGCTGTCAGAGTTTTTGAAAATGATTCCGAAGAATTGCTTAATTACGTCTACAAGGGGCTCAAGCTCGTGGAACTCGACGCACTGGGGGGATGCGGCTCCCGCGGCAGCGGACAGGTGAGATTCGAAGATATTTGCTGTGACGGGCAGAAAATCGATCTCAACAGCGTGCAACTCTAGGAGCGCACCATGGCTATGTACCGTTACCGGATTACGCCCTTGACCTCTTTTGCCAGCCCTATGCAGAGTGACACGTTACACGGCCACCTGCTTTGGGCCGCGCGGGAACTGGAAGGGGAACCGGCAATCCAGGAACTCATACAGGGTTTCGAACAAGGAAAACCTCCGTTTGTCTGCAGCTCCGCCATGCCGCGGGGCATGTTGCCCATGCCAGTACTTCCTCCTATTCCCAGGAAAAGGTTCGCCGCTCTGGTTCGCGAAAAGGGGTTTGACAATCTGTTCGAGGCGCTTGGACAGTATAAAACGTTCCGCAAGCTTTCCTGGATTCCTTTGCATGTCTGGCAGGAGCTTCGCAATGGATTGAGCCAGGAGCAGCTGTTCAGCTTGTGGCTACGTGATGCAAAGAAGCCGGCAAACAAACGGGTTTTTTCCCCTCCATTTGCAAGCCAGCGGGTCATACAGGCGCATAACAGTATCAATCGAGCCACAGGCACTGTGTTGGAAGGGGGGCTCTTTTTTCCCGAGGTGATGTTTTATGATCGTGGAGCTGAACTCGACCTTTACGTCATGACAGACGATAGAACTTTTTTTGAACGCCTGCTGGGACATCTGGCCGCCTGCGGTTTTGGTGCGGACCGTACCACCGGCAAGGGGCACTTGTCATGGCAGCGTGATGATTCATTTGAACCGCAAAAGCTCAATAGCAGCGGTACTCATGAAATGACACTCTCTGTCTTATCTGCCGAAAACCTTGGTGAAGTACGGGGATTCTATAAAACCTTCACCAAGTACGGCAAGGTCTGGAACGGTTTCGGAGAGCGCAATCCGTTCAAGAAGCCTTTTGTGGCCTTTGCAGAGGGGTCGGTATTCAGCGCCCGTCCTGAAACAGGCTATGTGTTGCATGGTATCCATAGTGATTCCAAAGTGGTTCAGGTGCTCTGGCCTGTGACGCTCGCATTTTCGTTGGCAGCTACAGAGGGGAGGTAACTATGCCACGACACAACCTCACACTTCAGGATCAGGTCACCCCCTTTCGGCTGGAGCCCCTGGCTCCTATTCATGTGGGGTCGGGCGAATTGTTGGACCCTATGTCTTATCTTATCGATGAAAAGGGAGAACAACTTCATTTCATTGATCTTCCGGCCTGGGTGGAGGACCATCCCGACCCCGAACGCTTGGCTGCGGCTTTCG
Organism: uncultured Desulfovibrionaceae bacterium; assembly: GCA_964517355.1. GTDB lineage: Bacteria > Desulfobacterota > Desulfovibrionia > Desulfovibrionales > Desulfovibrionaceae > CAZFCK01. The sequence continues at coordinate 6,772 of CAZFCK010000058.1, read as the reverse complement.
GCAGCAAGCCTATGGGGGCCTTGCGCGGCCTGGTGCGCCAGGAGCTGAAGCCTGAACTCTACGCATTTGCCAGCGCGGCTATTCGTTCCAAGAAGGTCGTCGAAACCTACGAGCGTGAACTGCGAAACCAGAAGGGGCAGAACCAACTTTTTATCGATCCGGCCTTGAAAAACCCTCTCTCCGGTGCATTGGTGATTCCAGGCAGCTCCATTAAGGGCGCTTTGCGCACACCAGTCATCGACTATCTGGATCAGAAGTACGAATTGAATTTGAAAGGAAATCCTGGAAAAGTCGAGGACAATCTCAAGTCTGTACTCGGGGATATTAAAGATAATTCGTTTAAGAATCTTAAAGTGGGGGATTTTGAAGCAAGGGTGGGGCACGCAAGCATTGTTACCGCCCAGGAGATGCGCATCAAAGCCGGCGAAAAAAAGAACGTTACGCCAAAAAATCCATGTGAGGTGACAAAAAATTTGCTTATGGACGGTTCACCGGAGCCAATTTACGGAAAATTACTCATCGGCGCTCACAACGCTGCGCAACAGGACGTTGTGCTCTCTATCAAGGTGGTGCGCGATCACGATAGCTGGACCTTGAAGGAACTTATTGCCTTATGCAAAAAGTTCTACGGAATGAGATATCTTTCAGAAAAAAAGAAATTTTATGATTTGCCGCATTTTGCAGAAGCAAAAAAACAGCTCGCTCCGCTTGAGCAGGTACTGAAAAATTTGAATGATACAGAGACGCTGATCCGTGTGGGCCATTATTCCCATGTGGAATGCGTGACCATAGAGAACAATGAACCGCAACGCCGTAAACTCAAAAATGGAACGCTTCTCCCCTGCGGCACGACCCGCACCCTGGCTGATGGCCGTTTTCCCTTTGGCTGGGCCAAGCTTTCCGTTTGCGACTGGGAGGAATATCAAGACGCCCTCGCGGACAAGCGCCGCCATGATGAATCCATGGCCAGGGAACGAGAGGAAAAAAGAGCTACGGTGCGACGTCAGGCGGTAGAACGGCTACGCCAGCGTGCGGAGATGGAACGTCTGAAGGCCGCAAGAGAGGCTGAAGAAGCCAGAAAAAGAGAAGAGGAAGCCAGAGAGAGGCAACAACTTGAGGCCATGCCTCCCGAGGAACGTTTGATCTGGGAACTCGAACTGGGACGTCTTGACCAGAGTTCCATTGGTCTGAAGTTTCCAGAATTGATGAAACTCGAAGGAGAATATCAGAAACGGGCGGCAAAAGCGCTCAAGCAATTATGGATAAAGTCTGGAGACTGGGACGTAAAACCAAAAAAGAAGAAACAGTATGATAAGGTGCAGATGGTGAAAAAAATACTTGGCGAGTAGTGTAATTGTTGTAAGCATTTTTCCCCGAGGCTGATCCGGAGTATATTGAGGAGCCTACCAATGGCAACCCCCCACATCCATTGTTGCCTGCTTTCCAGTCAGTTGCTGCCCAACCTGCTGCCCCTGCTGGACCCGGCGACCAGGCCGGGGCGGGTGGAACTTTTGGTCTCGCTGGATATGAAACAGGAGTTTGATATCTTTACGCGCATGTGCCGCAGTCTGGGCGTCGAGGTGCGGCGACGCGACGTGGAGCCTTATGATTACAACGCCATCGCCGAGACCATGCTCGATATTCTGGCGGAATGCGAGAATGAGTCCCTGGCGCTCAACGTCACAGGGGGCACCAAGATCATGGCCCTTGGCGCCTATGAGGCCGCGCGCCAGGGCGAAGTGGAAATATTCTACATCGATACCCAGAACGATAGCCGCATCACTTTGGCCCCGGAATTCAAAAGTGAGCCCCTGCAGGAATTGCTCACCGTGAAGCACTGCCTCAACGCCTTTGGCTACACCATTGACAGGCAGGCGGACACATGCGTGAAACGCGCACAAAGAGACCTGACCGTAAAGCTGGTCAAGAATGTGAGCCGTTTCGCTGAACCATTGAAAAGCCTTAACTATTATACCTATGAGGCAAAATTAAATGACCTTCGTGTCAATGTTCCGGTCTATAAACTGAAAAACGGCAAGTTTCGCGAATTGATACAGCTTTTTGAACAAGCGGGTTTTTTGATTTTGCATCCCGATCAAAGTTTGCTTGAATATCCCGGCGAGGAGGAGCGCTTCTTTGTCAACGGCGGCTGGCTGGAACTGCATGTGCAGGCCGTGTGCAACAAGCTCCGCAATGACGGCGTCATCAAGGATCTGGCGGGCAACGTCGAGGTGAAAAGCGGAAGCGACGTGCACAATGAAATCGATGTGGCCTTCACCGCCCGCAATCGTCTATTTTTGGTGGAGTGCAAGACCCGCAATTTTCAGAACCAGGCCGACGCGGCCGCCTACTCCATCCACAAGCTCAATGGGCTCCGGAAGGAGCTCAGCGGCGTGTACGGCAAGGCCCTGTTTGTGAGCTGTATGGAACTGGGCGAAGGGAACAATACGCGCTGCAAAGACTACAAGATCGAACTGATCCAGGCGGGGGAGATCAACAACCTCGAGGCCCGTATCAAGACATGGATTGAGAAAGCGTGACAACCGGAAAGGAACACACCGTGACCAGAGCCTTGCTTATTTCCGTGGGCGGTTCACCCGCCCCTGTCGTTAGTTCCATTGAAAGCCGTTGCCCGGAGTATGTGGTTTATTTCACCTCCAGGGACTCGCGGCGGGTGGTGCGGGAGCAGGTGGAGCCCCAGCTGCGCCACAGCCCCAAGGATCATGAGATCATCGTGACGCCGGACGAGGCCAATCTGGTGCTCTGCGTGCGCGAACTCATGCGCGAGCTGCCGCGTCTGCTCGACCTCTGGAATCTCTCCTACACGGAACTCCAGGGAGACTACACCGGCGGCACCAAGACCATGTCCGCGGCCCTGGTCCTGGCCCTGCTGGGGCGCGGCGCCAGCTATTCATACGTGGGGGGCGATTTGCGCACAAAGAACGGGCTGGGAACCGTGGAGAACGGTCACGAGGTGCTGCTGACCCTGCAAAACCCGTGGGACGTGCTGGCGGTGAACACTTTGCGCGACCTGGCGCTGCTTTTCAACAACCACCATTTTCGCCCCGCCGCGGATGTGGCCGCGGACGCCGCGGAAAAGACAGAAGGGTTGCGTCCTTTGTTCGCCGTGTTGCGCGACATGGCCCTGGGCTACTATCACTGGGATACTTTTCTCTACAAGCCGGCGAAGAATTATCTCGGCAGTGCGTGGAGCAGTTTGCAGCGGATGCAGGCCGTCAACGCCGCCGAAGCGCTCCATGAACTCGGTCGTCATTTGGGGATGAATATGGCCGCGCTCGACGTCCTGGTGCAAGAGTCCACGGCTGACGCGGGGGGCCAAGCCACGGTGCGCGACATCATGGCCAACGCCATCCGCCGGGCGGACGACGGCCACCACTACGACGATGCCGTGACAAGGCTCTACAGCGCCATAGAAAAGGCGGCCAAGGTCAGACTGCGGGAGGGGCACGGCCTGGACAACGGTAATCTGGACCTGGAGCGTCTGGAGGATACCGCGCTCCGCGAAGAATTGCGCGAACACTGCACGGATTCGCGCGATGGCCGGGTGAAGCTGCCGCTGCACCGCAGCTTTTCCCTGCTGTACGCCCTGGGCGATCCTCTTGGGGCGCGCTACGACGCCTGCGCCACCGAGTTGGGCAACCTGCTCAATATCCGTAACGATTCTTTGCTGGCCCACGGCTTTAAGCCGGTACGCGAGGATACCTTTACCAGGATGCTTGAGCTGGCCCTTGGTTTTTTGGATGTGCGGCGCGAGGATTTGCCCCTGTTTCCAATCCTGGACGGTGAACGCCTGGGGATGGTGGTCTGGTAAGGGAGCAGGGGGATGAAATGGGCACGGAGGAGGGCGGCAAGCCTGGTGCGGACCTTTAGCCGGTTCGGTCATCCCCTGGTTGCTCCGTCCTCTTCCCAAACTTTCTAATTTTGAGGAGGTTAACTATCTCATTTTGATTTCTTATGATGTTTTTGAAAGGCCTTCCATAATCATTATTATTATAGAAACAGGTCCTAATTTGGTTGAAATAATTTAGAAACAGGCCCTAGAAACAGGCCTTGTTTCAAGGCGAAAATGCGCTAGTCCGAACGTCGTATTTTAAAGGGAAATGAGTTGCGGAACATTGTATCAAGAGGGAGCTGTCCTGTGCTATCCCATTCGAGATGCGTCTATGCCGCATTCAGGGCTTTGTTCAACGAAATTTCGTTTAACACTCACCAAAGTTTAGTTGCGACAACGAAATATAGTTGCATCTCCGGGCGATAATCAACAAATATTCAAAAAATAGCAGGATGTTGAACGTTCACTGATGCTGGCACGTAGATTGCCTTAATTGGGGAAAGGGGTGCGGTCCGGATACATGGCACGAAAAGGACAATTGTCCATGAGGAGCATCCGTGCCGTCCAGAGCAACAGAAGGCGCCCCTCCCTGATTAACATTCAACCAAGGATTGTTGAAATGTGCGGCAATAATCACTCGCATGATCATGGGCACGGCCATCATCACCATCATGACAATGATTTCACGGACTACAAGGCAGCTGTCAAAGCATATCGAGAGTCCTTCGCCAGCAAGGAAGACGTCATGAACCAGGCTCCCGATCCCGCGGTTCGGGAGATGGTGAAGTACATGGATGAGCAAGGCGTCGAGAATTGTTTTGATCGTTTCGACAAGCAGAAACCGCATTGTACCTTTGGACTTGCCGGAGTGTGCTGCCGTATTTGTTCTCTTGGTCCCTGCAAAATTACTGAACGTTCCCCGCGTGGAACCTGTGGCGCCAACGCCGATCTCATCGTCGCCCGCAATATGGTGCGTTCAGCTGCAGGCGGCGTGGCAGCGCACGGCGCACGTGCGCGGGAGGTCATGCTGACCCTGAAGAAGGCCTCTGAAGGCGACGTAGACTTGCCCATCGTCGGTAAAGACAAGGTTTTTGGGGTGGCTAGAGCTTACGGCCTGGTAACCGAAGGCAAGACCGCCGAGACCCTGGCGGGCGAAATCGCCGATATCCTGCTCGAAGATATGAGCCGGACGGTTCCAGGTCCGCACAAGACTCTTAAGGCCATCGCACCGCCCGAACGCCAGAAGGTGTGGGATGAACTAGGTCTGACTCCCATCAGCTCCTACCATGAAGTTTTCGAAGCCCTTCACCAGACCACGGTTGGCACTCAGGGCGACTGGCGCAAGGCCATGGACCATTTTCTTCGGCTTGGATTGACCTTCTCCATGAACAGCGTGGTTGGCGGCTCCATCGCCCAGGATTGTCTCTTCGGCATTCCCCGTCGCAGCACCATCAAGGCCAACCTCGGCGCGTTGAAAACGGATACCGTCAATATAGCCATTCACGGTCACGCCCCCATGATGGCCATGAAAGTCATTGAGACAGCCCGTTCGGAGAAGTTCGTAAAGATGGCCGAGGACGCTGGGGCAACGGGCATCCAGTTTTACGGAATCTGCTGTTCCGGGCTTTCCTCCATGTATCGCCTGGGCGGGGTTATACCGCTGTCCAACGCCAACGGCTTCGAACTCGTCGTCGCGACCGGCGCGCTCGATCTGTGGCTGGCGGACATTCAGGAAGTCTTTCCAGGGATTATGGACGTGGCCAACTGCTACAAGACCGTGGTGGTAACCACCAACGAATCCAACCGGCTACCTGGAGCCGAGCACATCGGGTACAAGCGCGACCTGGAAGACATCGACAAACTCCCTGAACTGGCTGAGAAAATCCTTACCCGCGCCATCGCGAGCTTCAGCAACCGCCGCGACGTGAAGCGGCATATCCCGCCCTACGAGATGGAAGCGGAAGTGGGCTTCGGTCTCGAAGTGCTGAACGCACAATTCGGCGGCAGCGTTGAACCCATCGCCGAAGCCCTCAGGGAAGGAAAAATCCGGGGCATCATCAACTTGGCCGGTTGCACGAACACACGTATCGTTTTTGAAAAGGCCATCGTGGATATCGTCGACACCCTGCTGAAAAACAACATTCTGATATTCACCAATGGGTGCGCCTCCTTCCCCATGGCTAAGCTCGGTTATTGTTCTGTAAAGGGGCAAGAAAAGTGCGGCGATAGCCTGAAGGCGTTTCTGGGGGATGACATGCCGCCGGTCTGGCACTTCGGTGAATGCATCGACAACGCCCATGCCGTGGCCACCTTCGCAACCATCGCCGGTTTCACAGGCCAGGCCATCAAGGATCTGCCTTTTGCCGAAGTCACGCCGGAATGGTCCAACGAAAAGGGGGTGGGGGCGGCCCTCGCATTCCGCATGCTCGGATTCAACTCCTACCATTGTGTACACGCGCCGGTTCAAGGTTCGGAAAAAGTGCGGGACTTTCTTTACGGAGGTACGGAAGCACTCCTTGGTTCCTGCATGAATGTCGACCCTGACCCACGTAAGGTAGCCGCTATGATCATCGCCGATTTTGAAGCTGCTCGAAAGAAATTGGGCTGGGAATAACCGGTTTGATATTATGTGAAGATGGCCGCGTTGACTGCGGTCACCGGAGCCAAGCCGCGATTCCGCTCCAGAGGAGGGGAATCTTGAGATGTTACGTTCACACCGATAAGCAGTGTGGAAGTCTTTTGGAACCTAATCCACCACGACCTTAAGGAAACGCTGATTAATTCACTGGATATGCGAGGGGGAAACCCTTAGCGTTGCTGTCGCCATCCGTAAGGCGCGAAACGACCGCGCCTAACGGCTGCCGCTAGAGCATTTTAACTTTCAAATTGTCTAGAAAAATGTTAGACTCGCCCCCATGA
>CAZFCK010000057.1:0-22173 GCA_964517355.1 uncultured Desulfovibrionaceae bacterium | reverse complement strand
AATTGGAAATTGTTTCAGGGGAGAGCCTTGTTTCAAGGCGAAAATGCGCTAGCGAGGCAAAGAATTAAGGAAAAGGTAGCTGAACTGAAAACTTTTGAAAAGAGATTCTTCTTTTCGGAACAATTATTATTAGAGGACGTTATTGCGGAAAGGAGTTGGAAGGACTATGTAACCATGTGAAACAATATGGTTTTTAATGCGTGGAGAGACTCGTTTCAAATGAAAAGAGTTTGAAACGAGTCTATTGGGACCGGGAGCGGCTGGAAGAATGTCAATTCGAAAACATCGGGGGCGGTGAGCACCCGTAGAAGTTGTTTCAGCGCATTTCCGCCCCGAGGCGAGGCTCTCCGCGGAAACATTCCCATTGTTTATGGAAAATGCGTAACATACTGTAAAATTGCATCAAGGAACATGCTCTCCTGCCCGCTTACAATAGAAAGAGGGTAAACCGCCCTGGGACGGCAGAGAGCGTTGAGATGTCGATTGGACGGCTATAAACGTTTACTCCGCGTTTAAGTTTGCATATAAAATGTGTTGCATATCCGCCATTCGCGGTCCGCAGGCAGTTCTTTCATGCTGAGCGGCATGCGTAGGCGGGATGGCGGGGAGAACTCCGGCTCCATGGCTGTGGCTCACGATGGACTTTTGTGTCTACTGCATAATTTTATATTGGAAACCATGACACCGCATAGGAGGACTATAATGATGCGTAGCTTATTGCTTGCGGTCGCTTTCACCTTGCTTGCGTCGCATTCGGTCCTGGCTTTGGAACGAAATGTAGCGCCCGAGGCGGACACGTTACTGAAAGACATGTGTGAGTTTATGGCGAAAACACAATCTTTTACAGTCAGAACCAGCCTTCTTGAAGACAGGGTCTATCCCAACGGCATGAAAATCAAACATGGCGGCGCCTCGTTCATCGCGATCGCCAAGCCCGCCCAATTACAAGCGGACACCATTGGTTTCAACAGGGACAGGCTTTCCGTGATCAACGGAAAGACAATGTTTGTTCTGGACAGAGAGGCAAACGTTTTTCAAGAGATAGAGGTGCCGGAAGGACTCGCTTTGACCATGGATTTTCTATTGGAAAACTATGGCGTGGATGTCCCTCTATCGGATCTTTTGACCGCATCTCCCTATGACGCCGTCTCCGCCGGCATACTCACAGGGGAAATCGTGGGCCAGGAGCAGTGCCGCGGCGTCCCGTGCCGGCATCTGGCGTTCAGGCAACTGGAAGTTGACTGGGAAATATGGATCGCGGACGGCGAGGAACCTTTGCCGTTGCGCATCGTCATCACGGACAAGACGCAGTTGGGCTACCCGCAGTATATGTTGGAATTGTATGATTGGGATTTGAATCCGGCCTTCGATGAGGAAACATTCTCTTACAGCACTCCGGATGGCGCCGTGGCCGGTGAGGTGTTGCAGCCTGTCGACAACCAAAACGACAACTAAGGGAGGGCGCCATGCATGCACGCTTTTGGAAAAGCGCTCTCAAGTTTCTGGTTCTGGGGGTGGTCACCATAGGGTTGGTGTGCGAAATTCCGATCATACAGCAAACATCCATGTACGGTCCCAAGGACGCCTATGCCCAGAGAGGCGGCAGAGGCGGAGGTGATAGGCCATCGCGGGGGCAAGTCAGGAGGCCGCAATCCCGTCCGGGCGGCGAACGGCCGGGAGGCAGACCTCCACAACAACATGTAAGGCCGGCTCCATCAAGACCGGGCGGCAACCGTCCCGGCGGTCAGCGTCCTGGGGATAACCGCCCCGGGTACAACCGCCCCGGTGATAATCGCCCCGGCGGTCAGCGCCCCGGCGATAACCGCCCCGGATACAATCGCCCCGGTGATAATCGCCCCGGCGGTCAGCGCCCCGGCGACAACCGACCCGGATACAATCGCCCCGGCGACAACCGCCCCGGATATAACCGCCCCCCTGGTCAGCGTCCTCCGGGGTATCCTCCTCCCGGCAACCGGCCTGGACCCAGGCCGCCCTATTACGGACCGAACCGCCCCATTCCCCCGAGACCTCCATACATACCGCCGCCACGGTATCGCGGTCCCTGGACGACTGGCCCCTGGTGGGGGCCCGGCCCCAGCCCCTGGTGGTATGGCCGTCCCTTTCTGTGGACGTTGGCGGCCACGGCGACGATCACGGTCATCGCGGGCATCACCTATCATGTTGTGAACGGCGTGTACTATCGTCCCTATGTCTCGGATGGAACGACAGTCTATATCCAGGTAGACGTACCATGATGGGGCATTATGCTTTGAAATAGATTTGGGAAGAAGAGAGCGCGGGAAGGGAAACCCTATGCAACGGATTTCCCTTCCCGCACTTTTTTTCATAATGAAGAGGGGGCGAGCAGGGAACGTTTCCAGTCCACCCGCGAGATGATGGCTTCGGCAAGCCGCTCCAGCCCGTACCCCGTACGCGCGGAGACCGGGATGGCCGCGGCATGCGTTTCGATGAGGGGAGCGCGCAGCTCGTGGGGCAGCATATCCCATTTGTTGAGCAAGAGAATGCGCGGCACGTCGCCCAGCTCCATTTCCTCGAGTATTTCCTCCACGGCCTGGATCTGTTCCTCCATTTCAGGGTGCGAGGCGTCGGCCACATGGAGCAGAAGCGAGGCCGCCTCCAGTTCTTCAAGCGTCGCCCGAAAGGCCTCGCGAAGCTCCGCAGGCAAATGGCGGATAAATCCCACGGTATCCGTGATGATCAATTCTCGCTCCTCAGGAAAGCGCAAACGGCGGGTTGTGGGGTCCAGGGTCGCGAAGAGCTTGTTCTCGGCGAGCACCTCGGCATTGGTCAGCGTGTTGAGCAAGGTGGATTTGCCGGCGTTGGTATAGCCCACCAACGCCGCCACGGGCGCTCCGGCTTTCGCGCGGCGCGCGCGGGCAGCGGCGCGTTGTTTGCGCAAGCGCTTGAGGTCGTTGTTCAGGCGCGTCATGCGATCGCGGATTTTGCGCCGATCCAGCTCCAGTTTTGTTTCGCCTGGACCACGGCCGCCTATGCCGCCGGCCAGCCGCGACAGGGCCGTGTTCTTGCCGACAAGGCGCGGCATGGTATATTTCAGCTGCGCCAGCTCCACCTGCAGTTTTCCTGCTCGGCTGGTGGCGCGGCGGGCAAAGATATCGAGAATCAGTTGCGTGCGGTCCAACACCTTGCGCTCGGTCACGTCCGTGAGGTTGCGCATTTGCGCGGGCGCGAGTTCGCAGTCGAAGATCAGCAGGGTTGCACCGTCGTGCAGGGCTTGCACCTCCAGTTCGGCGATTTTGCCCTTGCCCAGAATAAGCTTCGGGTTGATACGCGGCACACGTTGGATCATTGTTCCGGCTACGTCGAGCCCGGCGGTGCGCACCAGTTCCGCCAGCTCCGCCAAAGACCGCTCCTGCACGCTTTTCGGGTCCTGGCTCACGCTGACCAGCAGGGCGCGGTCAGCGGCCGTCTCGCCCGCGCGTACCCGTCCCGCCGCGGTTTCCCGGCGGGCCAGCTCCTCTTCCAAAGCCTTGACAAGGGCCGCAAGATCCATGTCCGCCTTGTCCCACGGCATGGGGGCGAAAACGCGATACGGCTCGTTGGCTTCATTGGCCGGAAGCAGGTGAGCGAAATGGAGAGTTTTGGGCTCCCCTTCGTGCGTCACGGTCAAGGCCCCAATGGAATCGAGCCGCAGAAAGAGCAGGTCCATGAGGTCTTCCTGAGACAACGGCTCGTCGGACTTGAGGTGGGTGTGCAGCAGCCTCAGACCGCGCAAGCGTCCGATGCCCTGGCGCGAGCGTTCGATTTCCGGAATGAAGATGGAATCGGGCTGTCCGACAAGTACCAGCGTGGGGCGGCCTTTGCGGTCTATGAGCAAGCCCAGCTGCCGGCCGATGTCCACGGACAATCCGGCCAGTTCCCTGCCCTGTTCAGGGGTGTAACCGCCTTGCGCGGGATAACGCCTCTGATAGAGCCTGTTGACGGCCTTGAGTTGACCGGGCTTGAGACCTTGAAGATTTCCTTGGGCCTTGTGCGCGATGGGCGTTGCTCCTTATGCTTGGGGTTGACGCATGTAATCGGCGATCATTGTATCATAGCTGGCCACGGAGGCAAACGTCTTGGCTGCGAGTTCGCGGCGCAGGGCCAGGCTCACAAAGCCGTTGTTGTGCTCCATGTCCGCCAGGATGCGCGAATAGTCTTCGGGCGAGGGCGCGACAGCGACACTGTGGTAGTTTTTGGCGCCGGCGCGCAGCAGCGTGGGGCCGCCGATGTCTATCTGCTCCACCGCGGCTTTGGCTTCCAGACCCAGCTCTTTGGCTTTGGCGAAATCATAGAGGTTGACACAGATCAGGTCAAAAGGCTGCACGCCCAATTCCTGCAAGGTCTCCATGTGCGCGGGATCGTCCTTGTCGGCCAGAATGCCCGCATGGATGCGTGGATGCAGGGTTTTTACACGGCCTCCGAGAATTTCGGGGAACCCCGTCACTTGACTGACACTCATTATGTTCAGGCCGGACTCCATGAGCACGCGCTTGGTTCCGCCGGTGGAAACGAGCTCCACCCCGCGCTGCTGCAAGGCCCGCGCAAAGTCCACAAGTCCGGATTTGTCCGTTACGCTCAACAGCGCACGTTTCACAGGTAAAAGCTGCATATGTAACCTCCAATGTTTGAGAGCACCTGCCACAGCATCGCCTTCATTGCAAGTGCGGAATGCGCCTGCGCCCTTGGCAAGCTTGAAAAGAGAGGGATTTTCCCGGGGTGAATTATTCAAAGGGGTGGGCGGCGAGAGAGAATAGGGATTCCCCGGCCCTCTTGCGCCAGCAAAAGAGGGCCGGGAAACCTAATGGGGAGGGGAGATTATCCGTTGTTAAAGGCGCTCGGACGGCGTGAGTCTACACGCTGATCTGAGCGTAAAGTTCTTGTGCGGACTCATTGTGGGGGTCCTGCTGCAATATGGCCTCCAAATGCTGCGCCGCTTCGGGAAGATGGCCGAGCTTGATGAGGCAGCCCGCGAGGCTGAAGCGCACGTCATTCTTATGGGGCGCCGCGGCCAGGACGCCGTTCAAGGCTTCCACCACTTCGCTGAGACGCTCCAAGGCGAATCCCAATTGCACCAGGCCGAAAACAGCCACGGAATTTTCCGGATTATGGCGCAGGGCGTCGGCGAAATGCTCCAGAGCGGCATCCTGCAATCCAAGCTCCATCTCCACCAGGGCCATGCCGGCCACGGCTTTGTCGTTGCGTTCGATGCCGGCGGCCTGTTTATAGAGCTGCAAGGCCTTTTCCAGGTCGCCACGCTGCACGGCGATGGTGGCCAGCCCGAGGTAGGGGTCGGGATGAATGCCGTTGGAGCTGGCTGCCTTGGTGTAGTATTCCTCGGCTTTGTCAATGTCGCCCATGAACAGATAACATTCGCCAAGTTCCTTGTTGATCTCGTAATCCAGATGTTCGCTCATGATTCCCCTCCGTAACGGATGATTATCCCCATGTAAGCAGGTTTGTTTTACTGTTTGCTTCTGAATAAGCAAAATCCAGGCCAAAATGTGCGGCAGTCGTTGCCGATCGCGCTGGCTTTGCTCATGAAGAGAAGCAAAACACGTACCAACTTGACCGTTTTGCGCGCGGTCCTCAGTGTTTGCGTTTAACAAGCTGAATTTAAGCGGTTATATGCGCGGACCGCTGTGCTGGCCGCACTCTCTTGAGGAACTTTGTGCCGCGATTGGTAAGGCGTGGCGGCGGCGTACTTCCCGCGCCGGCCTTCCTCTCCGGAAAAAGGAAGGAAAAAGCTTCCATATGGAGGCTGGCGGTGCGTGTGCGCCGTGCCGGTGTGATGGGAGCGTGCACAACAGGTGGATTTTGGCAATAAAGTCTTTAGAAATAGTTGGTTAGCACTGTGGAACGTTAGTTGCATTTGTTCTGGGCAAGCCTGGCGGCGGGAAAGAACGCAGAGCCGTCGGCAACAGGAGGAAAGGGTATGAAAGGTTTGTTTTCCAACCACATCCAGCTTACGGGCAAGGTCTTGGACCTGCGGATGAAGCGTCAAAATGTCGTCATGAGCAATATGGCGAACATTGATACCCCTAAATACAAGCCTCTTGAAATCGAATGGGAGGGCGAATTGCAGGCCGCTTTGGGTCTGGACGCCAGGGGCAAGTTGACGCGCACCAGTCAGGAGCATCTGCCCTCGGTATTCAATCCCGAAACGTTCGGCCCCGAATGGCACAAGGCGTTTCGCCCCCACATGGTGAAAGGTGAAGACAGCGTGGATTTGGATAAGGAAATGGCGAAGCTTTCCAAAAACACCCTGATGTACAACGCCTTGACCACGATCATCAAAAAGAATTTCGAGGGGATGACCAAAGTAATCTCGGAGGGCAAATAATATGGATTTCATGACAGCTTTTGATGTGGCTTCGTCCGCGCTCACAGCCGAGCGCACGCGGATGAACGTCATTTCCATGAATCTGGCCAACGTAAAAACGACACGCACGGCGGAAGGGGGTCCTTATCGCCGCAAAAGCGTCACCATGGCCTCCACGCCCGCCATTTCACCCTTCAGCAAGGCCATGAGTTCCGCGCTGGACCGCGAACTCAAGGGCGTGCGCGTGATGGATATCGCCACGGACAAACGCCCCATGAAGCGTATTTACGAGCCGGGGCATCCGGACGCGGACGAAGAAGGGTACGTCTCCTACCCCGACATCAACGTGGTGGAGGAGATGACCAACATGATCACCGCCATGCGTTCGTATGAAGCCAACGCGGCCACGGTGGAAAATCTCAAGGCCATGTTCAACAAGGCCTTGGATATCGGCCGCTAATCGCGGCGCAGTGAGGAGGACCAGTCATGGCCATTTCGAATATCGCGATGAAGGCCTATGCCAATGCCCTGGACGTGGGCAACAAGATCGAGCAGCAGCGCGGTTCCAGAAACAACGCTTTGCACAAACAGGAAAAGGGCCAATCCTTTTCCGACCTCATCACCGAATCCATTGAGAACGTGAATCAGATGCAGGCGGAAAAGGGCAAGGCCATAGAGGCGTTCGTATCGGGTGAAAACCAGAATGTGCACGAGCTGATGATCACGCTGCAAAAAGCGGGCATCACCATGAGCATGACCAACGCGGTACGCAGCAAGGTTATGGAATCATACAAGGAACTGATGTCGATGTCGTTCTAGGCAGGCATGACGAAAGCCGGAAGGATGCGGCGCCGGACCGGGAATGCGGCAATCCGGCGTCAGGGGCGATGCACATCGCGAGACCAAGGAGATAGAACATGGCTGGCATGAAAGCGTTTTTTGAGAGAATGAAAAGCTTTTGGGACAAAACCAACGTCACGCAGCGCGTTTTTATCGGCGGCCTCGCCGTTTCCGTGATAATCGCATTTTTCGTTATGCTTTTCTGGCTGAACCGCCCCAATTATGTTGTCATGTATTCCAATCTTTTTCCTGAAGACGCCTCCAGAATCGTGGAGACGTTGAAAAAGGAAAAAACGGATTACAAATTGACGAACAACGGCGCCACGATTCTCGTACCCGAGGAGAGCGTCTACGACTTGCGTCTCAAGGTCGCGGGCGAAGGATCGCTTGTGGGACAGGGCGTGGGCTTTGAAATTTTCGACGAACTCAAGGTGGGGCAGACCGACTTCGTTCAGAAGATCAATTACCAACGAGCGCTGCAAGGCGAACTCGCACGCACCATTTCCGAATTTCCCCAGGTTGAAAGCGCGCGCGTACATCTGGTCATTCCCAACCGTAGTCTGTTCATCGAGGAGCAGAGCGAACCCAGCGCGTCGGTGGTGCTGCATATGGTCAAAGGGAAAAAGATGGACCCCAAAGAGGTTGAGGCGGTGGTCAACCTGGTGTCCATGGCTGTGGACGGTTTGGAGAAAAACCGCATCACGGTGGCGGATACGACGGGCAAGATTTTATATTCCCCATCCGACGACGCCTCTGTTTCAGGCATGAGCACCACGCAGCTGGAATACAAGCTTACCCTGCAGCAGAACCTGGAACGCCGCATCGAGGAAATGCTTTTTCCTGTTATCGGGGCGGGGCGCGTTATCGCCAAGGTCAACGCGGACGTTGATTTCAGCCACACAACCATCCGTAAGGAAGAGTTCGACCCGGAAAGCGCCGTGGTGCGCTCCGAGCAGCGTAGCGAAGAAAGCACCATGGGCCAGGCCAATACCGAGTCCGGTGTGCCGGAGGCCAATTTCCGCGGCGACGGCATTACCGGCGCCGTCAGCGAACAGCAGACTTCGCGTGAAACACGCACCACGAACTACGAGATCAATAAGGTCGAGCAGCAGATCGTGGCGCCCACGGGGCAGGTGGACCGGCTGACCGTGGCGGTCATCGTGGACGGCAGCTATGAAAAGAACGCCGATACCGGTGAAACGATCTTCGTGCCGCGCAGCGAGGAGGAACTGGGACGCATCCGCGCCCTGGTGCAGAACGCGGTGGGCTACGAATCGGCGCGGGGCGACACCATCGAAGTCTCCACCATTTCCTTTGGCGGCCCCGAGTTGCAGGTCAAGCCCAGCCTGGCGGAACTGATCATGGATTACGCCCTGCGCTTCGGCAAACCCCTGCTTTCCGCGCTGCTGATATTCCTCTTTCTGCTGCTGGTGGTGCGGCCCGTGATTCTGGCCCTGATACGCCCCCGCGTGGAAGGCGAGATGATCGAAGGCCTGGAAGGTCTGCCCGAGGGGCAGGAACGGCTGGCGCTTATGGAAGGGGACGCTGAAGAGGCCGAGGCACTTGACGCCATGCGCAAAATTGAGGACATCAAAGCTCATGCGGCCCAGTTGAGCGAACAGAATCTCGACCAGGCCGTGGCCATACTGAAACATTGGCTCAAGGAACCGGAGGGCGCACGAGTTGGCTGAGCAACTGACAGGTCCGCAAAAGACCGCTATACTTCTTCTCGCCATGGGTGATAAATTCACGTCGGAAATGTTCAAACGCATGGACAGGGCCGAGATAGCCCAGATTTCAAAGGCCATGGTTGAAATGGACACCGTTCCCAAAGAAATGGTTGAAGAAGTCATCCGCGATTACCACCGCGCCCTCATCACGGGGCAGGAAATGATTTCCGGCGGCGAGGACGTGGTGAAGCGCATGCTGACCAAGAATCTGGACACGGATACGGCGAAATACATCATGGACGCTTTGGACCTGGATCATGGGCCGGCGCCGTTCCGCGAACTGGAAAACGTCAGTCCCAGGATTTTGGCGCAAATTCTGCGCAACGAGCACCCGCAGACCTTGGCCTTGATCCTTGGTCACCTGCAATCCGAGCAGGCCGCCGAACTGTTGTCCAACCTGCCCGCGGGCGTCAGGCCGGAAGTGCTGATGCGCCTGGCCAAGCTGGAGGCCGTGCCCGAGGAGATGCTGGTGGAAGTGGACAAGGTGCTGCAAAGTCAGTTGATAGCCATGGGCGGAAAAGAAGGCAAAAAAGTCGGCGGCGTGCAGGCCGTTGCGGAAATCCTCAACGCCGTGGACCGCTCCACCGAGGAAGAGGTCCTTGCCGAGATCGAAGAGGAATCCGCGCAAATGGCCGAAGAGATCCGAAACCTCATGTTCGTGTTCGAGGATATCAAAACGTTGGACGACCGCTCCATCCGCGAACTGCTCAAGGAAATCTCCAACGAGGATCTGACCATGAGCCTCAAGGGCGCGTCCGACGACTTGCAGGACAAGTTCTTCAAGAATCTCTCGGAACGCGCGGCCACCATGATCAAGGAGGATCTGGAGATCATGGGGCCGGTCAGACTTTCCGATGTGGAGGCCGCGCAGCAGAATGTGGTTAAGACCGTGCGCAGGCTGGAAGTGGAAAACCGCATTGTCATAAGCAGAGGTTCCAGCGATGTCTTCGTCTGATGCCGCGACAAAGGATGTCAAAAAAATGACCGGCCGCATCTTTGTGGGCGCGGGGATGAGCCGCGACTCGCTCATGGCCGTTGAAGACCTCCAAGGGCGTGTTTCCATGGACCGCTGGAGCAAGGAAGTGGAACAGGAGGTCATGCAGCGCGTACAGGAAAAAGCCGCGGCGAAGGCGAAGCAGATCGTCTCGGCCGCGAACGCCGAAGCCAGGCAGATACGCGAGCAGGCCTTTCAGGAAGGCTATGAACAAGGCATTGCCGAGGCCCAGGAACAATTGCAACAGGCCCACAAGGAAATGGCCGACTCCCTGGGACAGGCCCTGGCCGAAGTCCGGAAGGGACGCGACGCCATCTGGCGCACGCAGCGCGCCAATCTCGCGGCACTGGTGCATGTGGCCGTGGAGCGGATCTGCAATATCGAGCTGGACCGGAACCGCCGCGACATTCTGGCCGGGTTCCTGGATCAGGCCGTTGAGGCCCTGGACAACCTCGCCGGGCTGAACATCACCGTGCATCCCGACGATGAGGAAACCATGCGGGATCTCTTGAATTTCGCCGGTCAAAAACATCCGCAGCTCCAGGCCTGGCGCATAAAGGCCGATCCGGCCATGCAGCCGGGCGGACTGCTCGTGGAGGGCGAACACGGCATGGTGGACAATACCCTTGAGGGACGCCGCGCCATTGTGCAACCCATCCTCGACCAGCTGGAACTGCCCGACGGCGATACCGCCACCAAGAAAGGATGATCGGAACATGTCTTTTGATCCCGCCACCTGCTGCAAGGTGCTCAACGGCACCGATCCCTGCCGCACCTTCGGCAAGGTCAGCAAGGTCGTGGGCATGGTCGTGGAGGGACGGGGCATCAAGGCCCCGCTGGGGGCGGTCTGCCGTTTGCTCCCGGAATCGGGACAGGGCGCTGCCGGCGAAACGTCCGGCATCGCGGCCGAGGTCGTGGGCTTCAGGGACAACAGCTGTCTGTTCATGCCCTACGGCGATATGCGCGGCATACGCCCCGGCAGCCTGATCCGCAACGACAGCCGGCCTCCGCTTTTTCCCGCCGGAATGTGTTTGCTGGGGCGCACGTTGGACGCCTTTGGCGAACCCCTTGACGATCTTGGGACCCTGGCCCCGGAATCCATGGCCCATCTGTACGCGGCACCGCCTTTGCCCCTCTCCCGCCCCAGAATCGCGGAGCCCCTGGACGTGGGCGTGCGCGCCATCAACGGCCTCCTCACATTGGGCAAGGGGCAGCGCGTGGGCATCATGGCCGGGTCGGGCGTGGGCAAGAGCACGCTTATGGGCATGATGGCCCGCTATACCGAGGCCGATGTCAATGTCATCGGCCTGATCGGGGAGCGCGGGCGCGAGGTCCTGGAGTTCATGGAAAAGGACCTGGGACCCGAAGGCCTCGCCCGCTCCGTGCTGGTGGTTGCCACTTCGGACCAGAGCCCCCTGGTGCGCATGCGCGCGGCCTACGCCGCCACGGCTGTGGCTGAATATTTCCGTGATCAGGGGAAAAACGTGCTGCTGATGATGGACTCGGTGACGCGCTTCGCCATGGCCGCCCGTGAAGTGGGGCTGGCCGTTGGCGAACCCCCCACTTCCAGAGGTTACACCCCTTCGGTCTTCGCCCAATTGCCCAAGCTGCTCGAACGGGCGGGGCGCAACGACAAAGGCACCATCACCGGCATCTATACCGTGCTGGTGGACGGCGACGACTTCAACGAGCCGGTGGCCGACGCGGTGCGCTCAATCCTCGACGGACATATCGTGCTCACCCGCGAGCTTGCCGACCAGGGCCACTATCCGAGCATCGACGTGCTCAAAAGCATCAGCCGCTTGCGGGGGGACGTTGCCCCGCCTGAAGCCGTGACCGCCGGCAGAGATGTCATCCGCCACCTCTCCACGTATTACCGCGTGGAGGATATGGTCAATATCGGCGCCTATTCCCAAGGCTCCAATCCGGAAATCGACAAGGCTCTGGCCATGATCGGCCCCATACGCGACTACCTGCGGCAAGATGTCGGCAGCTCCAGCACCCTGGAAGACAGCTTCGCCAAGCTGCGCCTTCTGGCCAAATAATCCCGCTTTATGATGGGGTGTTTCCCCTCCAAAAGCCCCGCCAGCGATGCCTTCCTGGATTCGCGAAAACACGCCTGACACCATAACTATGCTAAGCGGTTGTTCCAGTTAAATAGTTTTGGAGATTCTTAAGAACCTTTTTCAAAAGGTTCTTAAGCCGCCGGAGGCAAACCTGTAATCTAAAGAAAATGCGCTTCCCGTCGATGAAAAAGGTGCGACTGTTGAAAACGCACAGCAAAGAAAAGGGAAGCGACAATGCAAACGGAAACGGCCCGGCAAGCTCGGCAAAGGGATGTGGCCCGCGAAATACTGGTAGTGAGCAAAAGCGAGGCCCATGCGCGGACGGATCGCAAGTGCTTGCGTTCATTGTTGGGGCAGGAGCCGAGAATCATGACGTCCGGCGTCGAGGCCGCACGCCTGGCCGCCGAGGGTTCGGTGAGCTTGTTGTTTTGCGATGCCGCGCTGGACGAGATGACGGGGCTTGAACTGGTGCGTTTGTTGCGCCTGCATCCCGAGTTGCAGGAATTGCCTCTGTTTGTGGTCTCCGTGGACAACAACCGTGAAGCGGTGCTCGCGGCCATCGAGTCGGGTGCGTCGGGATATTTGCTGCGTCCTTATTCTCTGGAATCACTGACCGTAAAGGTGAAATCCGCGTTGCGCGGCGAACTGCGCAGCGCCCTCATGCAGAGGGAGGATGCGCAGGCGCCGTCCCTCGAGGCGTTCAGCGCCCGACTGGCGGAGTATGCGCCCCAGCCGGCGCAGAGCGCGGAAGACCCGGTGGAAAGCGCCATGCAGGAAGGCGTGGCGTTGCTGCGCTCCAAAGCCTACGAACTCGCGGCGGAGCATTTTCACAACGCATTGCGGATGGATGCGGACCACCCCACGGCGCATCACGGGCTGGCGCGCTGCTGGATCGGTTTGGGGCATCCCGCCAAGGCCAGGGCCAGTATGCGCAAGGCCGCCGAAAACTATCTGCGGCGGGGCAAATACGCCCGGGCCAACGCGGTGTACGAGGAATTGCGTAAACGCGACCCCGACGCCCTCGACCCCCTCTCCAGTGCGGTGGAAAACATGGTGCGGCGCGGCGATGCCGCAAGCGCCGCGGGGTTGCTGCTGGAAGCGCACAATGCGTCGCGCCTGCCGGAAAATCTGGTGCAGACGCTTTCCAGGGCGTGCCATTTCACGGACGATCCCCTGAGAACGGCGCGTAATTTATGCAACGCCCTGGAAGAACAGGGCGGCGCGGCGCCTGCCACGGCGCTTCGGAGCAAACTCCTGGGCGGCGGCGCGGGGATGGTGCGGCGCGTGGAAGAAAGTCAGTTGATCGCGGAACGCGAGATAGCCCCTCTCACGCCTATGGGCAATCTGAGAGCCATTCTTTCCGTGGCCAAGTTCACGTTTCAGGCCTACCGTCGCAATACGCTGCCGGAACGCGCCTGAATCCGGTAGATATCATACCATCGTTATGCAAAGAAAAATGCGAGGGGGAGAACCCTTTTCAACGGGTTTCCCCCCGGAAAAACCTAACAAGTCTTCAATCAGTGCTTCCTTAAGAATCTCCAAAATTTTTTATTTTGTGTACCGAAAGTCGTAATCCTTATTTTGAAAAAGTTGAGATGCTCTAACAGCAGGGCGCGTCCGGTGTCGCGGCGTTGTTTTGCATCTCGCGCAGTGTCTTGACGTTTTGCAGAATGCCTGGATCGCTGAGTTCGGAGAGGTCGTGCGGGCCGTTGAGGTCTTTGAGATCCAGCGCGAAACGTTCCAGATGCGGTGGGAGCGGGAAAAGCTTGCCGGGAGCGATTATGCGCCGCTGTAGTTCATTGCGCCGGATTTGACGTACCGCGGCCAGGTTGCCGCTGCCGATGGGGTCGAATGTGCGCGCCAGGCAGGCTTCCGGTTGCAGGACGGCTTCGCGGGCCAGAACGAGGCTGAGGTCGAGCATGGTCATGAGGTAGTCGTGGTTGCGCAGGATAATGGATGCGGCCTTGGTGCCGGAGTCGTTTGGTTCCAATTGCGGCACCACGGGAAGCACGCGGCGCAACCGGCTGAGGGGTTTGCGCAAATCCTTGCTGCCCGCCACATGCACGCTGCCTTTGTAGAGCTGTTTCTTGAGTAGAAAGGACCAGAGGTTGCGCTGGGTGGTTTGCACCAGAAATTTGTCCTGCTCTTTGGCGTCCGGCACTCGGAAAAGACCTTTCGCCTGGCGTCGGCTCCAATAGACCCGCCGGTCCGCCTGCATTTCAACAAGCACATGCGACAGTTTTCCGCTGCCCGGAGTGATGCCGAGCATGTTGGGCACATAGAAGTTGTGGGCTATGACGTCCGCCGCCAGATGCGAGGCGTAGCCCAGGGCATAGGCCCGCAGATCCGGCGATGCCGCGTCCCGAAGCAGTGATATGCCGGTTTCCCAGTTGTGGCTGTGGCCCGGCTTGGCCTGGCAGCCTTTGCCCACGAAAATGTCCGCGGAAAGAGCGCCGTAGAGAAAGGCTTGCGGATTGGCGGTCAGAAGTCCGGCCAGCGAGGGGCCGAGAATCTGCGGCGAGGTCAGCAGTTGGTTGCCGATGGCGAGATGCACGCCCGGCCCCCAGGCCCATGCGGATGCGGGTTCCAGAAATACCGCCACGACCAGCCCGAGTACTACCGCGATAAAAAACAACATCTTGTGCCCCCTATTTAGAGATAGGGCGAAAACAACCAGCAAAGGGCGTCAATCGTCCGTGGCAAGGGTTTGCGGCCATCCAGCTCCTCCAGACTGGTTTGCCTGGAGACTGAAAGCACCTGGTTGAAATGGGCTAAAAGTTTTCCGGAAAGGGTCTTGTCGTACACTTCCACCACAAATTCGAAATTCAGCCGCAGACTGCGCGGGTCCATGTTCGCCGAGCCGATGAGCGCGTAATGCCCGTCCACAAGCAGGAGTTTGGTGTGGGCGAAAGGGGGCGGTTGAAAATGGACATGCACGCCGTAGAGCAGGAGTTCCCACAGCATGTTGCGGGTGGCGCGGTCCACCATGAGGTGATCGCTGCGCTGCGGTATGATGATGTCCACGCGCACTCCGCGCTGGGCGGCGTTTTGCATGGCGCCGATGACATCGCGGGGGGGGAGGAAATAGGGAGACATCAGGGCCACGCTCTCCTGGGCCGAGGCAAAGGCCGAGGCGACGATGGCGGGCAGCTTGTCGCGTTCGTCGTTGGGGCCGTCCGGTATGGTGCGGCAGGCCATGGGACCCGCCGGCGGCGGCATCTGCGAAGGGGGGTCGGTGTCATGCCCCGTGGCGAAGCCCCAGTTCCAGAGAAACACCTCTTCCATTTGCGTCACCAGAGGGCCGCGGACATGAAAATGCACGTCCTGCACGCGATGGGGGTTGTCATTGTCCGTGAGGTAACGGTCTCCGATGTTCATGCCCCCGGTGAACCCCTCTTTGCCGTCTATGACCAGGATCTTATGGTGGCAGCGCAGATTGATGGAAAGTTGTGGGGGGAAGAGTTTAGGGGGGAGAAAGCGTTCAACAGGAACGCCCGCGCGTTTGAGCATGCGCCCCCCCAGGGGCAGAGCCGCCCACTCGCCGACGCCGTCGAGGAGAACGCGCACTTCGACCCCGCGCTCTTTCGCGCGTTGCAGTGCCGCGGCGAAACGTTTCCCGGTCGTGTTGGCCTCGAAAATATACGTGACCAGATAGATTTTTTCCTTGGCCTGCTCAATGGCCCGCAACATTGGGGGGTAGGCCTGCTGTCCGTTGAAGAGCACTTCCACGTTGTTGCCCCCCACCAGGGGGCGCCCGGTGATGGCATAGGCGGTGCGCGCCTGGACTGCGTATTCCGGGGGCACGGTTCCCAAAGATTCCGGGGGCGGGGGCGGAAAGTGGTCTTCATTCAGGGGAAAAGGAGAACGCAGGTGCAGTTTGCTGCCCTTGGTGCGTACCCTGTTCACGCCGAAAAGAACGTAGAGCATGGCGCCGATGAGTGGGAAGATCAGACACACGGCTATCCAGCCCCATGCGGCCCGGGGATCGCGTTTGTAGAGCAGCGCGTGCCAGGCCGCGGCCGGAGCCGCGATGGAGGCGCAGATCAGGGCAAACCAATGAAGTTCGGTCATGGAGCCTCGCTATGGGTGCTTGGCGAACGCATCTCCCTTCTGCCGCAACACGCTTTACCGGAGCGATTGTTATTGCCGCAGCGAAATGCGTAAGCGCATCCCAAAAAGATGACGGTACGTTAGCGCATTTTCGTCTTGAAACAAGACTCTTTCCTAAAACTATTTCAAATAGTTTCAGGGAAATGCATAAGAGCGTCCAGCGCTTTTCAAGCTGAAGACGCTCTAAAATTTGGAAAGCGCCTTTTCCATGCCTTGTTTCAAGTCCTGAAAGGCGTTTTCAATACCGGCGCGCAGTTCGTCCCAGGCATCGGCCCCGCCCATGCGCAGGAGCGTGAGTTTGTAGCGCGCCTCGTCGAATCTGGATGCGATGCGTTCGAAATCCGGGCGCATTTTTTCCATGAACTCGGGTCCCTTTTCCTCGGCCTTGCTCTTGGCCTGCTCCACTTTCATTTCCCATTCTTTGAGCTGCGCTTCCATGCTGACGCCGAATCGTTCTTTTTCAGGCATGCCGGCCTCCTTGTTTTTTCTAGAAAACGATTGTGTAAAATATATGGCATCCGGCTTCGGGTGGCAACACGAGGAATGGAAGAGTCATGCATCATGCTCGGATTACATGGAGTTGCAATCCTCTTGTTCTGTGTCGCGGAGGTGAAAAAGGCGCGCCAGGGACTCTATTCCGCGGCGGCGGGGTCATGAAAACGCAATTCCATGATCTCCGGCAATTCGCGGAAGCGTTCGGCATGATCCAGGCCGTACCCCACGAGGAAGCCGTCGGCTATTTCAAATCCCGAGAAATCGACCTGCACGTCCACCGCCCTGCGCTCATGTTTGCTGAGCAGCGTGCAGACCGCCAGTTCTTTGGGCTCCTGGAGCATGATGGCGTCGTGGAGCACTTTCATGGAAAGGCCGGTGTCCACGATGTCTTCCACCAACAGCACGCGCTGCCCCTTGAGGGGGCAGGAGGGGTGCAGACGTATGCGCACCTCGCCGCAGGATATGTTATCGTCGCCGTAACTTTCGGCGCGCATGAAGTCCAGAGTCAGGGGGCGTTTCAGGTGACGCACCAGGTCGGCGAAAAAGATGAACGCGCCCTTGAGCACACAGATGGCCACCAGAGGCTCCCCTTTGCGCCATGCTTCGATTTCCTTGCCCAAAGCAGCTACGCGCGAAGCAATTTGTTGTTGTGTCAATACCGTGTGCAGGGTTTCCTTGTCGTGCATTGTTAATGTCCCTTATATGTTGCAATCCTTGAAAAAGCGTGCCCCTGTCAAAATGTGCGGCCACGGGTTCAGAGCGGCGGATGACGCCTCCAGGCGTGAAAACGCATTAGCTTGTAATGTTGCGTAGTTGTATCATTCCTGCTTTATGGGGCAGGAGAGGATGCGGTCTTTGAGCACCTTTTCCCGGTAAGCCTGGAAAAAGTCGTCTTTTTTCAGAATTCCCAACAATATTCCCGCATCGTCCGGTTCCGTGACCGGCAGGCAGGATATGTGGTGCGATTCGAAAAGCAACAAGGCGCGCTCCAGCGATTCTTCCTTATGCAGCGTCACGGGGTGCGGCGTCATAAGATCAACCGCGAGCACCAGATTCTCAAGGTCCTGCAGCTGCCCCAGGGCCGGTTTAAGGTCGCGCAGGGACAGCATGCCCACAAGCCGTTGTCCGTGGTCGAGCACGGGAAAGTGCGGGTAGGGCGCCTCTATGATCGCCTCCATTATTTGCCGCAATGGCATGTCGTCACGAAGGCTCTGGAAGTCCTTGGCCATGAGTTCCCCGGCCCGCAGTGAGCGCAGTACTCCTAAGTCGTGACCCCGCACTATGTCCACCCCTTGATGCAGCAATTTCATCTCGTAAATGGAATAGCCGAAGAAACGGCGGACCACCAGGGCGCTTGTGATGCACGCCAGGAGCAGAGGCAGGATGATTTTCTGGCTGTACGTGAGTTCGAAGATCGTCAGCACCGCGGTGATGGGGGCGAGCGTCGTTCCCGCGACCACCGCGCCCATGCCGGCGAGGGCGTAATGTTGCGGCAACAGTCCGGCTTCCGGAAAGAGCGCTTGGGCGGCGATGCCCACCACGGTGCCCACCGCGCTTCCCAAAACCAGGGAAGGAGCGAAAATGCCGCCGCTCATGCCGGAACCGATGCACAGGGAGCAGGCCAGCCATTTGCCGGCCAGGAGCATGAGTGCAAGGTGCAGGCCCAATGTGCCGGCCAGGGCCATGTTCACGGTTTCATAACCCACACCCATGACGTTGGGCAGAAGCAGCGCCAGCAGTCCAAGCGCCAGGCCGCCGATTCCCGGCTTGACCCATTGCGGCAGCCGGACGCGGGAAAATGTCTTTTCCATGGAAAAAATGCCTTGGGCCAGGGCTATGGCCGCCACCGCGGCGATGATCCCCAGAAGCAGATAAAGGCCGAGTTCCCAATGGTGTTGCATGGAAAAACCCATGGCGTGGAAGGCTGGAAAATCGCCCCAAAAAACGCGCGAAAGCATTGATGCCGTGACCGCGGCCACCACGATATGGCTGATGTGGGCGATCTCGATGTCCAGCAAGACAACCTCCGCCGCGAAAACCGTTCCCGCAATGGGGGCGTTGAACGTGGCGGCGATGCCCGCGGCGGCTCCGGCGGCCAGGCAGACGCGGCGCAATCCCCTGGGCAGGCCGAAGAGCGTGGACAGGGACGTGCCGGCCGACGCGCCGATCTGGATGATCGGTCCTTCGCGCCCCACTGATGCACCCGAGCCGATGAGCAGGGCTGTGACAAGACCTTTGAGCACTGTCACGCGGTGGCGCATGGTGGCCTGGCGCGCCGTGACGGCCAGGATGACTTCGGTGACGCCGGGTCCCCTGGCCTCGGGCACCCAGCGTTCGATGGCGATGCCCGCGAGCAGGCCTCCCACGGTGGGGGCCAGGATAATGAGCCACCAGGGCGCCAGCAGAACCTGATCCAGAAATCCGGCCCCGCCTGCCCAGTGCGACTGCAGCGTCGCCCCCCAAAAGAGCCACTGGAAAAATTCGATGCAGGTCCGGAAAAAAAGCGCGCCCGCGGCACCCAACACGCCGATGGCCATGGAGAAAAAAAGCATGGAGGGATGATTGAGCCGGAAAGAGGACATCCCGGCCCTGAACTGGGACAACGAAGCGCTCAAGAGGCGGCTGCGCAGTGCGGTGAAGGCCATGAGGCACGCTAGCCAATCCCCTGAAAAGAGGCAAGTTGTTGTGGGGGCGCTTGTATAGGAGGGTGAGGAAAAATCATGAAAAAACCGGTCGCGGCCGCTCTGGACATGACAGAACGAGGTATTATTAATAAAAGCAACATGTGTCATGCGCAGGCACTGGAAAATGAGCAGTGCGGCGTTGCCGGGGGGAGGTATGACTTTACCGCTTCCAGGCGTTTTCACTGAAATACGGCCATCCCTGATTCTCCGCAGACTCCGTTGGCTCCCCTTTTCTCGTGTGCCGGGAGGAGCAGGCCGATTATGCGTGCTCCGGAAAAGGGGAGCCGAGGGGGCGAGATGGCAAACGTACTCTCCCCTGATACTGGCATATGCCGGGGCTCCGCCTCAACGCATTTTCGTTTGGGACACCTGACAAATCAACAAATTTTCCCATTGAAAGCAGATGATTGCTTTCGTGCGGCGCGGGGGGGCGCACTATGCAGCAGCATTTGGCCGTTGTTCTCGGCGTGGCCGCCGGGCTGGCGTTTCTGGGACTGGCGTTGTGGAAGCTCAGAAAATACTGCGTGCCCTGACTCTTGTTGTACGGCTCCGTGGGCACGGGGCTGGCGGTGTATTACTTGATGACCACGGTGTTGTCCTGAGCGGGCGGCTGCGGCAGTACGGTCTTTTCTCCCAAAGCCTGGCTGAAAAATTCCCCGGAAATCGTACCGAGTTGCTTTACCCATACGTCGCCGGTGGGGGTGACGAAGAATATCTTGCGGCCATTGTTGCCCCGCGTGTCTCGGCTGTGAATGAAACATCCGTGGCGCCGCAGTTCCTTTTCCGCCATGTCCACGTTTTGCCCGCCCACGTCGATCATGGCCCTGGTTTTATAGTCCGCTTTCTTGCCCAGGCTGAACGAACCGCCGAAAAGCTTGACCACAAGCTCTTTGGGGCGGATGTCGCGTTCCCTGTAGCGGGCAACTATGCGCTCGATGGCGGTATCCACGTATTTACAGGGCTGATTGCCTCTGGGGCCATGTCCTGAATAGGTGGGCAGCATGGCGTGGAAAATGGCCGCTAAACAGGACGGCTTGTGCAAAAACGTGACCGCGACGCATGAACCGAGCACGGTGTTGATCACCGCCGGCTGTTGGGTAAGGATGCATTCGCTGATGGCCAGGTGCCATTGCTGCAGTGAACGATCGAAAATTAAACCGTTAGGCATAGTGTCCGGGAAAGATCTCTGCTCATGAGGCGAATGATGAGGAGAAGGTTGCAAGTTCCGGTCTGTTGCGCGTGATGAGATTTATGGAGCGTTCGGCCAGAGTGATGAATTCGGGCTTGGAGACCTGATCGTCGGCGCCCACGCTTTCGCCTTTATGGCGCAGTTCCTTGGTGATCATGGATGAAAAAAGCACCACGGGCAGTTCCTTGAGCGAGGGGTCGTCCTTCACGCGCTTGGTCAGCGCGTAACCATCCATGCGGGGCATTTCGATATCTGAAACCAGAATGTCGATAAAATCCACAACGCGCTTTCCTTCCTGGCGGGCTTTGGCCTTGAGCTCCTGGAGATAGTTCCAGGCCTGCTCGCCGTCGTTGAGGGCTTCCACCTGAAAATTGGCGGCCTCCAGTTTTTGCTGGACCATGTAGCGCAATGTGGTGGAATCATCCACGATCAAAGCCTTGAGACGCTGCTCCGAATGACTGGGGACGCCTTCGCCCTCGGAAAATTCCGGGTTGAGTTCGTAAAGGATCTTTTCCAGGTCGAGCAGCAAAACGAAGTGGTCTTCGAGTTCGACCATGGAGGTGATGCAATTGTTGTCCATCCGCGTGAGATATTGGCTGGGGGGTTTCACTTCGGACCAGCTCACGCGGTGGATCTGGGTGACTCCGGAAACAAGGAAACCGGTTATGGTGCGGTTGAATTCCGTGACGAGGATGACCTCGTAGGCGCTGGGCGATTTGTCGATGCTGAGCCAGATACTCAGGTCCAGTACCGGGAGGATGATATCGCGCAGAGGAATGGTGCCCATGAAGCACGGATGCACAGCCGCTTCTTGCGGAGAAAGTTTCGGGCTTTCAATAACCTCGAGAACTTTGGCCACGTTGACGCCGTAATATCCGCGTTTGACCTCGCCGGAGTCGGCGTCGATTTCATCTATGAAAAATTCGATAATTTCTAATTCGTTGGTGCCTGTCTCCAGGAGGATGTCTTTTTTACTCATAAGCTGCTCCCCGTGTGCTGCGTTGCCTTCATGTCTGGGGCGAAGCGCTCAAGCGCGTTGCGAGCCGCCCATATCGCGCCATGGCGTCGTTGCAAGGCCCCGCGGTGGGAAAAACGTTTGGAAATCCATTCATCAAAGCGTTGCAAATGTCCACTAGTGTTTTTATCACGTGAAAAAATGGTGCGGCATGTGTTATTGGCCGTAACAATTCGAACTTCGCCGTTGATCGCCGGTGCGTTGAATAACAGACGGAAAAAAAGAAAGAAAACAAAATAATGGGAAGATAACCACTCCTTTTCGCAGGTCTTCCGTTCGGCAGGGCGGCAAAGCCGGAGCGCCTGGGCGTTGTCTTGGCGATACTTCCTTCTTGCTGTATATAAATAATAATTATGCGTGCAGCAACAATGTTGGACTCTTTTGCGGTAAAAAAGGCCGGCTAACCCGCGCTCCGTTGCGGCAAAGGCCGATTCCGAATTTCCGGAGCATGTGGATTTGAAATGGAACAGTCTCCGGCGGCGTAGAGTCTTCAAAAATATTGTAAGCATGATATATCGAAAAGTTGAAGATCCAATCACGTTGTGCGCAGGCCGGAGGGCCGTGCCCCTGGCCGGAGCTGGGGCGGAGCCCCAACACAAATAAGATTAACCGGCCGCTTTGCTCGAAGACATTTTTTGCGCGCTTTGCCGCGTGACTAGCGCATTTTCGCCTTGAAACAAGGCTCTCCCCTGAAACAATATCCAATTGTT
>CAZFCK010000056.1:0-22208 GCA_964517355.1 uncultured Desulfovibrionaceae bacterium | reverse complement strand
ATTGGAAATTGTTTCAGGGGAGAGCCTTGTTTCAAGGCGAAAATGCGCTAGATGCTCTTATGCATTTCCCTGAAACTATTTGAAATAGTTTCAGGGAAGAGTCTTGTTTCAAGACGAAAATGCGCTAAAATAGTTACGCCTCCGGCGACGTAACTCCATTTCCCATTTCTCATTACTTTAATAAAAAATCCGGGGGGAGAACCTTTCAATAAGATTCTCCCCCCGGATACGCCGTCAATTAAGGTGTTCAGAATGCCTTATTGGCAACAAACCGCACCTTGTTATCCTTTATATATAATAGTGCCGACATGCTCCCCGGCGAGGGCTTTGCCGATATGCTCTGGGTGGTTCAGAGCGTCAATGATCTGCAATTCATGCAGGCATTTGGCATGTTTCAACATGGTCAAGATCGGCCGCTCAATGATCAGGTCGTCCAAATCCAGCGCCAGGAGTTCACTGGCGGAAATCCTATCGTAATATTTCAAATCCGCGCGCTTGGCAGCGTCCACCTTCTTGGGGTCCGTTTCAAAAAGCCCTTTCTCGTCCTTCAAAAAGATGAGAGAACGGGCGCCGAGATTTTCCGCCAGCAGGAAAGCGCCGCAATCCGTGCGGTGGGGCGGTATCGAGCCAATATCAGCCGGATGCTCGAAGAACCCATAGGGCGGGACACCATAGGTAATGGGCAGATATCCCAGACGGCAAAACATGGTCAGCTGTTCCAGGTTGTCGCCATGGCCGATCTTCACCCCACCGTACTTGGCAAGCAGCACCGAAAGAATCTCGGCGTTTTGCCATGACACCTTGTCTCCCAATTTTGAAAGCACTCCCGTGGGCATCCCCAAATCCACGCCGATATTGTAGACGTGACGCGCACGGGTTCCGCCCCCCGTCATGACCAGTATTTTGTACTCGTCCTTGAGCTTGATCAGCTCGTCCACAATCGGGAAAAGCGCCTTGGCGCCGCGATCCATGATGCTCTGCCCGCCGATCTTGAGCACGTTGATCTCGGGGTGCATGCGGAAATAGTCCTTTGCTTCGGTGCGCTTGAGAAATTCCTTGCTCACGAGCGATTCCCCCATCAAAGGGGTGTCGATATGCAGCCTGCCGGTTTCCTGTTCTTCCTTTATGAGTTTGGCCATCTGGTCCTCCTTTTTTTTTAAAATTCGTGACTCACCTTCTCTATTTCATACCTATTACATTTTAGAAAAGCAACCAAAAAGGAGTCATTCTTCCCAAAAACACCTAAAAGAAACCGGCATTCCAATAGAGGGAAGAGAAGAAAAAGACCAATACATTGTGTACCGTAACACAGTACCAGCAATTTCATAGCGAAAAAAACGACACGGCCGCGCGAATGATAAAAAAAAGCCCCATAAAGGGGCATGAAGGAAAAAAGGATGGACAGCAGCACCAGGCTGAAAAAGGCGTACTTATCCGGTAAGTGAAAGGTCGGCCGACTCAGCGCTCCTCAAGACTATGCGGTGCGGGTGCGTGTAGATGTTCATACGATTGTTGCGCAAACGCCCCACCAGGGTGATGCCCGCGGCACTCGCCGTTTCAACGGCCAAACTGGTGGCGACGGAAATTCCGCACAAAATGGCCACATGCGCGGCTGCCGCCTTATTGACCAGCTCGTTGCTCAGTCTGGAGGACATGGTGGCGACAGCCACCCGCTGCAAGGCGCCCATCTGCAAGGCTTCGCCAATGGCTTTGTCCAGGGCGTTATGTCTGCCGATATCTTCAGCGAATGTGAGCAATTGCCCTTCAATGGAAAAAAGACCGGCGCAATGCGTCGCCCCGGTTTGCGTAAAGGTCTCCTGCCGCGCCTCCATGCGCTGCATCAAGGTGATGCAGCGGTTCGCTTCAAAGCGCAGACCATCGTTTTTTGACCTCAAGCTCGCATGCAATGTACGAGAGCGTGGCGGACACTGCGCCAATCCTGTTTCCGGGGCGGAAGCGGCCAAATGAACCTCGGCCACGGCTTGTCCGGGAATATCCTCAAAAAAATGCAGGCTTTCCACTTGCCGCACAGTATGAATATGGCCTTCCGTAAATAGGAAACCCAAAATCAAGGCAAATTCACGCCCCGGAGTATACATGGTGCGCCCGACCTCATCACCGTCGAGCACGATGACCAACGAGCGCTCCACAGCAAGGGTGTCCATGAGTTCATGGACACATTCCCCCTGCCGTTTGAGCATGTATTTCCGGACAGTCGCACTCATATGCCGATTCTCAGGAACCAGAATTCCAGGGCGCGGGCGCCAAAGGAGTGAAGCCCTTGTCTGCCGCAACGAGATCCAGATGCATCAGGCCCAAAGGCGCCGCCAACAGATGCGGGTCTTCGGCGAATTCGCGCAAGTCGATGCATAAAAAGTAGCTCTTGCATTTAGTACAGGCCTCGATGCGTTCCTGCTTGGCCTTTTGAACATGAAAAATCTCCCGGGTTCCCGGGTCGGCGTTGTCACAGGCGGGGCAGGCGTCGCGCCGGAACCGCCATTCATTGCCGCACAGGGAGCAATGCAGATACTTTTGCCCTCCCCCGCCAACCAGGGAATCCAAATCGGTGGGCTCCTGTCTGGCGAGATAGGCTATGGAGGGCAACGAACCGCACACGGGGCAAATGCCTTGCCGCCAGGAAACATTTTCAAACCGGGATTTGATCTTCCTTCCCAACGCGGCCACCGCCGGTGCGAGCACCTGCTCCAAAGTAAAGGCCAAAACACCGGCATCAACCGAGCACTCGTCGGCGACATTGTTCAGGTAGGATGTATCGCGTTGCAAAAAGGCTTCACAGCACCGAACAAGGTCAATTCTTTCATCCTGTTGTTCCGAGCTATCCAAAAGCTGTCTCAACGCTGAAAAATCCTTGTTCTGCGGCATGGATTTTTCCAACTGCGGGAGCACGGCCGCGGCGGACTGCTCAATCCAGGGAGCGATAGGGGCTAAAGACAGTCCGGCCAAAAGAGGCGCACCTTGATTCACGCGCTCCATATCGAAGGCCGGCAATGTGAACTGCTGCCCCACAAACGATTCTTCCAACGCGACGCGCAGTTCGAGAAGGGGTTGGAAGGCTCGCAATACAGGTTCGTGCACCTGGCGTTGCTTGCAATAGCGATCAATGGTTTTCCGTAACAATTCAACAGACTGTACATCGACGGCCATATTCTGCATGGATGCCTCGTTCGTGATTTTCCTACATGTCACCAATTTTGGGGCGCCGCCGGACAACAAGCTCCGGCAGCACCCCACCCTTTCACGGGCTTACGACTTTTTTATAGCGTACGCAACACGTTGCGGAACGGTTTTGCCAAACCGGCCAGGAACTTCTTGCGTTCCACGCCGTCTGAGGCCTGCGCCACGCTGTATTCGTAGTAGTTTTTCGGCTCATCCGTTAGCAGATAAATCACGTTCACGCTTTCGGGATTGGCCAGCGTTGCGTTGGGGAAGGTCTTCTTGGCGATTTCAAGACGCTTTTCAGCCAAAGCGAGCATCTCCTCACGATCGCCAAAGTTCATTGTGCCGGTGGGGCACACTTTGACGCACGAGGGAAGCATGCCGGCCTGTACGCGGTCAATGCACATGGTGCATTTGCTGAAGACCCCGGTGGCCTCGTCACGACGCGGAATATTGTACGGGCAAGCTTCGCGTACGGAATCAAAGTCTTCTTTGCTCAGCTCTTTCGTTTTTTCCGTGAACACGACGGCGCCTGTGTCCTTATCCTGAATAACGGCTCCTTCCACAGCCATGTCCGCGATATCCTTGCACGGAGGCACCAGACAATGGCGGCATTGATCCGGGAAGAAGTTCCAACGCACCACGCCTTGGTCGTCCACATGTTCATTGAACCGCACCAATTTATAGTTGTTGGGGTTGAGGTCCTGGGGATTCTGGTGGCTACCCCAGCCGTATTGCAAGGTCCTGTTGGGCGCGAGTTCGTGCCACTCCTTGCAAGCCAGCTGACAGCCCCGGCAGGCCGTACAACGGGATGTGTCTATCAAGAACGCCTTTGGCATTTCATACTCCTTGCGATTGCCGCAGAGATTTTTCCATTTCCTCTACGGGGCATGCAGTGTCAGGTGGCAAGCTCGGTCAGCTTGTCAGCCTTACGGATATTCACGCAGCAAGCCTTGAACTCTGGAATGGTGGTGTTGGGGTCCGCCACCGAAGGCGTCAACCTGTTGGTGGAGTCGCCCACACCTGGAGTGGTCCATCCAAAGCAGAACGGCATGCCGATTTCGTGGATGGTGCGGCCATGCACTTGCAAGGGACGCATGCGAACCGTGACCATGGCGATAGCCTCGACCTTGCCGCGGATGCTCTCGACTATGATGCCATCGCCGTTCTTGATGCCCTTTTCCTTGGCCAGCTCCGGACTCATTTCCACATAGAGCTGCGGTTCGGCTTCGAGCAGGTTCGGCACGTTACGGGTTTCACCGCCACCGCACCAATGCTCGGTGACGCTGTACGTGGTCAGTACGATGGGGTAGTTGGGATCGGCCGGCTTGGCGAGCTTGTCCATGTCGCTGTCGGTGAACTTGTAGACAGGGCTGTTGAGCTGCTTGGAGAACGGGTTGGAATCCACAGGGGTTTCCACAGGTTCGTAGTGCTCCGGGAAAGGCCCGTCCATGCGGCCGGGGCCATATATCTGGCCAGCGCCGTGCACATGCATGATGAAAGGATACTTGCCTTTGCCCGTAGACATTGGCGGCCAGCCGCCGTCAGGCACGTCGCCTTCCCACTTCTCGCCGGTCCAGGTGATGACGGGCTGCGCGGCGTTCAAAGGCTTGCCGTCCAGATCAACCGAGGCCCTGTTGTACAGGATGCGGCGGTTAACGGGCCAACACCAGCTCCAGTTCGGGAACAGACCGATCTTGGCCTGCATCTCGGTCTGGGAAGGATCGCGGCGTTTACCCTTGTTGCCTTCGGTCTCATTGAAGCTGCCAGCGTACAGCCAGTTCAGGCTCATGGTGGAGCCGTCGTCCTGCAAGGCCGTGAAGGAAGGCACCAGTTGTCCCTTCTTGTAGACCGTGCCCTTGATCTCCGTATCCTTGGTGAAGTAGCCGTTGATCTTCTTGGTGACTTCTTCAGGCTCGTAGGCCTCGGGGTAGTCCAGCTCCAAAACTGCTTCGGGAAGAACGCCCCCGTCCTTTTTGTACATTTCCTTCAGGTTCTTCATGAGGCCGACAAACATATCGCCAAAGGGTTTGGCCTCGCCCGCCGGCTCGATGGCCTTATAGTGCCAGAGCAACCAACGGCCGGAGTTCGTCACGGAACCTTCTTTTTCTATGCGGTGCGCCGAAGGCAGCAAGAAGCACTCGGTTTTGACCGTTTTAGGATCAACGCCGGGACGGTGCCAGTTGTCCGTGGTTTCCGAATGGTGCAGCTCGGAAGTTACCAACCAGTCGAGATTGTCCATGGCCTTGCGGAGCTTGTTGGAATTCGGCACGCTCTGCATGGGGTTCAGGCCGATGATAAAGCCGCCCTTGATCTTGTTGTGGTACATGCGATCGAAAAGAGGCAGGTAGGAGTAGTCGCCGCCCTTTTCGATTCTCGGGAGGTAGTCGTACCCGAATCCGTTTTCCGGTTTGGCGTTTTCGCCATACCAGGCCTTGAGCAGGCTCACGAAGTACTTGGGCTTGTTCTGCCACCAGTTGGCGCTCATGGGATCGTTGCTGACCGGGGTGTTGGCCTTCAGGTACTCGTCGAGGGTTTTCCATTCGTCGTGCGGCATGGCCATGTAGCCGGGCACGATATGGTAAAGCAGGGTGTGGTCCGTGGACCCCTGCACGTTGGGCTCGCCGCGCAGAGCGTTGATGCCGCCCCCGGCTATGCCGATGTTGCCCAGCAAAAGCTGGATAATGGCTGCCGAGCGGATATTCTGCACGCCGACGGTGTGTTGCGTCCACCCAAGGGCGTACATGACTGTTCCGGCTTTTTCGCCGTTGCCGGTGGCGCTGTAGTTTTCATAGACCCGCAGCAGATTTTCCTTGGATACGCCCGTGACGGAGGAAACGGTATCCAGGTCGTAGCGGGAATAATGTTGTTTCATAAGCTGGAAAACGCAACGCGGATCCTGCAGCGTCTTATCCCTCTTGGGTACGCCGTTGGCATCCATCTCATAAGCCCACTTGGACTTGTCGTACATGCGGGTATCAGGATTGTAACCGCTGAACAAACCGTCGGTGAAGGTGAAGTCCTTGCCGACGACGAACGTGGCGTTGGTGTATTCCTTCACGTAGAAATCATAGAATTTTTCGTTTTGCAGGATGTAGTTGATCATGCCGCCGAGAAAGGCGATATCGGTGCCGGAACGAAGCGGCACATGGAAATCGGAACGTGCAGAAGTACGTGAGAATTTCGGGTCCACGTGCATGACCACGGCGCCCCGGTTATACTTGGCCTCGAGCACCCACTTGAAGGAAATGGGGTGGTGTTCGGCAGCATTGCTGCCCATTATAAGGATGGCATCGGCATTCTTGATGTCGATCCAGTGATTCGTCATCGCACCGCGTCCGAACGACTCTCCCAGAGCCGCTACAGTGGCGCTGTGTCAGATACGGGCCTGATGGTCCATGTGCACGACGCCAAGACTCCTCATGGCCTGGTGCACCAGCGAACATTCTTCGTTGTCGGCATGCGACGTGCCCAGCATGAACATGGCGTCCAGCCGGTTGACGGTGTTGCCTTTTTCGTTTTTCAGCACCAGGTTCTCATCACGCGTTTTCTTCACGCGCTTGGCGATTTCCTGGAGAGACCATTCCCAGCTTTTCTCTTCCCACTTCTCGGAATACGGCGCCCGATAAAGCGGTTTGGACAAACGGTGTTCATTGCGCGTCATTGAAAGCATGGCCGCTCCCTTGGCGCACAAAGAACCTTGGTTGATGGGGTAATCGGGGTCGCCTTCAGTGCTCACAAGCTGTCCGTCCTTCACATACGCGACGATGTGACAGCTCACTGAGCAGAAAGGACAAACCGTAATCAGTTCCTTGGCTCCTTCGATCTTCAAACCGGCGGCGTAGGCCTTGGCCGGCGAGAGATCGAAGCCAAGCTGCGTCAGGCTCAGGCCTACGACGCCTGCGCCTGTGAGCTTGAGGAAATCTCTGCGGTTGCAATCCATAACCTGCTTCCTCCGTTGACTTGTGTTCGCGTACACTGCCGCCGGCACGTATTGCGGCAGTGCACCTCAATACTGGGCCCGACAAAAAACAAATACATCCGACCATCTGACATCATTAGAAACAATAGGCCGCCACGAAACCAAAAGTCAACACAAATTCCAATTATTTTAATATGTTAAATCTAACATGTCAAAATAGACATAAAAAGCAAGCTGGTTATTATCCATCGTTGTCCGCAGTGTCGGCCGCCGCTGTAAACGCTTTGACCCCAAACGGAAAAAGATCGCGCGCGCGTTCCAACGCCAGGGACTCGACATCGAGAAACCATTGTTCAAACAAGGACTTGATTTCCTGCCCATAGGGCGTCAATTGATAACCTGAGCGGTTACCGCCTGTTTTTTCGAGGAGTTTTCCCCCCAAAGCCAGTTCGGTGTTTTTCAGCTTCCCCCAGGCAGCGCGATAGCTCATGCCGAGTTTATGCGCGGCGCCTTTCAAAGACCCTGTCTGTTCCAAAGCGTCCAGCAAGAGCAACCGCCCCATGCCGAATGCCACGCCCGAATCGTTTTCCAACCAGAGATGCATGCGAATCGTTGCTGAATCCCTTTTCATGACATGCCTCCGAAAGGAGTTGATAAAATATGCATATATAATTCCCAAAAGAGACTTATGGATAGAAGGATAAGACAAGCGCTACATCATACTGCAGACCTCTCCCTCTCCCTTTGAGCAAGCGGGTTGGGATGCTTGACGAGCACTGTCGCCAACAGGCTCACGTGGCGGGCGAGCGCATCCAGGCAAAACCCCAATCCACAAAACGGCACGCCGTTCGCCTTACATATGTTTCTATACTCTAACGTATTCATTATATCCATATACAATATAAATAGTCCAACACGTTTTTTTATTAATCATTATGTCTTTTTTGGCATAATGTAAAATCATTGTCAACGACTGGCGTCTATTGTCGCTTTTTACACTTCTATTCATCGATTTTCATAAAAACGGATAGCTCAATGCCGTAATGACTCAAAAAGGATATTGAGATGAGGCGGCTCCGACGCCTCCCACCATCAATGAGAGTTCGCATCTGCCGCCCCAAACGATCGACACCCGCCCCCGACATTTTCAAAACCATTAGGTAACGCACAGAAATAACAATAAAGAACTTGGTAGCGTGCGGCTGCGACAAAGAGACACACCTCATATTCTCTTCCAACTGCCCCCCTGTGCTGCCCAGCGAAACGCGAATCAATAATCATATATATCGGTTAATTACAATATTTATGGCGACACTCCAAGATAGGCACGCCTTTCTGTCAAAAAACTGAATTACCCTTCAAAGTTACCAGGCGGACGGGGGCGAAAAGGAGAGATTGTGTAATTTGTCACGAAAAATTTCCTTCTTTTGAAAATATCTCACACTTACACGGTATTTATAACATTATTTTACCACTCACCCCCCCTGATCGCCTTGACTTGTCATGCAAACAGGGGCATAAAAAAGCAGCTATATTCATTATGTTTAGTTGAACATACAAAAGGAGCCTCACATCCGATGATCAAAGTAATCCCCGTAGAAGAAGCAGTCGGCACGGTATTGTGCCAAGATCTTACGCGTATCGTGCCCGGGGAATTCAAAGGCCGGGCATTCAAAAAAGGGCATGTGATCCGAAAGGAAGACGTGCCCGTGCTCCTGGAGATGGGCAAGGAGCACTTATATGTTCTGCCTTTGCTTGATGGATTGATTCACGAGAATGAGGCCGCAGAACGCATAGCCAAGGCGGCGTCCGGACCCGGCATTGGATTCAGCGAAGTCTGTGAGGGACGTATCAATCTGATAGCGACAACGCGCGGCATGCTTCACGTCAACGTGGAGGCGTTGCACCGCGTAAACAATGAAGAGGGTGTTGTTCTGGCAACAGCCCATACGCATCAGCGCGTACCATCAGGCAAAGCCATAGCCGGAACGCGTATTGTCCCCTTGATAATCGAGGAAGAGCGCATACGCGCGGTGGAGGCAATCTGCGCTGAAACCGGCCCTATTATTCAAGTGAAGGGTTTTCTGCCGTTCAAGGTAGGTCTTGTGACCACGGGCAGCGAAATCTATCATGGCCGGATCAAGGACGCATTCGGTCCCGTGATCAGGAAAAAGCTTGCAGGATATGGAAGCAGCGTCATCCATCAAGCCTTTGTTTCCGATGATTCGGAAATGACGGTGGCCGCCATCCATGAATGCATATCCCGCGGCGCCGACATAGTGCTCTGCACCGGGGGGATGAGCGTGGATCCTGACGATCAAACCCCGACCAGCATTCGCGCCACGGGAGCGGATGTTATAACGTATGGTTCTCCCACGTTTCCGGGAGCCATGTTCATGCTCGCCTATCTTGGCGAGATTCCTGTGCTCGGTCTTCCGGGCTGCGTCATGTATCATCAGGCCAGCATTTTTGAACTGGTCTTACCCCGCATTCTTGCTGGTGAAAAAGTTTCCAGACATGACATTGTGGCTATGGGCCATGGCGGTTTTTGCAACGGTTGTGAAGTGTGCCGTTTTCCGGTGTGCCCCTTCGGCAAGGGCGCATAAGCCGTTCAACACGGTTTTATGAAAACGACATCAATATAACCGTTTTTTAATGTAACCCTCTCAATGGAGTCTGCAAGGAGGATGGAATGAAGAGTAAAATGATCATCGTTAACGGTACTCCGAAAACAGTGCTGGTAGAAGACGACATCATGTTGTCCGAAGTGCTGCGTGAGAACCTCCGTCTTACCGGCACCAAAATCGGTTGCGGCCAGGGCCAGTGCGGCGCCTGTAGCGTCATCATGGACGGCAAAGTGGTGCGCGCTTGCATCGTCAAGATGCGTCGTGTTCCCGAAGGCGCTCAGATCACCACGATTGAAGGTATCGGCACTCCCGAGAACCTGCATCCCATCCAGGCGTCCTGGGCTGCTCACGGCGGCGCCCAGTGCGGTTTCTGCACACCTGGTTTCATCGTCTCCGCCAAGCAGTTGCTGGCCGACAATCCCAATCCTTCCCGCGAAGATGTGCGCGATTGGTATCAGAAGCACAACAACGTTTGCCGTTGCACCGGCTACAAGCCCCTGGTGGACGCCACCATGGACGCCGCCAAAATCATGCGTGGCGAAATCAAGGTAGAGGACATCGAGTTCAAGATGCCCGCAGACGGCCGTATTTGGGGCACCAAGTACCCCCGTCCCTCCGCTGTGGCCAAAGTCACGGGCACCCTGGACTACGGCGCGGACATGGGCACGAAGCTGCCTGACAACGCCGTGTATTGCGCCCTGGTGCAGGCCACGGTTTCCCATGCCAACATCAAGGGCATCGACACCAGCGAAGCCGAAAAGATGCCCGGCGTGG
This sequence comes from uncultured Desulfovibrionaceae bacterium, assembly GCA_964517355.1. Classification (GTDB taxonomy): domain Bacteria; phylum Desulfobacterota; class Desulfovibrionia; order Desulfovibrionales; family Desulfovibrionaceae; genus CAZFCK01. The sequence continues at coordinate 11,708 of CAZFCK010000056.1, read as the reverse complement.
TCAAGGTCGTTACCCACAAGGACATCAAGGGCAAGAACCGCATCACCGGTCTGATCACCTTCCCCACCAACAAGGGTGACGGTTGGGATCGTCCCATCCTGTGCGACGACAAGGTCTACCAGTTCGGCGACGCCATCGCCATCGTGTGCGCTGAAACCCAGAAGCAGGCCAAAGCCGCCGCTGCGAAAGTGAAAGTGGACCTGGAAGAACTGCCGGCCTACATGAGCGCCCCTGAAGCCATGGCCGAAGACGCCATTGAAATCCATCCCGGTACGCCCAACGTCTACTTTGAAACCCATGTGGAGAAAGGCGAGCCCATCGGACCGATCTTCGAGAAAGCCGATGTGACCATCGAAGGCGACTACTACGTCGGCCGTCAGCCCCATATGCCCATCGAGCCCGACGTTGCCTGGGGCTTCCTGGATGAAGAAGAAAACCTGGTTATCTACTGCAAATCCATCGCCCTGTACATCCACGGCATGATGATCGCCCCCGGCCTTGGCGTGCCCACCGAGAAGCTGTTCCTGGTGCAGGCTCCCACCGGCGGTACGTTCGGCTACAAGTTCAGCCCCACCATGGAAGCGTTGGTCGGCGCCGCAGTTCTGGCCACCGGCCGTCCCGCCTACCTGGGCTATGACTGGTACCAGCAGCAGACTTACACCGGTAAGCGCTCTCCGTTCTTCATGAACGTGAAATTCGCCGCTGACAAGGAAGGCAAGCTGCTCGCCATGGAAAGCGACTGGACCGTCGACCACGGCCCCTACTCCGAGTTCGGCGATCTGCTGACCCTGCGCGGCGCGCAATTCATCGGCGCCGGTTACGACATTCCCAACATCTTTGGTAATGGCCGTACGGTCTGCACCAACCATGCCTGGGGCTCCGCTTTCCGCGGTTACGGCGCTCCCCAGAGCGAATTCGCTTCCGAAACGCTGATTGACGAGTTGGCTGAAAAGCTGGGTATGGATCCTTTTGAACTTCGCTACAAAAACCTGTACCGCGAAGGCGCCACCACGCCCACCGGTCAGACTCCCGAAATATTGAGCCTGCCTGAAATCTTTGACAAGGGCCGTCCTGTCTATGAAGCGGCCAAAAAGAGAACAAAAGCCGAATCCACCGACAAGGTCAAACGCGGTGTCGGCCTCTCCATCGGTATCTACGGTTGCGGCCTTGACGGCCCCGACACCGCCGCTGCGGCTGTCGAACTGAACCCCGACGGCACGGTCACCATCTTCACCACATGGGAAGACCACGGCCAGGGCGCTGACATGGGCGCTCTCGGCACGTTGCACGAAACCCTGCGCCCCCTGGGCCTGGCCCCCACGGACATCAAGCTGGTGCTCAACGACCCGAGAGTCTGCCCCGACTGCGGTCCCGCAGGCGGCAGCCGCTCCCAGGTCATGGCCGGTAACGCCATCAGAGTCGGCGGTGAGATGCTGATGAACGCCATGCGCAAGAGCGACGGCACCTTCCGCACCTATCAGGAAATGGTGGATGAGAAGATCGACCTCAAGTACACCGGCGTGTACACCGCTCCCGGCACCGTGGCCGACGCAAACAACCAGGGCATCCCCTTTGTCGTTTACATGTACGGTCTGTTCATCGCCGAAGTGGCCGTGGACATGGAAACCGGCAAGACCACAGTGGAGCGCTTTACCTTGGTTGCCGACGTAGGTAAAATCAACAACAAGCTCGTTGTTGACGGCCAGCTCTACGGCGGCATGGCTCAGGGAATCGGCTTGGGTCTCACCGAAGACTTCGAGGACATCCAGAAGCACTCCACCATGAAGGGCGCCGGTATTCCTTACATCAAGGATGTTCCCGATGGTGACAACTTCAACCTCATCTATGTTGAAACTCCGCGCCCCGAAGGTCCTCACGGCGCGGCCGGAACAGGCGAACTGCCCTTGACGAGCCCCCATGCGTCCATTTGCAACGCTATCTACAACGCATGCGGCGTGCGCATCAAAGCCACCCCGGCTTATCCCGAAAAGGTCAAGGCCGGTTTGGAGCAGTTGAAGTAGTGACGTCCTAGCAAATACATTGAGAAGGGGTGGGCCTTACGGTCCCACCCCTTCTTGCATCATAGGCCAGGTCCGGAGATATCACGATGGATGAAAAAGAGTCGCGTAAAGCGGGGCACCGACCAGGACAAGGTTCTCCTGAAGGCAAGCTGATGGAGCAAAGCGAGTTGCGAAAACTCGAAGCCATGTGCATTCAGGAAGAACCGCCTTGGTGTACCGCGACTTGCCCCTTACATATAGACGTTCGTACCTTTATGGCCCAGGCAGCCAAAGGCCAGTGGAATGCCGCACGCAAGACTCTTGAACGCAGCATGCCCCTTCCCGCGGTTCTGGGCCGTATTTGTGACCATCCTTGTGAATCCGTATGCAAACGGAACGAAGCCGGCGATGCCGTACGCATCGGCGCGCTTGAACGGTGTTGTGTGCAACAGGCCGGTCAGCAATCCAAACTGCTGCCGCTTCCCAAAAAAAAATTTCGAGTTGCCGTGCTCGGCTCTGGCCTCGCGGGATTGGTTCTTACGTCGGATCTTTCCCGCAAAGGCTATCCCGTAGATGTTTTCACATCCCTGACCGCTGTTGGGGGGCAACTCCTCTTTCTTGAAGAATCCGTATTGCCGCCGCAGGCATTGCACGACGAACTCGCCAGCCTGCAAAAACTCGGTGTCGTGTTTCACACGGACCACGCCCTGGATGCCGCACGGTTTGAAGCCTTGCGTCAAGAATACGATGCTGCTTTTCTTGACCGCGAAGAAGAGGCTGTTCGCGAACTGTGTCCCGCGTCGAACGATCCTGTTTCTCTGATCACCTCGTTTGATAACGTGTTTTGCGGTGGCGGCAGTATCCATGGCGGAACGTTTTCTCCCATCGCCGACGCGGCGGATGGACGCAGGGGCTCTTCCAGCATCGACCGTTTTCGCCAAAAAGTTTCTCTCCATGCCCGGCGTGAAGCGGAAGGCTCCGTTGAAACAAGGCTATACACCAGTCTCACTGGCATTGAGCCCCAGCCTGCCGTGCCCATGGCCGACTCCGCGGGATACACCCCTGAGGAAGCCCAAGCCGAAGCCGGCCGTTGTATCCAGTGCGAATGCATGGAATGCGTTAAAAACTGTCTCTATCTGGAACATTTCAAAGGCCATCCCAAAAAATACGCCCGCGAGGTCTACAACAACGCCTCCATTGTCTACGGAACGCGGACCACGAATAAGTTCATCAATTCCTGCATGCTCTGCGGCCTGTGCACCAGCATCTGCCCCAATGATTTTCCCATGGCCGAGCTCTGCCATACCGCACGCCTCGACTTACTGCGCCAGGAAGTGATGCCGCCTTCCGCCCATGAATTCGCCATAAACGAAATGATGGACGCGTTATCCGAACGTTCCTTTTTGGCGCGTAACGCCCCAGGCACATCCTCAAGCCGGTTTCTTTTCTTCCCCGGCTGCCAATTGGCGGGTACCCGTCCCTTACAGGTCAAGGCTGTTTACGACTGGCTTGGCGGCAACCTTGCCGAAAGCGTGGGCATCATGCTCGGCTGTTGCGGCGCTCCGGCCCAGTGGGCCGCGCAAACCGACCGCTTTGAACACGTTTTACAGCAGATACGAGCGCAATGGTCTGACCTCGGGCAACCTCAGGTCGTCACGGCCTGCTCCACGTGCTGCTCCATGTTCAAGCAACACCTCCCCGAGTTCAAGACACTGAGCCTTTGGGAACTTCTTCAGGAGCGCGGCCTGCCTCAGGGCGCCAAGGCCTTGCCCGCCTGCTTTCCCCTGCATGATCCCTGCACAACCAGGGAGCAGCCTGCAATCCAACAATCCTTGCGCGATCTCCTGCGCACAATGGGGCAGGAGTTCCAGGAACTGGAAACAGGCGGCGCGCTCACCGAGTGCTGCGGTTACGGCGGCCTGCTCATGAACGCCAACGCCCCCCTGGCCCGCGATGTGGCCAAGCGCCGCGCCTCCCAGGCCGAAGGCGACTTTCTGGCCTACTGCGCAATGTGCCGTGAAGCCTTGGCCATGACCGGCAAGCGCGTGCTCCATATCCTGGACCTGCTCTTTCCAATGGATGCGGACCCCGCTGCGCTGCCCGCTGTCACGCTTTCGCAACGGCGCGACAATCGCGAGGATCTTTGCCGCGATCTGTTGAAATCCCTGTGGGATCAAGACGCTCCGGCGCAAGATCCGCACAGGTCGATCCAGCTGGACATAGCACCTGAAGTACTGCAGAAGATGGAGACGCGACGCATCCTTATCCAGGATGCGCAGCGAGCCGTCCATGTGGCGGAGCAGACCGGAAGGAAATTCATCCATTCGGAAAACGACCATTTCCTGGCGTGCCACAGGCATGCCCGCGTCACCTTCTGGATCGAATATTCTCCGACAGGCAACGGCGGATACGTTATCCATAACGCATGGTCGCACCGTATGATCCTGCCGCCGGACGCTGACGCGCTCCCACCCAGGACATCGTCAAAGGAAGCCGGAGGTGACGCATGAGCAACCTCAGTTTCGTAGAACCCACATTATGGCGTTGTGCCTGCGGCAATGAGCTGCAACCTGAGAAAGTGGAAGTCAATTACCTTGCTTCCATGTTCTCGGTGGAATTGTTGCGTTGCCCCAAATGCGGCCTGGTGCTGGTGCCTGAAAATCTGGCCACCGGCAAAATGCTGGAAGTGGAGCAATTGTTGGAGGATAAATGACACTACCTGCCCCCTTTGTGCCGGATTACGCGCAAAATCCTCTCCTGGCGCACACCGGCGGCCTGCTCAGGCCCGGGGGGCTCGCCCTGACCGACCGGCTTATTTCCCTTGCCGGTCTTGATCGGGGATCATGGATAGCGGATCTGGCCTGTGGTTCAGGCGCCAGCGTGTTGCACGTGCGTCAACAGCACGGCATGCATGTCTGCGGCGTAGACGTATCTATGGACCTGTTGCAAAAGACACCCGGCTTGCCCTTATTTTTGGGTAACGCCATGAATCTGCCCCTACGCTCGCGGAGCATGGATGCCGTGCTGTGCGAATGCGCCTTCTGCCTCATGCCCGATCCACAGGCCCTCCTGACCGAAGTCAATCGCGTCTTGCGGCCGGGAGGAGCCTTGTTGCTCAGCGATGTGTATGTAAGAACCCCACCCGCCCGGCTGCGGCCAAAGCCCACCCTTGGCCCCACCTGTTGTGTTGACGGGGCGCGTGTTCGGGAAGAGCTTGAAGCCCTTTTCCACGAACATGCGCTGCCCTTGGATGTATGGGAAGACCATACGCCCATGCTCACGCAACTTGCTGCGGAACTCGTTTTCGCTCACGGTTCCTTGCAAGCCTTTTGGGAAACGTTTCTCCCCCCCAACAGGGCATGTGCCGTGTCCTGCCAAGGAAAAAGCCTCAAGCTCGGGTATTATATCGCAATAGCGAGGAGCGTATTACCATGAACGACATCACTCTCCAGCTGCTGCAATACAGCGCTTCCGGCTTTTGTTGCAGCCAAATAATGGTGCTTTTGGGCCTGGAACAACAGGGAATCGAGAATCCCGATCTCGTTCGCGCCATGGCCGGACTTTGCCTCGGTCTCGGAGACTGCGAAGGTCCCTGCGGCGTCCTCACCGGCGGCGCCTGCCTTCTCAGCTTGTATGCCGGAAAAGGCAGCCCTAGCGAACAGGCCCATGATCGCTTCCCCTTGATGCTGCAAACCTACGTCGCGTGGTTCCGTGAAGAAATGCAGGCAACTTACGGAGGGAGCAATTGCTTAGATATCGTTGGCGAAGGACGCTGCCGCAAACCTGAGAAAGAACGTTGCGCCGGCATCATGCAACTGGCCTTCAGCCGCTGCATGGAAATCCTCACGGATTACGATATCGATCCCAACATTCCGAAATCAGAAACCTATGTCTGAGAACAGCCCGCACTCGAAAATGAAACCCTTTGAACTAACCCCCGGACACTCCGGGCATGGCGCCGGCCAAGGCACACAGAGTGTTTGCCCTGTGTGCCTGCGAACCATACCCGCCATGATCCGCAAGCAGGGGCAAACCGTGACCCTGGCGAAACATTGCCCTGAGCACGGGGCTTTCGAATCCGTCATCTGGCGCGAAAAACCGCTCTTTGCCGACTGGCTCCGTCCCAAAACCCCTTCACGCCCTCCGGCGTGTCTTACGGAACGCGACAAGGGCTGTCCTTACGATTGCGGCCTTTGCCCCGAACACCGGCAGCATACGTGCACCGCGCTCATTGAAATCACCCAGCGCTGCAACCTTCGCTGCCCCGTGTGCTTTGCCGACGCCGGAAGCGGTTCCGATCCGGATATGGAACAACTCTCCTTTCTGTACGACCGCGTGCTGCAGGCGCAAGGGGGCGTGCCCTCCTGCAATATCCAGCTTTCGGGCGGCGAACCAACGGTGCGCGACGATCTCCCGCACATCATTCGCATGGGCTGCGACAAGGGCTTTCCCTTTATCCAGCTCAACACCAACGGCCTGCGGCTGGGCAGTGAATCGGGTTATGCCGAAGCGCTGCGCGATGCGGGCCTGGCCTCGGTGTTTCTGCAGTTCGACGGCATGGATGATGCCGTCTATGAAACCCTTCGCGGCAAGCCGCTGTGGCGGGAGAAACTGCGCATCGTCGAACGGTGCGGCCAGGCGGGTCTGGGCGTGGTCCTCGTGCCCACCGTGGTTCCCGGCGTCAACGACCGGCAGCTGGGTGATATCGTCCGCTACGCCCTGCAAGCCGGCCCACATGTACGCGGCGTCCATTTCCAACCCATCAGCTATTTCGGACGCCACCCGGCTCCTGGGGGGCCGCCTGACGAAAAGCGCATGACGCTGCCGGACATCATGCGCGGACTGGAAGAACAGACCAACGGCCTGGTCAATACGGAGCAATTCGCCCCCCCAGGCTGTGAGCATGCGCTCTGCTCCTTCCACGGCAATTATCTGCGTTTGGCGGACGGCAGTCTTAAACCGCTTTCCAGCCGGCAATCGTGCTGCTGCGCACCGCCCCATGAAGCCAAGGAAGGCGCGAAAAAATCCATCTCCTATACGGCGCGGCAATGGAGCGCTCCCGAGTGCGACTGCCCGCCTCCCGATCCCGGCGCTTCTCCGGAACTGGATGAATTCCTGGATCAAGTCCGTACCTGGATGTTCAGCATCTCGGCCATGGCCTTCCAAGACGCCTGGACCCTTGACCTGGAACGCCTCAAAGGCTGCTGCATCCATGTCATGTCTCCGGACGGGCTGCTCATCCCCTTTTGCGCCTACAATATTACCGCCGCCGACGGCACGCCCCTTTATCGCGGCCGGAAGCGGGAGGTATCATGCGACCAATAACGCCCCTGGACGCCCTGGTCGCTCATCGTATCGGAGCGCCAACTCCGCTGCCTCGTCCCGCTCTGGATGCATGGCAGCTTTCCAAACTACAGGAAATCACCGCCTATGTGCGCGCCAACAGCCCGTTCTACGCCGCGCATCTGGCGCATGGTCCCGCTTCTCTCGCGACATTCGCCGACGTTGAAAAACTGCCCTTCACCACCCAGGAAGACATCCGCCAACACGCCATGGACATGCTCTGCGTGCCCCAGGACCATGTGGCGCGCGCCGTGAGTCTCATGAGTTCCGGCACCACCGGCCCAGCCAAACGTCTCTTCTTCTCTGAACAGGATCTGGAAAAAACCATTGAGTTCTTTCACCTGGGCATGGGCACTATGGTCAAGCCGGGACAACTGGTGCTGATCCTGTTGCCGGGCGCCACGCCGGACAGCACGGGAGACCTTTTGGCCAGGGGCCTGCAACGCCTGGGCGTGCGCAGTCTTGTTCACGGCCTGGTAAATGACCCGCGGCTCGCCCTGACCGAAGCCATGCGTTCTGGCGCCGACTGCATGGTGGGATTTCCATTGCAATTGCTGGCTATGGCCAGGACATATGAAACGCTCCAAGAGACATCCAAAGCGCGTTTCGCTCTGCAAAGCGTTTTGCTCTGCTCGGACTACATCCCCGAAAGCGTTCGCCGCGAGCTTGAACGCCTCTGGCAGTGCCGCACGTTCTGCCATTACGGCACAGTGGAAACAGGCCTCGGCGGCGGCGTCGAATGCCAGGCCCGGTGCGGCTGCCACCCGCGCGAGGCCGACCTGTACTTTGAAATCGTCAATCCGCACAACAATACGCCCCTCCCCCCTGGAGAATGGGGCGAAATCGTCGTCACTTCCCTTACCCGGGAAGCCATGCCCCTGGTGCGCTATCGCACCGGCGACATGGGACGCCTGCTGGACGCGCCCTGCGCCTGCGGCACCGTCTTGAAACGCCTGGACAAGGTGCAGGGGCGGCTGCACTTGATGCGCACGCTGCACGACGGCTCCATGCTCTCCATGGGGCGCCTGGACGAACTGCTGCTTGATCTGCCGAACCTCATGGATTTTCGAGTGCGCGCCGCCCTGAGCGATAACGCCGCGACACTGCGTCTCGATATCACACTGCTTGTCCAACCCGGTTTCAAAGACGATACCCTGCAACTGGCGCGGCAGCGGCTGGAAACAAACTTTCGTGCCTCCGTCACGTCATTGCGGCTCGCACTATCCACTCTGCCCTGGTCCAACGAACACTGCGTCCTGGGCAAGAGAAATCCCGAAATCACCACCCTAGATAAAGAGAACGAGATATGATGCATCTGATGGATAATTTGGTAAAACGACTCGAAAACAATCAACCTGTTGTTGAAGCCGTAATCTGTGAACACAGCGGCTCAACCCCCCGCTCCACCGGCGCGGACATGATCATAGCCGAAGATGGATCTTTTGACGGCAGTATTGGCGGGGGCATTATGGAAGCCGAAGCGCAACGCAAGGCAGCCGCCCTCTTCTCCCTCCCCGCGGATAGCGCCGAACTGATGTCCTTTGATCTCAGCAGCACACAAGCGGCTCTGAACGACATGATCTGCGGCGGACGCCTCCAGGTGTTCATGCAGCTCATCCATCCGAGCGCCGATACGGTGGGCATCTATACGGCTGCGGCCAACGCCTTGAAAAAAGGCCATAAAGTTGTCGTGCTCTGTTCGCTGGGTTCTGCCGATGCGAAAGCCCCCCTGCACGTCACGGGGCGCTGGGTGATCGTTCAAGGCACAACCTCTCTGGATGTTCCGGAAGAACTTGAAAAACGCGCCCTCGCTGCGGCAAACGCCGGCGGCGCCGCCATTTTCACCTGGGAAGGAACGCGCTACCTGGCCTCGCCGCATCTCGAAAACGGCACCATAGTTCTGGTCGGCGCCGGGCATGTTGCGCAACACACCGCGGCTGCGGCCGCGCGCGTCGGCTTCAACGTGACGGTTATCGACGATCGTGGTGAATTCGCCAACAGCCAACGCTTTCCGGATGCAACCCAGATCGTTGTCTTAGATACATTCGACAATTGCTTCAGCGGCGTGCAAATAGACGCCAATAGCTATGTGATCATCGTGACCAGAGGCCACGTGCACGATAAGACGGTCCTGGGCCAAATTTTGCGGTCTTCCCCCGGCTACCTCGGCATGATCGGCAGCAGACGCAAACGTGACGCCATTTACGACGCTTTGGAAGAGGAAGGGTATTCAAGAGAAGAGTTTACACGCGTGCACTGCCCCATCGGCCTACCCATCAAGGCCGAAACGCCTGAGGAACTCGCGGTGAGCATTGTGGGGGAACTCATCAAGTTCAGAGCGGAACGAAGAGGTTCTCGGAAAAAGTAAGCCTGCTGGCGCATAATGACTTCAAAATGGTAATCTCCCCAGCGGGTTGAAAATCTGTTGGGAAAGTATCTTTAGAGCATTTCACGGCAAAGATTTGCCAGCAAATCTTTGCAGAACCTTTTAACATTTTCAAAGTTAAAATACTCTAGAATCTCCAATGCATTTTTCTTACAAAATCCATTGGGATATTGCTCAATTAACGCATGACAGTCTCAAGTCCGGGGGGGTATTCTCCCCCCTCCGGCGGGACTTGGGACGGAACACAAGAATAAGCCTTTATAAATAAAAACATTGTGCCAACACGAGAAAGCCACATGGTCGCTTAACCACTCCAGCCCGCATAAGGAGGTGTTTGGATGCGTTACGTGCCGCCAATAGTCTTGTCACTCGCCTTTCAACGTAGCTTTCCCCGGGTTTTCGACTATGTGCAAGCCCTTTTGCGTCTCCGGCGTTCCGGTGAATCGCAACAACTTCAGTGGCCCGCGTGGTGTGCTTTCCCCGTCGGCGTATCATATGATCTGCTGCGGCAACATTACGGGTATGAGCGTGACGGTGTGGAGCCGTATCTGCTCTCCGCCCTCGCCGGATGGCGGATTGAGAAACGTGTGTTGCGGCTGGACGCCGCTGGGTTCGACGAAGCAACCAACCTGCCTGAAGTGAACGCCATTCCTGTGAGTTCTCTCTTTTCTTTGCCCTGGCAGTGCCTTTACCTGGAATATCCCAGCGGATTGGATGCGCTCGGCTCCTTCCTTTTCCTGGATTACAACGGAGAAGAACAAAAAAATCTGTTTTTCCTTCTGCATCTGGCGCCGCACCATGTGGAACCCGTGTGCCTGCCCCTCACCTCACAACACAAAACCCTGGATGATATTGCCTCGGATTTCAAACGGTGTTGCGCCCAACACAAAGGAAAAAAGGACCAGGCCCTCTTTTTCCGCAAAGCCATGGCCTTATGCGCAGTGGACCTCGGATTGCTCGGTCAAATCTGCAATGAGCAGATTGCCACGCCGCGCTCCTTTCTGAACTGAGTCCACCTGCCCTGCGCGGTTATTACATTCGCTTCTAAAACGACCTGTTATAATTATTACTGCCTATTACTCCGAGGGTAAGAATCTCTTTCACGGGATTCTTACCCCCGGTCTTTCGCTCATTGATCATTCTATCTTATTCAAGCAAGTAGCCACACTTTTTTTCCGACCAAGAACCCTTTGTTGCAGTTGAAAAAAGCACTGTTACCTGCGCAGCATGATGCTTCCGAGGTCTTCGCCCCTACCAGGACAAAATCGGCACCGAGGGGACCTCGCTTATCAGGGGAGCCAGTTCGGTTCTAACCTTTTTCAGCAATGCCACGGCATTGATCCCTTTGCTGCTGTAATCGAGTCGATTGGTGGCCAGAAAAAGGCTGCCCTGCGCCTCCGGATAATAGACCCATTGGGCATGAGTTCCACCATTTGCGCCGTCGTGCCCCAGACTGGGCACATCATAATACGTATCTTTTGACCGGACACGCAGACCGTAGCCATAACCGGCATACGGTGAAATGTCCTGGGCCGCTCCCACCGGGGTGCTCATTGCCTGCAAAGTTTGCGGCTGCAACAGGTTGCCGCCGAACAGACCCTCACTGAAGCGCAGCATGTCTCCGGCCGTGGTTACTGCGGAACCTGCCGTCCAATCCCAGGACATATTCCACAGCGCCATATTCCGAAGTTCGGTTTCGCCGTCTACGAGACAGTATCCACCAGTGTAGGGGGCCTTCAAGGTTCCCCGGCGCGAGAGGCTCGTATTATTCATATTCAGGGGCCTAAAAATTCTGTTCCAGGCCTCAATGTCCACCGTGCTGCCCGTGACTTTTTCAATCACCATCCCCAAGAGATAAAACCCGCAGTTGGAATAACTCCACTTGCTGCCCGGAGTGAAATCCGGACCATGGGCCTTTGGAAAGGCTAGAGCATATAACTCTTGAAATAGTCTAGACAATTGGTTATGCTTTGCTCATG